>DASTSH010000211.1:0-3842 GCA_035760785.1 Gemmatimonadaceae bacterium | reverse complement strand
TCGCCAGCGCCCCGTCGCACTTCCGCATCGTTGCTCTTGTCGTTCCCGACCCCTCATCCCGCCGTTCCCGAGATCCCCCCGGCCTCCAGCCCCTGGCCCCCAGCCCCTGACAAGGCGCACTCGAGCCACCCCGCCACCTCCTCCGCCACCCGCTCCCACCCCGGCTCGCCGATGATGAAGTGGCCGTGCTCCGCGTATTCCCGCAGCTCGGCGTGGTAGCGGGCGGCGAGGGCGCGACCGATGCGCGGCGCCAGGAACCGGTCGTCCGACGCGGCCACGGAGAGCACGGGGCAGCGCACGCGGCGCGCGTCCACCGCGATCAGGCCGAGCGACAGCTCGAGACCGGCGCGCCCGCTCTCGGGGACGAGCCGCGTGAACAGGGCGTCGTGCTCCGCCGGCGGCACGCGATTGAACATCAGCGCCTCGGCATCGCCGCGCGTGGGCACGAGCGGGCGGGAGAGGAGGAGCGCCGGCGCGTGCTTGAGCTGCCGCGCCAGCAGCGATGCGCTCGCCACGCTGATCCCGCGTGGTGGCGCCGCGCAGAGCAGCACGGCCGCGCGCACCGCGTCCGCTTCGGCGAGCTTCTGCGCGATCAGCCCGCCCATCGAGTGGCCGACGACGATGGGGCGCCCCATCGCGCGCGCGACGCCGAGCGCATCGTCCACGTGGTCGCGCATGGAGACGCGCCCGATGTCGTCGACCGGGCGGCTCCCGTCGCGTCCGCGCAGGTCGATTGCCACACCGGGCCATCCGCACGCGGCCATCCAGCGCTGGAACGCGTCGAACATCCACGCGCCCCCGAACATGCCGTGCACGTAGAGCACCGGCGGCCGCGCGGCATCCGCGACGTCCGTGGCCGTGCCGGCGATCCCGTTCTCGAACGTGACGCGGCGCGTGGTGGTCGTGGTGATGGGGCTGGGCATGCGTGTATGATACTCGGGGTCGGGGGTCGGGGGGCGGGGGCCGGGGGGACTCAGGGAGGCGGGGGCGGGGACGGCACATGCCCCTGAATCCTCCCCGTCGTTCCCTGTCTTCGAAGTTCCCGACTCCTGGCCCCTCGGTTCGCTGAATCCACCCGGCCCCTGGCCCTCAACCTCCAACCCCGAGAATGGAACCGTATTCGCGACATGTCTTCATCTGCTCCGGCGGCTTCTGCTCGCCCGGGCACGAGGGGCGCGAGCTGTACGCGCTGCTGCCGCGCCTGCTGCAGCGCGAGGGGCTGCTGTTCGGGCCCGACCGTGTGAAGCGGGGGGAGACGCCCTGCCTCGGGGTGTGCAGCGGTGGACCGATCGTGGTGGTCTATCCCGACGGAGTGTGGTACCATGAAGTGACGCCGGCGCTGCTGGAGCGCATCGTGGTGGAGCACCTGAAGGGAGGACGCGTGGTGGAGGATGCGGTGTTCCACCGGCTCGGCGGAGACGGCGCGCGGCACGGATGCTGACACGCCCGTGCCCCGGACGCGTCACCTGCACAGGAGTGGATCGATGGAACGGTCGCGTGCGTGGGAGAATCATCAGCGGGAGCTCGATCCCGATCGCGATGTGGAGCGCGATCGGGTCTCGGCCGGCGTGGCGGCGACGCTGCGCGCGCGGGGGGTGGAGCTCACGGGGGACGAGACGAGCGACCAGCTCGCCGACATCCTGTCCGCGGTGGAGCGGTTCGAGGCCGCGGTATCGGAGATCGGCGGCGACCGGATGGTGAACGACGCGTACTCCTCGCAGCCCGAGGATGCCGCGTTCGTGCTCCCGCGGCGCGCGGCGGACGAATCGGCCACCCAGTACGCCGACCGGGTGCTCCGCGCCGCGCGCCGCCTGGCGCGGAGTCGTTAGGCTCCGGCGAGCGCCGGCGCGCCGCGCATCTCCACCGCCAGCCGCTCCAGCCGGGCCACGCGCTCGGCGGTGGACGGGTGCGTCGAGAACAGGCTCACCATCCCGCGCCCGCCGAAGGCGGCGAGGGGGTTCACGATCGCGAGCTGCGCGGCGCTCGGTGACACCTGCATCGGGATCCGGTGCGCGGTCGCCTCGAGCTTGCGCAGCGCGCTCGCGAGCTCGAGCGGGCGCCCGGAGATGCGCGCGCCCACCGCGTCCGCCTTGAACTCGCGCTGCCGGCTGATCGCGAACTGGATCAGCATGGCCGCGATCGGGGCGAGGAGCGCCATGGCGAGCGCCGCGAGCGGGTTCGCGTGATCGTCGTCGCCGCCGCCGAACCAGAGGCCGAAGGTGGCGAGGTTGCTCACCGCGCCGGCGAGCGTGGCGGCCACGGTCTGGAGCAGCATGTCGTGGTTCTTCACGTGCGCCAGCTCGTGCGCGAGCACTCCCTCCAGCTCGTCCTGGCCGACGGTGCGCAGGATCCCCTCCGTCACGCACACCACCGCGTGGTGCGGGTCGCGCCCGGTGGCGAACGCGTTGGGCTGCTCGTGCGGGGCGATGGCGAGCGTGGGCATGGGCAGCCCCGCGCGCTGGCGGAGGCGGTCCACCATCGCGTACAGCTCCGGCGCGCTTCGCGCGTCCACCACGCGCGCGCGGTAGGCGCGGAGCACCATCTTGTCCGACGAGAAGTACAGGAAGAGGTTCATGGCGGCGGCGAAGACGAACGCGAGCACCATCCCGCTCTGCCCGCCGATGTAGCCGCCGAGCACCATCAGCAGGGCGGTGAGCCCCGCCATCAGCACGAACACCTTGATGTTGTTCATGGCGATCCTCCGGTCCATGTGATGCGCGACAGGCGAGCCCTCGCGCGCATGCCGGGCACATGCCCGGACTCGCGAAGGTCTCGCCTGATCCGAGGACCCGGCCGGACCGTGCGCCCCGCGATGCTCGCGCGAACGGCGCAGTCTTGACGATCCGGCCGCGCGGACCCCCAGGCCCGCGTGGCTACTCCCCTTCAATGTTCCGTGGAGATGATACCCGCGACTGCACGGGGGGTGCCACGCCGTCCGCGTCGCGGAAACGGGTGGAGCGGCGCGCCGCTACCGCCGCCGCTCGGCCCGCTCGATCGCCTCGCGCACCGCGCGCAGGTGCCGCTCCCACACCGCCGTGGCGAAGCGGAAGAAGTTCGCGCGGCGCGCGGGGTCATCGAGGAGAAATCTGGCCACGCTCCGGTGCCCCTTGAGCGTGTTGCACGCCCTGCACGCGGTCACTAAGTTGCCACCGGAGCGGTCGCCCCCGCGCACCCGCGGCTGCACGTGATCCACCGTCAGCTCGTCCGCCAGGTACACCTGGCCGCAGTACACGCAGCGATGTCCATCGCGCGCGAAGACCGCCTCACGATTCAATGCCCGAGCCCCTCAATCCACGTCGCGCGATGATGGGAGCCGCCAAGCGGTTCCTCCTGAAGCAGGCCGATGACCACCTGCGCGCGCCGGCGGAAGTGGAACCCCCACGCCTCATACTCCGAGCCCTCGAGACGATCGGCATGTCCCGCTCCCGTGAACGCATTCTCGCCAACCTCGACGAGATGTACACCGAGGCCTTCCAGCGCGCCAAGGCCAACGAGGATGACGCGCAGATGGCGACGCTCGATTTCGCCTACCGGCGCGAGCAGCTGTACTTCGAGATCCTGCTGGACATTCGCGACGCGATGGAGCGGCGGTAGGGGCTCGCTCGGGGCCGGAGGTCGGGGGCCGGGGGCCAGGGGGATCCCGGGAGGAGACGGGATCGGGACCGCACCCGCCGCTGCCCCCTTCCACCATTCCCTGTCGTTGATCTTCCCGGCCCCCGATCCCGCCGCTCCCTGAATCCCCCTGGCTCCTGGCCCCCGGCCCCCAGCCCCCGATGCTCCTCCCCTTCGTCCTCCCCGCCCTCCTCGGCCTCACGGACCTCGCGCCGAAACCGGAGCACTCC
>DASTSH010000210.1:0-10533 GCA_035760785.1 Gemmatimonadaceae bacterium | reverse complement strand
TCGTCTCGGCGCGCACGGCGAGATAGCCGGCCGAGAGCATCCCCGCCGCTTCCGCCGGATCGATGAGCGCGCGCGCCGCCGCTCCGCGCTCGGGCGCGGTGCGGCCGTACGTGACGTCGCTCCAGATGGCCGTCTTCGCGTACGTGAAGGGCGGTCGCGGCTCATCGAAGTCCCGCGAATCGGTGCTCCCGAGGTGGGCCGCGCGTTCGGCCGCGCGGACCGTCGCCTCGAGCGACACGTCATCGAGCTGGTTGGTCGCCGCCATCCCTTGCGCGCCTCGGATCGTGCGCATCACCTGGACGACGATGTCCCGCCGGTCGCCGGCCAGGCTCACGCGGTTCCGCGCCCAGCGCAGCTCCCCCGCCCACCAGCTCTGCACGCGCGTCTCGGTGTCGCCGCCGCCCCGCGTGAAGCGCTCGATGCGCTCCACGATCGCCGCGCATTCCGCCTGCGAGAGGATCCGGTCGCGATCATCCCAGGCGGCCAGCCGCCGTGGCGCGCCATCCCGTCGTGCGCCGCTCATGCCTTCCTCAGCGGATCGACGACGGTGATCTGCCTGAAGGCCGCCGGGGGCGCCGTCACGCTCGACACGTGCGCCTGCGCCGGCTCTCCCTTGCGCGACGTCAGCCCGTACCGCTGGAGACTCGAGCTCCCGCCGACCGCGAACAATCCCTTCCACAGCTCCGGTGCGCGAAAGAGGAGCCCCGCGCCAGCGATGATCGCCACGCGCTTCCCCTTCCTGACCTCGTACACGCGCCCCAGCCCCATGCCGTTCAGATGCTGAAAGTCCATCGTAATGGCCGCCCCCTTCACGGCGATCCCGCTGGCGAGGCCGGCCACCAGGCCGTCGAAGTCGAGGCGCTCCCGCCCCGAGGTCATTGTCAGGTTCGGCGCGCGCTGGAGCGGCGCCTCCACCGCCGACGGCGCGCTCGCGCACCCGTGCGAGCGGACAGGGCGCCCCGCTTTCGTGTAGTAGTCCTTCAGCCACCCCGCGCTCTCGCGCGTGGTCTGGAAGTCGACGAGCACCCCATCCTTCACGAGCGCGAAGTCATCGGGCGCGACGCCCTCGTCATCCCACTTCACCGTGGCCGCTCCGCCAGGCATCGAGCGGTCGGCGTTCACCGTGAGGCTTGGCGAGCCGGCGTGGTAGCTCCCGAGCATCGCGAGGGGATCGTCGAGGTAGCTCGTCCCCCCCGCGTTCGCCTCGTAACCGAGCGCGCGGTCGAGCTCCGTCGCCCGCCCGATCGTCTCGGCCACGAGAGCCGCCATCGTCGGCGCATCGAACACCGCGTCGTAGCGCCCCACATCCACCGGCTTCACCGGGAGCTTCATGTCGGCCCTGATGTCGGCGATCAGTTGCGCGATCCGCTCGCGGAGCGGCTGGTCGCGGAACAGCTCCCACCCGAGTCCCGCGGGCGTCAGGCAGTCCAGCGTGCCCGCCCCCTGCCGGTCGCCATCGGTCACCTTGATCGCGAACTCCCCGGACGTGAGATACGTGCGCTGCGCGCAGTAGCTCCCGTCCGTGGAGCCGAACGCCTTCTCCTGCACCGTGAACGAGCAGTCGTTGGCGACGACCGTCACCCCCGGCGTGCGCTCGGCGTGAAGCGACAGCCCTTGCAGGTGATCCATCACTTCCGTCGGAGGCACGTCGAAGGGATCGATCTTCACCGGCATCACCCAGCGCCCGTCCGGGACCACCGACACCGACGCCAGCTCCACGACGCGGCGCTTCCCGAGCGCGTTGGTCCGGGCCTGTGCCGTGGCCTCGCGTCCGAGTCGCGCCATCTCGTCGGGGCTCCAGACCGGCCCGCTCGCGAACCCCCAGTAGCCATCCACGAGCGCGCGCACCCCCACGACCATCTCCTCCACCTCGCTCACCACCGGCCCGCCGCGGAAGTCCCGCTTCCGCGCGTGGGTGAGGCGCACGTCGGCGTAGGCGGCCCCGGCGCCGCGCGCCGCGTCGAGCCCCCGCGCCACGAGCTCCTTCAGCCGCGGGTCGTCGATGGGCGGCATCGGCTCCGGCCGCCGCCCGAGCGTGACCGGACGCGGCAGCGCCAGTGAGCGCGGGAGCACGACGGCGGCCGCCGCCGTCGCGCCCACCTTCATGAATTCACGACGAGAGAATGACATGCGGAACGTCAGTCGTGGCGAGGAAGCGCGCTCGTCAGGCGCCGTGAGGCGGCGCTCTCGTCGACCACCGTGATCCGCCCCGTCGCGCCCGTGAGCGTGCTGCGGTACGGGTAGACTCCGGGCACGGGAAAGGTGCGCGCGTTGTGGCAGGCGAAGAGCGCGGTGAACGGGTTCACCGTGGTCGTGCACTCGGTGGGCGCGGGAATGTCCCCCGCCCCCGAGGCGCCGAAGTGCAGCGGGCCGACGCCATCCGACGCCGCGACGTTGGTCGGGTCGTCGAACGTCAGATCGGTCGATGGGATGTCCGGCTGCCAGATCCACATGATCGTCGCGCCCGTTCCCACCGTGACGCTGCCCGGCGAGAAGATCGTGGTCGTCGCGGCGCCCGGGGCGGTCGCGCGCTCCACGAGCACGTTGTAGAAGATCGGCAGTCCGATCGTGAAGGGGAGCGTGTCCGCGCGCGTGGCGCCGTACGCCGTGGCACTCGCCACGATCGTGACCTGGCCGGGGCGCTTCCCCGTGACGACTCCCGATTGCCGGTCCACGGTCGCGATGGTCGGATCCGACGAGCGAAAGTCCACCAGCAGCCCCGCCATCGCATTCCGGTCCACGTCGAGCGCGGTCACCGTGAGCTGCTTGTCCCCGCCGAAGCCGACGGCGGTCTTCGCGCTGTCCGGCGGCACGGGGTGGATCGAGAGACTGTCGAGCGGCCGGGGATCGGCGGCCGACGTGACGCTCACCCACGCGGTGTCCACGTGCGTCGCGTTCCCCGCCTGCAGCGTGGCCACGACGGCGATGTTGGTCCCTTCCGCGAGCGCCTGCACCACCCCGTCCTCGCTCACGCGCGCGTGCTCCAGGTCGGTGGACGTGTAAGTGACCGGGCCGAGCCCATCGATGGCCTCGCCGGACGGATTCAGCGGCGTCGCCGTGAGCCGGACGGTGTCGTACGGCGCCGTGGTCGCGAGCGTCACCGCGTGGTGATCGAGCGCCAGCGACCAGTACAACCGGCTCGTGTCCGCGCTCGGCTGCGTCGCCAGGCCGTCGCCGCTGCACCCCGCCATCACGCCGGCGAGCGCGATGGCCACCAGCGGTCTCGCATCGATGATCGAAGCTCTCATCAGGCGCCTCGGCTCTTGCAGCCGGTGAACTCGGGGTTGAACGCGCGCTCGGACGCCGGGATCGGCGCGGTGACGTCGGTGCCGTAGGCGCCGGTCACCCCCTGGTAGGGACCCGTGGGATAGACCGCGCCCGGCTGCCGTCCGTATTGCCTGACGAGTCGGCGCAGATCTCCTTGGCGGTGCCCGGTGAGGAAGAGCCAGAAGGCGCGCTCGCGGAAGGTGAGATCCACCCGCGCGTCGGCCGTCCCCGGATCGGTCGTGTCCGCGAGCGCCGGCACGATCGCCGTCTCGCGGAGGTGGTTGAGCTTCGCCAGC
This sequence comes from Gemmatimonadaceae bacterium, assembly GCA_035760785.1. GTDB lineage: Bacteria > Gemmatimonadota > Gemmatimonadetes > Gemmatimonadales > Gemmatimonadaceae > JADGGM01. The sequence goes on along the minus strand of DASTSH010000210.1, from coordinate 6,970 downwards.
CACGTGGTGACATCCCCCGCCTGGAGCGCGGCCTCGGCCTCGATGAGCCGGGCCTCCACCCAGTCGCCGAGCACGATCGGGCTGGAGCCGTCGCCGGCGTACTTGTCCGGGTGGTAGAGCGTCGACCCGTAAAGGTTCGTCCCGATCGCCTCCGACGCCGTGCGCGGATCGTCGCTCGTCATGTAATCCAGCCCGTTTCCCCCCTCGCGATCCACCGTCGTCGTGGACCAGCCGAGTCCCGGCGGCACGTACGCGAAGTTCTCGAAGTTCGAGGACGGGTACTGATCGGCGCCGAAGTAGCTCACCGCGTAGCTGAACCCGTCGGGCACCTCGGCCACCGCCTGCGCGGCATCGGCGAAGCGGCCCAGGTCGAGCAGGGCGCGCCCTCGTCCCACGCGCGCGAGATTCACGAAGCGCTCGCTGTCCGCGGAGAGCGCGAGCGCCGAGTCGAAGAGCGCGACCGCGTCGTCCAGCACCTCGTCGGTGCTCGAGCCGGGACGGAGGGTGTAGTTCCCGTCGTAGTCCACCGTGGTGAGCGGGATCCCCGAGCAGAACAACTCGGCCAGCATCACCTCGCTGTAGCCCAGCGTGGCGTAGAGGTGCCCGCGGAGTGCCGTGGAGCCGTCGGGCCCGTAGTCGGCGAGCAGCCCCAGCGCCTGTCGCGCCTGGCCGCGCACCACCTGGAGCGCGGAGTAGGTGGCCCGGTACGGGAGCGGTGGCTCGGTGGCGGGATCGACGTACTCGGGCAGCACGCGTGCGTCCACCTGTCCCGCGGCGGAGCTCGTGCCGACCGGCGCGCCGATGTCCCCCGCCTGCATCTCGTCGGAGAGCAGCGCGGTGGTGGCGATGAACGAGCCGTTCGCGGCCACGGGGAGCGTGTAGCCGCCGAACGCCGAGCCCAGGTCCACGAGGGCGCCGCGGTACGCGGCCAGCGCGCCCTGCGGCGTCTTCGTCGCGCCGGGATCGTTGACGCCGTTCGGCAGCTCGCCGGAACCGACGATCTTATCGGGGGAGCACGCCGCCACCGCGGCGGCGAGCATCAACACGAGTGGGATTCGAGACATGTCGGCGGGGGCGCGTCAGTACTGGAGGCTCACGCGGAGCTGCCACGTGCGCGGGGCTGGCAACTGGCCGGCATCGAGCACGGTGTTGCCGTTCGGGTAGGCGTTCACGTTCGGGTCCTTGCCGCGGTAGCTCGAGAAGAGCCCGAGGTTCATCCCCTGGAGCGCGAGCGTGAGCGCGCTCGCGCCGAGGCGCCGCGCCACCGCGGGGGGCGCGTTGTACGCCACCGACAGGCTGTTGAACCGCAGCAGCGACACGTTCTGGATCACGCCGTACGGCGTCGCGCCCGGCCCCATCAGCCCTCCCGCCAGGTCGTAGGAGAGCGCGAGCACGCCCGCAAGCTCGCTCCACGGCACCGTCGGATCGTTGAGCGCGCGCGAGGCGCTCGTGCGTCCCACCTCCACCGCATCGATCTGCGTCATCCCGTGCTCGTACTGGAAGGCGGCGTCCACGCGCACCGCGCCGCGGAAGAGGCTCACGCCCGTGCCGAAGCTCGCCTGGTAGTCGGGAGTCGGCGCGCCCATGTAGGCGAGCGAGTCGCCCACCAGCACCTCGTCCTGCTCGAGCACCTTGTCGTGGTTCACGTCCGAGTACCCGAGAATGGGGCGCGCCCAGATCCCGAACAGCGGGTAGCCCACCTGGAGGCGGAAGAGCGAGCCGATCGTCCCCGGCGTGCCGGCGTTCAGCCCCGCCACCCCCGGCGCGAGCGAGACGACCATGTTGCGGTTGCGGCTCACGCTCACCTCCGCGCTCCACGTCACCGACGCGCTGCGCACGAGCTGCGCGCTGAGCGACGCCTCGGCGCCGCTGTTGCGGATGACGCCGATGTTGCGCGTGATCGTCGCCCCCTCGCCGAACACCGACGGCGGGAGCGGAAACTGCATGAGCGCGTCCTCGCGGGTCTTCCGGTAGCCGGTCACGCTCAGCGAGACGCGGTCGTCGAGGAGATCGGCGTCGAAGCCCCCCTCGAGCTCCGTCGAGCGCTCGGGCTTCAGGTTCGTGTTGCCGAGCGTCTGGAGCTGGATGATGCTCACCGCCTGCGAGTCCAGCGGCGCGGGGAAAGGGGAGCCGTAGAGGCGCAGGCGGTCTCCCGCGCCTGGCTGCACGCCCGCGTGGCCATACGCCGCGCGCAGGCGAAGCGTGTTGAACAGCCGCTTGAACGGGAAGAACGGCTCGTCCGAGACGAGGTACGACGCGCTCACCTTCGGGAAGCCGGCGAGCTTCGCGTGCGAGCCGAAGGTGTTGCCGCCGTCGAGGCGGAGCCCCGTCGAGAGCCAGATCCGCTTGCGGCTGAGCGTCGGCTCCACGTACCAGCCGAACGTCGTCAGCTCGCTCCGGCTCTCCCCCGAGCTGCGAAACGCCGCCTGATCCGGAGACACCGCGGCGACGGGGATGTCGGTACCGAAGAACATCGCGTCGTTCGTTCGCGTGCTCGTGTAGTTCGCGCCGACCGCCGTCTGGAGCTTCACGCTCCACGGGAGCGGCGCGATCGCCGTCCCACGCACGTTCACCGTGGTGACGAACGAGCTTCCGCTCCCGCGGTTGAACATCCCCACGCTGTCCTGGGCGGGAGAGTAGCCGCGCGGCAGGAGCACCTCGTCATCGCGGCTGACCAGATCGAAGCCGGCATCGGCGCTGCCGGAGAGCCAGGTGAGGGGGCGCCAGCCGACGTTCAGCACGTTGCGAAACGTGGTGGCGACGTCGGTGGAGCGCTGGTAGAAGTCGCTCAGGAGCCGGTCCGCTGGCCAGTATCCCCCCGACTGGGCGGTCTCGTAGCTCCCCGTCGCCGGATCCACGTACGTGTACATCAGCTCCCCGAGCTGATTCTCGAGCGAGGTGCGCTGCTGCTCGTCGCGGCTGAACATCGTGGTGAGCGCCACATCCGCCGCGCGCCCCAGCCGCATCGTCATGCGGCTCGTTCCGCTGAAGGTCTTGTAGTCGTGCGGCCGCTGCATCCAGGACGGCGGCGTGATCCCCTGCGCCGTCTGGAACTGCCGCGCCGCGAAGCCGGGGAGGTGGAGCAGCCCCACATCTTCCGAAGCGCTCCCGGTGAGCGCGTACTGGAGCGCATCCGAGCCGCCGTTCACCCCGAACGTGAGCGCGGTGCGGCTGCCGTGCCCCAGCGGCGTGAGCTCGGGATCGTTGAGCGGCTGGAAGCGCACCACGCTGTCGGCGACGCATCCGAGGTCCGTGGTCGGGCACCAGCGCGGCGCGTCATCGGAGGTGTTGTGCCCCCACCGGAACCATCCCTCGGGGTACCGCCCCGGCATGTAGCTCATCCCGCGCTCGGCGCTCACCGACCAGCGCGGCGGCCCGGCGCCGCCGTGTTTGGTGGTGATCACGATCACCCCGTTCGCGGCGTCGGCGCCGTAGAGCGTGGCCGCCGACGGCCCCTTGAGCACCTCGATCTTCTCGATCGTGTTGACGTCGATCTGGTCGAGCGGTGACGGCGTGGGCGCGCCGAAGCTGCCGGGGTTCCCCGCCGCGGCGCCCGCGGGATCGAACGGCGACGCGAGGTTGACGCTGCGCGCGTCGGACTGCGCGGCGTACACGCGCACGCCATCCACGATCACGATCGGGTCGTTCGAGCGGGTGAGACTGCCGGCGCCGCGCAGGCGGAGCCGGCTCGGATCCCCCGGCGCGCCGCTCGTGTGCTGCACCTGGAGCCCCGGCACCCGCCCTTCCAGGAGCGCCGTCACGTTCGGCACGGGCTGCGTGGCGACGATCGAGTCGGCGTTGATCATCACGATGTCGTTGCCGAGCTCCAGGCGCCGCCGCGGCCCGGTGGCCGTCGTCACCACCTCCTGGAGACGGCTCATCCCCATCCGGAGCGCGAAGTTCGCGTGCGTCGCCTGTTGGTCCACCACGACCACGACGCGCGACTGAGGGGAGTAGCCGAGCATCCGCACCGTCACCGTGCGCAGCCCCGGTCGCGTGACGAGGTAGTACCGCCCGCTGTCGTCCGTCACGGCGCTCAACCGCAGCCCGTCGGCGCGCATCCCCCGCGACGTCGTGTCCCGCTCCGCGATGTCCGCGCTGTCCCCCGGCACCGTCACCACCGCGCCCGCGAGCGGGCGCGAGGTGACGGAATCGACGACCGATCCGTTGATGACTCCGCGCGCGTCCGCGCGCCGCGCCGGCCGCCGCACCACCGCCACCTGCCCGGCGGGGGAGACGTAGATCATCCACCCCGTGCCGCGGAGCAACTGCTCGAGCACATCCGCCGCCGGCCGCCGCTTCACGTGCACGCTCACCACGCGGTGCTCCGCCGCCAGCGCGTCGTCGTACGAGAGCCCCGCATCCACCTGCGACGCGATCTCGAGCAGCGCCTGCTGGAGCGGGATGCTGTCCCGGTCGAGCGTGACGGGACGCCGGAGATTGCCCGGCATGGCGCGGCGTCCGCTGCGCGCCTCCGAGAGCGGCGCGAAGGTGGACGGGGCGGGGGCGGCGGCCGCCTGCGGAGAGGAGTCGCCCCCCGTGCCCTGCGCCTTCAGCGCGGGCGCCGCGAGCGCGCACAGGAGAGCCGCCGCCGTCCGGAAGACGGTGTTCATCGGGTTCCGATGTTCGGGAGTCGGTGGAGGGATGCGCCGGATGCTGGACGTGTGATCATGGGCGGGCGGAGATGCGCACCACCCGCTCGTGCCGCGTGTACTGGAGTCCCATCGGGAAGGTGACCGCGGAGAGCGCATCATCGAGCGACGGCGCGGCGACGATCGCCGTGAGCCGCCGCCGGGCGAGACTCGAGTCGGCGAGCTCGATGTCCACGTCGTACCACCGCTCGAGCTGCTCCACCACCTCGCGCAGCGTGGCGTGCCGGAACGCGAGTCGCCCCTCGGTCCACGAGAGGAAGAGCGAGGCGTCCACGCCGTGCTCCACGGACACGCTGCCATCGCTCTCGACGCGCGCGAGATCGCTGGGACCGAGCGTCGCCGCGCGGCGGCTCGTGTCCACCCTGCTGCGCACCGCCACCGCGCCGGCGGCCACGGCCACCAGCGTGTGGGCGTCGCCCGGGTAGGCGCGCACGTCGAACGTGGTGCCGATGTCCTCCAGCACGCCGTCCTTCGCCACCACGCGGAAGGGGTGCGCGGCATCGTGCACCACGTCGAACACCGCCTCCCCCTCGAGCTCCACCGTGCGCGCCGGCGATGCGGCGCGCGCCACGCGCAGGCGGCTCGCCGGCCCGAGCTGCACGCGCGTGCCGTCGAGCAGCGTGATCGCCGCGCGCTGGCCGCGCACGGTACGGTACTCCTGCCACGTGGTGGCGCTGGCCACGGTGCTCCGCGCGTCGTTGGCCGGCGGCCAGTGCGTCAGGAGCGCCGCACCGATCCCCACCGCCGCCACCACCGCCGCGGCGGCGGCGTATCCGGCGATCCGGCCGCGGCGCCGCGGCACCGCCGTCGTGGGCGCGAACACCGACCGGCGCGCACGCTCGGAGTGCGCGCTCGCGACTGCGTGCTCCGGGTCGGCTGGCACGAGTCGCGGCGCGGCGGGGAGCCCGAGCATCGAGGCGGTCCTGCTCCACGCCGCCGAGACATCGTCCGGCGTGGGGATGAGCGCCGCCTGCTCCCACACGTCGCCCAGCGCCCGCACGTGCGCCGCGCGCGCGGGATCCTCGTCGAGCCAGCGCCGCACCTCCGCCGCCTCGGCGGCGCTGCTCTCGCCGGCGAGCCATCTCGCCAACCGCGACCAGTCGATCTGCTCGTCGCTCATCGGTCACCGTTCGTGGTCGTACGTACCGGGCGCGCGCGATCGCGGCGCCCGTGCCGGTCGGTGCATCGCCGCGGCGAGCGGCGGGTGCGACCGTGCACGTGATGGACAGCGAAGTGGGGGGACATCCTTAGTGGTGCCGGTGATCGCGTCGGTCGACGCCACCGGCGCCCGAGGTCAGGGGAGAAGATCCTTCACGTGCGAGCGGATCAGCCGGAGCGCGCGCCCCATCTGCGCGTCCACGGTCTTCCGCGCGATCCCGAGCGCGGCGGCGATCTCCGCGTACGTCTTCCCCTGCTGCCGGCTCATGAGGAAGACCGCCCTCGAGCGCGGCGGGAGCCGCTCGATCGCTTCGCGCAGCGCGGCCGTCAGCTCGGCGAGCGCGAGCTCGGCGTCTCCGTCATCGCTCGTGGGCGGCTCGTTGCGCGACTGCTTCTCGCGCCACTGCTCCCGCACCCGCTCGTGCTTCACGTGGTTCATCGCGCGGTTGCGCGCCGCCACGTAGAGGTAGTGCGGGAGCGACCGGTGCACCTCGAGCGATTCGCGACCGCGCCAGAGCGTGAGGAAGAGATCCTGGACGATGTCCTCGGCCACCGCCCGCGAGCCGAGTCGCCGCGCGATCCACGCCGTGAGCGTGGGGTGGAACGCGCGGAACACCCGCTCGAACGCCTCGGCGTCCCCCGCGCGGATGCGCTCGACCCAGCGGGGATCGCTGAAGTCGGGGGACGGCTCGGGGAGCTCGACCACGCGCGCGGGGACGAGTGGGGTCACACGGGGCTCCAGGGATGAGCGGAGGATCGGAGCGGGACGCGAGGGCCCCGGTGAGAGAGGGGGGGCCTCGGGTTGGACAACTCAGGAAGGAGACATCCTTAGTGGGTGGGACCTGGTCGATAGAAAACCGTGGAACGCGTGTGGCGTGTGGGGAACTGACGGGTAGAGGAGGGAGGTACGGCGCGTGTAGGCGCGGCGGTAGGTGGACTCTCTCTACATCCCGCCCTACTCGCGCTCTACCTAGCTCCTCTTTCCGTCAGTCCCCCACACGCCACACGCGTTTCACGGTTTTCTAGCGACCAGGTCCCACCCACTAAGGATGCCCCCTTCCTGAGTTGTCCAACCCGAGGCCCCCCTCTCACCGGGGCCCTCGAGTCCCGCTCCGATCCTCCGCTCATCCCTGGAGCCCCGTGTGACCCCACTCGTCCCC
>DASTSH010000209.1:0-6299 GCA_035760785.1 Gemmatimonadaceae bacterium | reverse complement strand
ACCCCCAGCCCCTACTTCACCGATCCCGGCGGCACCGTGTACAGCAGCCGCATCGTCGCCCGGTCCGCCGGGGACAGGTCGCGCACGCGGACGCGGGCGGTCATGATGTTCGCCGTGTCCGTGGTGTGATCGAGGCCGAGCAGGTGCCCCACCTCGTGCAGCGCGATCGCCTTGATCGCCTTGTCGTCGAGCGCCTCGCCGCCGTTGTGGTGCAGCGCCAGCGTGATGTTCCCGTTCACGATCCACCAGTTCCGGTCGCGCGCCCACAGCGTCTTTCCGCTGATCGGCGTGTCGAAGTGGTCGATCCAGCTCACGTGCACCTCGGCGTCCACCGAGTCGCGCACGAAGACGAAGCGCACCGGGATGCCGAGCATCGACCACTCGTCGAATGCCTCGCGCACGCGCGCGGGGAAGGCGTCGCTCCACCCCTCGAGCGAACGCCCCGATCCCACCCAGACGTGGATCGGCTGCGCCGTGCGGTCGGGCCAGCGGGCGAGCGCCGAATCGCGCTCGAGCAGGATCTCGCCGATGTAGGTGCCGGTGGCGCCGAGCTCCAGGCGCCGGCGGACGTCGGCGAGGTCGCGGGCATCGCCATCGGCGTTCGTGGCGGCGAGCGAGGCGGCCTCGGAGGTGACGACCGGCGGCGAGGCGCTCGCCTCGCTCGCGGCGTATCGCGCGCCCTGGCGCGCGTCGGCCTTGCCATCGGACGCGAGCACGGCGGCCTGGGCGACCGACGTCGTGCTCGAGGCCTGCATGACCTGGAGGGTCACGAAGCCCAGAAGGGGGAGGAGAAGGAGGAGGGGGAGGAGATCGGTGCGCTTCATGTACGACGGTGGTGCGGCTTGGGGGGAACGGATCGGGCGGTGACGGAAGAGGCCTCCGACGGGGTGAAGAACGGGGCGGTGCACGGGCGACCGACGGGCGGCAGCGATCGTCGGACATCACTAGTGATGTCCGCGAAAGCAGGGTCGGCAGCTCGTACGTACGCTGCAACGGCGACACGTCCCGCTCTCCCTGGGATGACGAGCGAGGGGTACCGAACGGCACGTATGAGAACGCGCCAATGGTAGCCCTTCCGCCGGAGCCGCGCGGTGACGGATGCACCGACGGAGCTCGTGGACCAGGGCAGCGGAAAGGTCTACGCCAACCTAGGGTCCACGGGCCGCGCGGGAAAGTCGGGAAACCGACGCGGGCGTGTCGGGAATGAGAAGGATCGTTCGCGCCAGGGCGCTATGTAAAGGGGGTCGCCCTGCGATGAGGAGATCTTGGCGCTCCTACCCCCCGCGCCGAGCTTCGTTCCGGCGCGTGCGGGCGCCTCCCCTCACACGGCCACGCGCTCCGGTGCGCCGGTGCGGGCGAGCACCTCCTCGCGCCAGCGCAGCCAGTGTTCTCGCAGCCACTCCACGGCCGGACGGCCGTCGAGCTCCCATGGTGCGTGCCGCACGTTCACGCCCACGAAGTGGGCGCCGCAGCGGCCGAGCTCCGGCTGGTGCGGCGGGAACGGCGAGCAGATCGACACCTCGTCGATCCCCACCACCCACTGTGCTCCCGCGCGCGCGACGGCGGCCACCTGGAGCCCCTGCTCGTCGAGCTCCGAGGAGATCGGCGCCGGGTGCTCGCGCAGCACCCCGGCGATCGCCACGGCGAGATCGAAGCCCGGCGGCAGCCCGCGGATCCCGGAGTTCCGGGGGGCCCCGCCCGCGAGCGGCGCGAATCGTCCGAAGCACGCCTGCACGTCCTCGGCGATCACGCACCCCTCGCCGCGATCCAGCCACGCGCGCACCGCCGTCGGCATCTCCCACAGGATGCAATCGTTGTCGAGCGCGAGCTCGAAGCGGTCGGGGAACACGCGCGGCGGCGCGAGCTTCCACGCCACACCCTCGGCCAGCCCCGGGTCGAGGCGCGCGGCGAACGCGGGCGGGATCTGGTCCACGGACGCGGCGAGGAACTCCACGTGCGCCGGCACCTCGCCGACGCGCCGGCGGGCCTCGTCGGGGGAGATCGAGTTCACCACCACCGCGTACCGCGCGTCCTCCCCGAACACCCGGCGGCATCCGCGCATCGAGGCGCGGAGCGCTTCGAAGCCGAACGGACTCACGTCGCCCACGGTCCACCGGACCCCCACCGCCCGCGTCATCCGCGCTCGGCTCGCGGCGATGTCCGTGTTGTTGTGTCCGGCGTGTGCGTCATGGGCGCGGTCGCGAAAGGGAGAGCGAGGCGCGTGCAGAGCACGTGCCTCACGGCGCGCGCGGCGCCGTATTGACACGTCGGAGTGCGATCGCACACTTACGGTGTGCCGCCACCGCGCGGCCGGCCGGAGGTGCCGCATGATCCCATCCCGGTTCGACTACGTCGCTCCCTCCTCGCTCGACGAGGCGGTCGCGCTGCTCGGCGCGCACGAAGGCGACGCCAAGGTGCTGTCCGGTGGGCAGAGCCTGATCCCCCTGATCAAGCTGCGGCTCGCCGCTCCCTCCCTGCTCGTGGACATCAACCGCATTCCGGGGCTGGCCTACGTCGAGGAGCGCGACGGCGCGCTCCACATCGGCGCGCTCGCGCGCGAGGCCGACCTCGAGCGATCGGCGGTGGTCCGCGAGCGATACCCGATCTTGCTCGACACGGCGCGCGTGGTGGCCGATCCGATCGTCCGCAACTCGGCCACCGTGTGCGGCAACCTCGCGCACGGCGATCCGGGGAACGACCATCCCGCCACGATGATGGCGCTCGACGCCGCCGTGGTCGCGCGCGGGCGCCACGGCTCGCGCGCGATCCCGGTGCGCGAGCTGTTCGTGGGGCTGTTCACCACCGCGCTCGAGAGCGACGAGATCGTCACCGAGATCGTGATCCCCGCGCCGCCGCCGCGCTCGGGGGGCGCGTACCGCAAGCTCGAGCGCAAGGTGGGAGACTACGCCACCGCCGGCGTCGCGGCGCAGGTGACGCTCCTCGAGGACGGGACGTGCGCGCGCGCGGGGATCGCCCTCACCAACGTGGGCGCGACGGCCATCGCGGCCACCGCCGCCGAGGCGTTCCTGCTCCACAAGCCGCTCGATGCGGAGACCATCGCGCAGGCCGCGCAGCTCGCCGCACAGGCGGCCGACCCGGTGGAGGACCGCCGCGGAACGCCGGACTACAAGCGCGACATGATCCGCGTGCTCGCCGCGCGAGCGCTCCACGCCGCGGAGCGACGCGCGCGCGGGAGCGATGCCGCAGCCGCCGCGGGGAGGGACTGAGCATGTCCATGCACACCATCACCGTGACCGTGAACGGCCAGCCCCACACGATGGAGGTGGAGTCGCGCCTCCTGCTCGTGCACCTCATCCGCGATACGCTGCGCCTCACCGGCACGCACATCGGCTGCGACACCACGCACTGCGGCGCGTGCACCGTGCTGCTCGACGAGCGGCCGGTGAAGTCGTGCACGCTGTTCGCCGTCCAGGCGGACGGACGCGCGGTGCGCACGGTGGAGGGGCTCGAGCGCGACGGGCAGCTGCATCCGGTGCAGCGGGGCTTCAAGGAGGAGCACGGTCTCCAGTGCGGCTTCTGCACTCCCGGGATGATGATGACCGCCACCGCGCTGCTCGAGCGGAACACGAGTCCCACCGAGGAGGAGATCCGCTCGGCCATCTCCGGCAACCTGTGCCGGTGCACGGGATACGTGAACATCGTCAAGGCGATCCAGCACGCCGCGGCCGAGATGCGCGGCGCGACCGCCGTCCCATCGCTCGCCACGCCGCCGGCGGAGCGCACCGGCGCCACCGCCTGAGCAGGGGGAGGGACTCATGCAGCACCAGCGGACCAGCCCCGATGTGGGTGGCATGGGGCACGCGATCAAGCGCAAGGAGGATGGGCGGTTCATCCGCGGCAAGGGGAACTACGTGGACGACGTCGTGCTCCCCGACATGCTGTTCATGGACATCGTCCGCAGCCCGTACGCGCACGCGCGGATCCGCTCGATCGATGCGTCGCGCGCGCTCGCCACGCCGGGGGTGGCGGCCGTGATCACCGGCCGCGACCTGGAGAAGTACAATCTGCACATGATGCCGACGCTGATGAGCGACACCCAGATGGTGCTCCCCATCGACCGCGTCGTGTACCAGTCGCAGGAGGTGGCCGCGGTGATCGCCACCAGCCGCTACGCCGCCGCCGATGGCGCCGCCGCGGTGGACGCGGACTACGAGCCGCTCGAGCCGGTGGTGAACCCGTACCGCGCGCTCGAGCAGGGGGCGCCGCTCGTGCGTCCCGACCGCCGCGACACGAACCACATCTGGCACTGGGAGGCGGGGGACGCGGAAGCGGCGGCGCGCGCGTTCGCCGAGGCGGAGCTGACGGTGTCGCAGCACCTGTACATCCCGCGCATCCACGTGGCGTCCATCGAGACCTGCGGGTGCGTCGCGAGCTGGGACCGGGCGAACGAGAAGCTCACCGTCTGGATGACCACGCAGGCGCCGCACGCCGTGCGCACGGTGGTGGCGCTCGTGGCCGGGCACGTGGGGCTCTCCGAGGAGCGCATCCGCATCATCTCCCCCGACATCGGCGGGGGGTTCGGCGGCAAGGTGCCGGTCTATCCAGGCTACGTCATCGCCATCGCCGTCTCCTTCCTGCTCGGCAAGCCGGTCAAGTGGATCGAGGATCGGATGGAGAATCTCCAGGCCGACTCCTTCGCGCGGGACTATCACATCGACGCTCAGCTGGCGCTCAAGAAGGATGGTACGATCACCGGCATGCGCATCAAGACGCTCGCCGATCACGGCTCGGCTGACGCCGCGGCCAATCCCTCCAAGTTCCCAGCGGGGCTCTTCAGCATCGCGACCGGCTCGTACGACATGCAGGCGGCCCACATCGCCGTGGACGCCGCGTACACCAACAAGCCGCCCGGCGGCGTCGCCTACCGTTGCTCGTTTCGCATCACGGAAGCAGTGCACACCATCGAGCGGCTTGCCGACATCGCCGCGCACGAGCTGAACATCGATCCGGCCGAGTTCCGGTTGAAGAACTTCATACGTCCGGATCAGTTCCCCTATCGCTCGGCGACGGGCTGGTCGTACGACAGCGGCAACTACAAGGCCGCCCTCGAGCTGGCGATGATGAAGATCGGTTACTGGGATCTTCGCAAGGAGCAGGCGGAGAAGCGTGCACGCGGCGACCTGATGGGAATCGGCATCTCGAGCTTCACCGAGGCGGTCGGCGCCGGCCCGTCGCACACCTTCGACATCCTGGGCCTCAAGATGTTCGACTCGTGCGAGATCCGCATTCATCCGACGGGGAAGGCAATCGCGCGCTTCGGCACGAAATCCCAGGGACAGGGTCACGAAACCACGTACGCGCAGATCGTCGCCCAGGAACTGGGAATTCCGGCCGCCCATGTGCAGGTGGAGGAGGGCGATACCGACACCGCGCCGTATGGATTAGGAACTTATGCATCGCGCTCGACGCCGACGGCGGGCGCGGCGGGCGCGATGGCGGCGCGCAAGATCCGCGACAAGGCGCGCAAGATCGCCGCGTATCTGCTTGAGGCCAGCGAGGATGACCTGGAGTGGGAGCCGGGCAAGTTTCATGTGCGTGGCTCGCCCGATCGCGCGAAGACGATTCAGGAGATCGCCTTCGCCGCGTACACGAACCATCCTCAGGGAATGGAGGCGGGGCTCGAGGCGGTGCACTACTACGACCCGCCGAACCTGACGTTTCCATTTGGCAGCTACATCGCCGTCGTCGATATAGATCGAGGCACCGGAGAAGTGAAAGTCCGTCGATTCGTTGCCGTGGACGACTGCGGCAATGTGATCAACCCGATGATCGTCGAAGGGCAGATCCATGGCGGGCTCACGCAGGGGCTCGCGCCGGCGCTGATGGAGGAGATTCAGTACGACGAGCAGGGCAACATCCTGGGCGGCAGCTTCATGGAGTACCTGCTGCCGACGGCGATGGAGACGCCCTCGTGGGAGACCGATCGCACGGTCACCCCGAGCCCGCACCACCCGTTAGGTGCGAAGGGCGTCGCCGAGAGTCCGACCGTCGGCGCGCCGCCGGCGATCGCCAACGCGGTCGTCGATGCGCTCTGGCACCTCGGCGTCAGGCACATCGATATTCCGATCACGCCGTTCAAGGTGTGGCAGCTGCTGCGTGAGAAGGGGGTCAAGGAATAGGTGACAGCGGCTGGAACTTTCCCTCAGGATCTGTGTGGCCGAAGAGATATTGCGACGTTGCTGGATGAGCCCAGGGTCGAGCTTGCAGGGGCGAGGTGACAGGGGTCAGATGAACGGCGACTCAGACGTCCGAAAACTGTCAGTCCTGAAGTCTGAACT
>DASTSH010000208.1:0-6480 GCA_035760785.1 Gemmatimonadaceae bacterium | reverse complement strand
TCGAGCATGTTGTCGCGGATCAGGCTCCCGAGCGGCATCGGCGCGCTCACCGATTCTCCCGCCGCCAGCGCGAGGCGCACGTCCTTCAGGCCGAGCGCCAACTTGAACCCCGGAGGCTCGTACCGCCGCTCGGCGATGAGCGCACCGTAATTCCTGTACAACGGCGCGGTGAACACCGCGCCCGTGAGCACGTCCAGAAGCTCGTTCTCCGCGACATCGTTCCCCCGGGACATCGCCGCCGCCTCCGCCATCGCCTCGATGGCGGAGACGATCATGAAGTTCCCCGCGAGCTTGGTCACGTTCGCGCGGTACGGCTCCGCGCCCATGCGCCAGGTCTTCTGTCCGATGGCATCGAACAGCGGCTGCACGCGCTCCACCGCCCGGGCCTCCCCTGCGGCAACGATCTGGAGCTTCCCCGCGGCCGCCACGTCGGGACGGCCGAACACCGGCGCGGCCACGTACCCCACGCCGCGAGCGCGGTGCAGCTCCGTGAGCTCCCGCGCCAGTGCGACGGAGATGGTGGCCAGGTTGACGTGCACGAGCCCCGACGGCGCGCGGTCGAGCACTCCGCTCTCCACGACCACCGAACGCACCGCGGCGTCGTCGGCGAGCATCGAGAGCACCGCTTCGCCGGCGAACGCGTCGCTCGGGCTCGTCGCGGGCACCGCGCCCAGCGCCACGAGCTCGTCGACCGGGCCACGCGTGCGGTTCCACACGCGCACGCGATGCCCGGCCTTGATCAGGTTGGTCGCCATCCCCTTGCCCATGGCGCCGAGACCGATGAAGCCAATGTCCATCTGCGGGTTCCTCGTAGGTGAATGAAGCCGTCGACGGGGAAATGTCCCGCCCAGGTCGCTGGTTCCCGCCCGATCGCGCGGCGCGCGCATCTCGCGTGGGAACTCTCTCCGCGCTGGTGTCGTTACCGGCAGCATCCCACGCGCGGCACTCCCACCGAGGAGGCATTTCCGTGACCATCCCGACGTCCTCTCCATGGAGTGCCGGCGCGCGGGCGGAGCCGAGTCCGCTCGCGTCGCCGTTGGCCCGCCCGCTCTCCATCCCCGTAGTGCTGGGGACCACGCGCAAGGGGCGCATGAGCGCGCACGCGGCGCGCTTCGTGGCGGATCGCATCCGCCTGCGCGACGGCATCGCCACCGACGTGATCGACATCTCCCGGCTCCCGCTGCCGGTGGACGATGCGGGGGAGGGGGTGCGCAGCCCGGAATACGGCGAGGCCATGCTCCGCGCCGACGCCATCGTGATCGTCGCCCCGGAGTACAATCACAGCTTCCCCGGCCTTCTCAAGCACGTCCTCGACAGCTGCCTGAAAGAGTACATCCACAAGGCCGCCGGCATCGTGGCCGTCTCGGCGGGAAGCTTCGGCGGCACGCGCGTGATCCAGAGTCTCCTCCCGGTGCTTCGCGAGCTCGGGCTGGTGACGATCTTCTGGGACGTGAACATCGGCAACGTGGGGCGTGTGTTCGACGACGCCGGCCTGCTGGTCGACGACGCCTTCGTGCGGCGCACCGACAAGTTCCTCGACGAGCTGGTGTGGATGGCGCGGACGCTCCGCACCGGCCGCGAGACCATTCCGCTCACCTGAGCGCAGCGCGGGAGCGCACCATGACCGCGACCACACGGCCGATGCCCTGTCCCCGGTGCGGCACGGCGATGAACCACCACGCGGACAAGCTCGTGGAGACATCGAGCCGCCGCGATGCGCCGGACATCGACGCCGCGCTCGGCGGGATCGTGGAGGAGACGCACGCATGCCCGACGTGCGGGAACGTCGAGTTCCGCCGCGCGCGCGGGCCGGCGTGACGGGACGTTCCCGGCCGGGCACGCCGGCGAGAGTCGCGCGACCAGCTTGCCTCGCCGCGGCATCGGACAGAGTATAGGCGGAATTTGATGGCGGATGCCCGCGCGCGCCGCAATGCCGGCCGCGCTCCGGCGCCCGCCGCGTGGCGATCGCTCGGTGTATGCTGGAGGGCTCGCGCCATGGCTTCCGTCTCGTCCATTCCGCGCCGCAGTGCGCGTTCGGTCCAACGGGTCCTGCGGATTCTCTGGAACACGCTCACCTTCTCCGAGAGCGCGCGAGGGTATCCGCGGCGCGCGCGCGAGCTGGCATCGCAGTGGATCTTCGTGCGCCACCGTTCGTCCCGGTTCGCGCGCGTGTGCGGAGCGTACGTGCAGCGCTGGCACTGCGCGCGGGAGCGCCGGCGCCCAGGCGACGAGCACACGTTCTTCCTCCGGAATCGCGTGCAGTGCGAGGTCGTGCGAGACATCGCGCTCCGGTGGGCCGCCACCGCGACGTTCCACGTGGCCTCCATCGGATGCAGCACGGGCGCGGAGCTGTATTCGGCGCTCTGGATGATCCGCAGCGCATGCCCCGACGTGGGCATCGAGGCGACGGGGGTGGACATCTCCGCGCGCGCGCTGGCCGTGGCGCGCTCCGGGTGCTATCCGCGCACGGGACGCGAGGTGCAACGGCTGAGCGCGGCCGAGATCGACGAGCTCGCGTGTCGCGGCCTGTTCGAGGTGGATGGCGAGACGCTGGTAGTCCAGCCGTGGGTCGCCGCAGGCACGCGGTGGGTCGAGGGGAATGTGCTCGATCCATCGCTACTCCAGCGGATCGGCCCGCAGGATGTCGTGATCGCCAACAACATTCTCTGCCACTTCCAGGATGCCGAGGCGGAGGCCGGCCTGCGCAACATCGCGCGGCTCCTGCTCCCCGGCGGACATCTCCTGGTGCAGGGAATCGATCTCGACGTGAAGACGCGCGTGGTCAAGGCGCTGGGGCTCGAGCCCGTCGCCGATCGGATCGAGGAGCTGTACGAGGGAGATGCGCACGCGCTGCGCCGGTGGCCTCGGTCGTACTGGGCCCCGGAGCCGCTCGATCGCGGGCGCCGGGACTGGAGGATCCGCTACGGAACACTGTTCCAACGAGGCCCGGTGGCCGGCTCCGCCAGCCCGCGCTGCCACCGCGGAGCGTCATGACTCCCCGGGACGGCGTCGCAGGAGGAGCCAGCCGGTCACGCCGGCGAGCGTGGACGCCGCGAGGATCCCGAGCTTCGCCGCCTCCAGCAGTGCGCCGTCGGGAAACGCGAGCCCCGCGATGAAGAGCGCCATGGTGAATCCGATGCCCCCGAGCACTCCCGCACCGGCGATCATGGGCCACGAGACGCCGCGAGGCAGGGCGGCGATCCCGGTCCGCACCGCCAGCCATGAGAGACCCGTGATGCCGAGCGGCTTGCCGATCACGAGTCCCAGCATCACGCCCATCGTTATGGGATGCGCCACCGCCTCGCGCACGGCGCCGCCGCTCAGGGCCACGCCGGCGTTGGCGAGCGCGAAGAGCGGCATGATGCCGAACGCCACGATGCCCTGCAGCGCGTGCTCCATGCGAACGAGCGGGGGCTGCGCCTGCTCGGTGAGCGTCTCGAGCTCCTCGAGCGCGGTGTGGTGCTCGGTGTTCGACAGCACGGTCGTGTCGGGGGCCGTCGCCGTCACCACGGCGGCCGCGTCGAAGTCGTCGAGCGCGCGTCGGGCGCTGGCGAGGAACACCGGCTCGTCGATCCGGGTCCGGACGGGGATGGCCATCGCCAGCAGCACGCCGGCGATCGTGGCGTGCACCCCCGACGCGAGCACGGCGGCCCAGAGCGCGAGCCCGAGCAGGCCGTAGGCCCAGGGGCGCCGGACGCCGGCGAGGTTCGCTCCCGCCGCGACGAGCAGCAACGCGGCCGCGGCGCCGAGCGCCACCCACGACACGCCGCTCGAGTAGAACAGCGCGATCACGAGCACCGCGCCGATGTCGTCGACGATCGCGAGGGCGGCGAGGAACACCTTGAGCCCCACCGGCACCCGCTCGCCGAGGAGCGCCAGCACGCCGAGCGCGAACGCGATGTCCGTCGCCATCGGGATCCCCCACCCCGGCGCGCCGGGTCCGCCGACGTTGACGACGGCGTACAGCACGGCGGGCGCGATCATGCCGCCGAGGGCGGCGAGCATCGGCAGCGCGGCGGTGCGCAGCGACTTGAGCTCGCCGGCCAGCACCTCGCGCTTGATCTCCAGCCCCACCAGGAAGAAGAAGACGGCCATGAGGCCGTCGTTGATCAGCAGGTGCAGCGTCGCGCGCATGCTCCATCCGCCGATGCCGAGCATCAGCGGCATCTCCCAGAGATGCCGGTAGCCGTCCGCCCACGGCGAGTTCGCCCACGCGAGCGCGACGACCGTCGTGCCGAGGAGAACGATCCCGCCGGCCGACGTGATGCTCGCGAAGCGGCGGAACGGCGCGAGGAGCCGCTCGACGAGCGGCTCGGCCGGCGGAGGTCCGACGGTGGCGGCTGCAGTCGAGGGCGGTCGATCCGTTTCGGTCATCTACCGACCTCCTGTTCCGGCGAGTGGCACTGCACGCGATGGCGCGAAGATGGCGGAATCGCTGCTGTCACGCGACATGGAGCGGGAGCGCCGGTGATCACGCGACTGATGCTGATTCGACACGGTGCCTCCGCGAGCGGCGGCGATGGCGGCGACCGCCTGAGCGGCCGGACCGATGTGCCGTTGACGGCGCGCGGCCACGACGAGATCCGCCGCCTGCGGGCTCGGCTGCGTCGCGGCCCCCCGTTCGCCGCCATCTACTCGAGCCCGTTGCGCCGGGCGTACGACACCGCCGCCGCATTGGCCGACGTGGGACTCGGCCCCGTGCGGGTCTGCCGCGCCCTCCAGGAGATCGACTGCGGCGAGCTGGACGGGCTGCCGCTGACGCAGGTCCGCGAACGATACCCCGAGCTGTGGGCCGCCAATCTGCGACACGACGACGACCGCTTCCGCTGGCCGGCGGGAGAGAGCTATCGCGAGCTCCGCTGCCGGTGCCTCCGCGCGATTCACGCGCTGGCGCTGGCGCATCGCGGCGAGCGCATCGCGCTGATCACCCATGCGGGAGTCATCAGTCAGGTGCTCGGCGCGGTGCACGGCGCCGGTGCGGCGCGGTGGGATCTGTACCGCCCAGGCAACGCGTCGCTGACGGAGATCGCGTGGCGGCATGGCGTGGCGACGGCGCTCGTCTTCGACGATCGCTCGCATCTCGATTCGGCTGAAGGATGAGGTGGCGGACGCGCTCGGACCATCAGCTCCAGAAGAAGTCCGCACGTCGAAGGACCCGGACCCACTCGCCGGCCAGCGCCGCGGCGCTCGCGCGCCTGGCGCCGGGCACCTGCTCGTCCAGCACCACCGAGAGGTGGTGCAGCAGCGCGCCGGCGAGCGCGTTCGAGGCGCCGGCCAGCCAGTATGCGGCCCTGGTGCCGGTGTCGATCCGCGGCTCCATGCCGCGGGCCGAGAGATAGCTCGCGAGCAGAGTGTCGTGACGCCGCCGAGCCTCCGGCTCCCACGTGCCGAGCGATTGCAGCCAGGAGCTCACATCCTCGAGAGGAGAGCCCACGCGTGCACGCCCCCAGTCCAGCAGGACGGGCACGAGCCGCCCTGCACGTCGGCGTAGCAGCACGTTCCCCGAATGCAGGTCTCCGTGCACGATGGCGCGGCCGAACGCGGGATGCGAGAGCAGCTCTCGCCGGAGCGCGGGAAGCGCATCGACCAGTCGTCGCGTCCGGCGCAGCGCGTCCCGGAAGCGCCAGAGCGTCGGCCGCCGGCGGAGTCGCTCGAGTCGCTCGAGCGTGAGGGCCGCCGTGCGCTGCAGTTCCGCCTCGTAGTCCCAGGCGGGGAGCGTGGCGATCAACTCCAGGCCGACCGTGCGCGCGTGGAGCGAGGCGACGCATTCGAGCACGCGCTGCGCGGCGTGTCGCTCCCGCCAGGGCCACGCACGGGCGGGGCGCAGCGCCTCCATGTAGATGGCGGCCCGTTCAGGCTCGAGTCGCTGCACGTGGTAGATGCGCGGCGCGAGATCGGCTGCGTGTGTCGCCACGACCCGCTCGTAGATGCCCGCCTCGCGCATCGCCGTGCCGGCCAGGCGCTTCACGACCAGGTGAGCGACGCGCTCACGACTCCGGGCGTCGCGGTACCGTGCCGTGATCCGGTCGATGCTCGTGGCCTCCAGCCCGCCGTGCAGCGGACGCGTCTCGACGCGGAGGTGAGCCGGGAACGCCCCCTCCTGGTGCGCGAGCACGGCCTCGATCGCCGCGTACATCGGGCGAGCTCCGTGGTGGGTGTCGGGGGAATCGGTGGACACGGAGGGTTCTACGCCCGCGAGGCGCAGAGGTGGCATGTCTCTGCTCACCCCCTCGAGAGGTGGCGCGGCGCCTCCAGATCGCTAGCTTACAGCGTGACGTCCACTCGTGAGTGTCTGGCGTGAGACCCGGTAGCTCAGTTGGTAGAGCAACGGACTTTTAATCCGTAGGTCCTGGGTTCGAGTCCCAGCCGGGTCACTATGCAGCGTAAGCATTTCCACTCCTGAGCCCGCCAGCGATTTCCGGGCGGGTGATCGTCAAAGTGATAGGCATGTGCATCACGCCTCCCGCCGGAGCTTGCCCG
>DASTSH010000207.1:0-19460 GCA_035760785.1 Gemmatimonadaceae bacterium | reverse complement strand
GCCGTACCTCGCCCCTCTATCCGTCAGTCTCCCACACGCCACACACGTTCTTTGGTGGTCTAGCGACCAAATCCTACCTTCCCCAACCCCGAGCCCTCCTCCTCGGTATCATTCAACCATGCCCCGCCTCTCCTCTCGCTTCCTATCTCTCCCCGACTACTCCCTCGCCGCCATCCCCCAGCGGAAGCGGGAGCTGCTCGCGCGCGGGGTGGACGTGATCGATCTCGGCGCGGGGGATGCCGATCTGGCGCCGCCGCAGGTGGCGGTGGAGGCGCTGGCGCGCGCGGCGCGTGAGCCGGCGATGAGCCGCTACGGGTTCGGGCTCGGCCTCCCCGAGTTCCGGCGGGCGGTGGCGGAATGGATGGCGCGCCGCTTCGGGGTGACGGTGGAACCGCTGCGCGAGGTGGTCCCTCTCCTGGGCTCCAAGGAGGGGCTCGCCCACATCGCGCTCGGCTACCTCGAGCGCGGGGAGGTGGCGATCGTTCCCGAGCCGGGCTACCTCCCGTACGTGGGAGGGACGCTCCTGGCGGACGGCACGCCCTGGGTCCACGCGCTGCGCGCGGAGCGCGACTTCCTGCTCGAGCTGGACGACATCCCGGCCGATGTGCTGCGGCGCGCCAGACTCGTGTACGTCAACTACCCGAACAATCCCACCGCCGCGACGGCACCGCTCGAGTACCTGGAGCGGCTGGTGGCGCGCTGCCGGGAACTCGACCTGCTCCTGGTGTACGACAACGCGTACTCGGAGCTCGCGTTCGACGGATACCGGCCGCCGAGCATCTTCGAGATTCCCGGCGCGCGCGACGTCGCGATCGAGTTCCACTCGCTCTCGAAGACGTACAACATGACGGGGTGGCGCTGCGGGTGGGCGGTGGCGCGCCCCGAGATCGCCGGAACGCTCGCGAAGGTGAAGTCGTTCGTGGACACGGGCGCGTTCCTGGCCGTGCAGGCGGCTGGAGCGGCGGCGCTCGGTGTGTGGGAGGAGTTCGTGCCGCGGAACGTGGCGGTGTTCGCCGAGCGTCGTGATGCGGCGGTGCGCGCCTTTCGCGCGGCGGGATTCGCCTGCGAGGCGCCCCGTGCGACGATGTATCTGTGGCTTCCGCTCCCGGCTGGCATCGCGAGTGCAGCGTTCACCGAGCGGCTTCTGAGCGAGGAGGGCGTGGTGGTGACTCCAGGATCGGCATTCGGCGCGGCGGGGGAGGGGTTCATCCGGGTGTCGTTCATCACGTCGCCGGGGCGCATCGCGGAGGCGGCGGGTCGCGCGGGCCGGGTGCTGGCGGGCTCGGGGGCGGGCATCGCGTGAAACGGCGCCCCGACGGCTCCCTCCTCGTCTCCGTCGCCCTGCACGTGGTGCTGGGCGTGGCACTGCTGTGGGTGCTGTCGATCCCCGTCCCGTTCCGCCAGTGGATGCACCCCGAGCCATCCGCCAACACTCCCCAGGAGCGCATCGGCTACATCGCGCTGCCGAGCGGCGGTGGCGGTCGCGCTCCCCAGAGCGCGCCGCCCGCCCGCCCCGCGGCGCCGGCCGCGCCGTCGAAGCCGCTCGTGGCGCCGCGCGCCGTGCCGAGCACGCTTCCGCCGGCTCCGCCCGCCAAGTCAGCCGCGCCGAGCCCTTCGGGGCAGAGCGGAGGAGCCGGCGAGGCTGGCGGTGCCGGCGGCGTCGGTGCGCTCCAGCGGGGGATCACTCCGTCGTTCGACGATCCGCGCGTCTGGCTCCCTCCCGATGCGGTGGGAACGCCGCGCGGGGCCGTGCAGGCGCTCGACAGCGTGCTCGCCTCCCGCATCGCCGCGCACAACGACTCGCTGGCCGAGATCGCGGCGCACGCGGGGCGCGCCCCTGGCGACTGGACCTTCAAGAAGAACGGGAAGAAGTACGGGATCGACCGGAAGAAGATCTACATCGGCGATCTCAGTCTCCCCACGGCCATCCTCGCGCTCCTCCCGCTGAACAAGGGGGGGAATCCCACCGAGGTGCAGCAGGAGCGGGCCCTGAACGCCCAGCGCAACGAGATCATGGAGCAGGCGCAGCGGGCGATGAACGAGGAGGACTTCCAGAAGGCGGTGAAGCAGATCCGCGAGCGCAAGCAGCGCGAGCACGACGCGGAGATGAAACGGAAGGAGCAGGAGAAGAAGAAGGCGGAGGAAAAAGCGATCGCGGAGCCGTGAGACACGGGCTCCGCGATCTGTCGTTCGTCGGCCGCGCGTCGTCGCGCGCGCTCACTCCGCGGTCGGTTCGCCCTCCGGCGCCGGCTCCATTTCCTGGAACGGCCGGAACACGCCGCACACCTTCCCGAGCACGCTGAAGTCATCGCCCGGCCCGACCTCGATGATCTCCTCGGCGGGGTTGGCCGGCACGAGCAGGATCGTGTCACCACGGTGCTGGAGCGTCTTCACCGTCCCGTCGCCGCCCAGCCGCGCGGCGATCACGTCGCCATCGTTCGGCGTGGCTTCCGGGTCGACCATCACGTAGTCGCCGTCGAACATCCCGCGCTCGCACATGCTGTCGCCCATCACCTTGAGGAAGAACGCCATCTCGTTCGGCACGAAGCGGCGGTCCATGGTGATGAAGCCGACACGGTTGTCCGTCATCAGCGGCGCCTCGCCGGCGGCGATGCGTCCGTAGAAGGGAACGGGTGTGGTGCGGCGAACACCCTCGTAGCCAAGGAGGCGTACTCCACGCGAGCGCGAGGGGTCGCGCTCGATGTACCCCTTGTTGGCGAGCGACTGCAAGATCTCCGAGACCGTCTTGGTGGACTTGATCCGGAACTTGCGCCCGATCTCGCGAACGCTGGGCTGGTAGGTGTTCTCGGTGAGGAAATCGAGGAGGTAGTGGTACACCTTCCGCTCGATGACCGTGAGCGCCTGCGTCATTGGCCCCTCGGAGATATGGAAACCGGGAACCCGTACTGGATTCCCGGTGACCTCTATTGCGGGCAATGTACTATCAGGCGGTCGCGACGGTCAACAGTCGTTTTCCCCACCGAGAAAGCCGCGAGCGTCGTCGAGGCGGGCGAGCGCGAGCTCCCGTCCCATCGCGACGAGCACATCAAAGATCCCCGGGCTCACGGTCATGCCGGTCAGAGCCACACGCAGCGGCTGGAAGATCTTCCCCGCCGCCACGCCGCGCTCTTCGGCGAGCGCGCGCAGCGCCTCCTCCATCGCCTCCGCCTCCCAGCGCGGCAGCGACGCCAGTCGCGCGCGCACCGCCCCGAGGATGTCGCTCGCCGCCGCGCGGTCCTTCCACTGCTTGGCCACCGCGTCGGGATCGTAGGTGATCGCGCCGCCGAAATAGGGGATCGCCTGGCGCACGATGTCGTGCACCGTCCGCGCACGAACCTTCAGCAGGTCGATCAGTGCGAGATACCAGTCGTGCCGCCGGGACAGCTCCTCCGAGGTGGCGAGCTTGGCCCCGAGCAGCTCGGGGGTGACGAGCGGCTCGAGCACGGCCGCCGTGAGCAGGCTGAGGTGCTGTCCGTTCATCCACTCCAGCTTCTTCGGATCGAACACCGCCGCTTTCTTCTGTAGCCCATCGGTGGAGAACAACTCCACCATCTGGTGCAGCGTCATCACCTCGCGGTCCCCTCCCGGCGACCAGCCGAGGAGGGCGAGGAAGTTCACCATCGCGCCCGGCAGGATCCCTTCCTTCCGGTAGTCGGCCACGGCCGTGGCGCCGTGGCGCTTGCTCAGCTTCTTCCCGTCGAGCCCGTGGATCATGGGGACGTGCGCGAAGCGCGGCGGCTCGTGCTCCAGGGCGCGGTAGAGCAGGATCTGCTTCGGCGTGTTGGAGATGTGGTCGTCGCCGCGCATCACCAGCGTGATCCGCATGGCGACGTCGTCCGAGACCACGGCGAGGTTGTAGATCGGCGTCCCGTCGGAGCGGAGGATGACGAAGTCCTCGATGTCCTTGTTCGGGAAGGCGATCGTTCCGTGCACGAGGTCGTCCCACTCGGTGGTGCCCTCCGGAACGCGGAAGCGGATGACGTACGGCATCCCCGCCTCCACGCGGCGCGCCACCTCGTCCGTCGGGAGCCGGTCGCACCGGCGGTCGTACTTGAAGCTCTCCTTGCGCGCCTCGGCGGCGCGGCGCTGCTCGTCGAGCTCCGCCGGCGTGCAGAAGCAGCGGTACCCGTGCCCGCTCTCCAGGATGTGGCGCGCATCGCGCTGGTGGCGCTCCAGGTTCGCGCCCTGGAAGACGACCTCCTCATCCCAATCGAGGCCGAGCCACTCGAGCCCCTCGAAGATGGCGCGGGTGCTCTCCTCGGTGCTGCGCGCCTTGTCGGTATCCTCGATGCGCAGGAGGAACTGGCCGCCGTACTTCCGGGCGTAGAGCCAGTTGAAGAGCGCCGTGCGCGCGCCGCCCACGTGGAGGTAGCCGGTGGGCGAGGGCGCGAAGCGGACGCGCGGTGTGGTGGTGGCGTCGGACATGGAGTGTGCGTCGCGGAGAACGGTGCCCGAAAAACGAAGCAGGCCCGCCGGACACCGGGCGGACCTGCTTTACGGAGTGGGAGGGATTCGAACCCTCGATAGGGCTTTTCAACCCTATAACGGTTTAGCAAACCGCCGCCTTCAGCCTCTCGGCCACCACTCCAGGTGGTTCGGCGAGCGCGGTGCCTGTACAGGCGACCGTCTCGCGCATGCTCTCGAACGCGCGGCGAGCCACGCAGCCGTCCCGTCCGGCGGACCGTCGGGAGCACGGCACGCAAGATAGCAGGGCGGGGGACCAGATGGAACCACGCGCCGCGCCGAGCGGCACGAACGGGCAGGGTGGGATTCGAACCCACGGTACCGGGGTCACCGGTACGCCGGTTTTCAAGACCGGAGCAATCAACCGCTCTGCCACCTGCCCGGGCGCCGCAGACGTGGCCTATCGCGGCGTCCGCGAAAGCTCGCACGTTCCCCCTGGAAGCGCCAGCGGTCGGTGCGCGTCGTCGGGGGGCGCCTTCCCCTCGACGCCGCCTCCACCGCGTGCGAGCTTCACGCCCATGCCGATCGAGCACATCTCCGACACCGCGCGCTGGGTCGCGGTCTACCGCGCCCTGGAGAGCGAGCGTGCGGACGCGCTCTTCCACGATCCCTTCGCGCGTCGCCTCGCGGGAGAGCGCGGCGAGAGGATCGTCGCCACGATGCCGCGCGGGCGCGCCATGGCGTGGCCCATGATCGTGCGCACCGCGGTGTTCGACGAGGTCATTCGCGATCTCGTCGCGCGTGATGGCATCGACCTGGTGCTCAACCTGGCGGCGGGGCTCGACGCGCGCCCGTGGCGCCTCGATCTCCCGCGGACGCTCCGCTGGGTGGACGTCGACCTTCCGGCGATCCTCGATTACAAGCTCGGGATGCTGCGCGACGCCGAGCCGCGCTGCGCGTACGAGGCGGTCCGCGTCGACCTCACCGACGCGCCGGCGCGCCGTGCGCTCTTCGCGCGCCTTGGCGACCAGTCACGGCGCGTCCTCGTCGTCACGGAGGGACTGCTCGTCTATCTCACCGCGGAGCAGGTCGCATCGCTCGCGGCCGACCTGCATGCCGTCCCTTCGTTCCACGCCTGGCTCATCGATCTCGCCGGACCGCTGGTGCTGCAGATCATGAACCGCCACTGGGGGAAGGCGGTCGCCAGGGGGAACGCTCCTTTCCGCTTCGCCCCCGCCGAGGGGACGGAGTTCTTCCGAGACTCCGGCTGGCGCGAGTCGCGCTTCCGCTCGACGATGGAAGAAGCGCGACGGCTCCGCCGCGAGATGCGCTTCGCCTGGCTGTGGCGCACCCTCGCGCGCCTCTATCCCGCCCGGCGACGCGAACAGTTCCGGCGCATGTCGGCCTGCGTGCTCCTCGAGCGCATCTGAGCGCGGGCCCTTCGGGCTCGCGGGCACAGGTGATGGATGCGGGCCCGCCCGAGCCTGCCGCCGGACACTCGACACCGCCCGTGCCGCGCGGCGACGGGTACGTTCGTTGCGGCGACCGTCGGTTCCATCCCATCGGGAGGCGCACATGTCCACCCCAACCCAGACGCGTGCCGCCGAGCGCGCGCCATCCCTGACTCCCGCTCCCTTCAGAACCAAGAACGATCTCCCCGCGGCGGCGCGCGCCCGCGCCACGGAGCTGCTGGGACGTCTGCTCGCGGACTGCATCGATCTGCAGACGCAGTGCAAGCAGGCGCACTGGAACGTGAAAGGACCGACGTTCATCGCGCTGCACAAGTTGTTCGACGACATCAACGAGGACGTGGAGGACTACATCGACCTGCTGGCGGAGCGCGTGGTGCAGCTCGGTGGCGTGGCGCAGGGGACGGCGCGCATCGTCGCCGCGCGCTCGGAGCTGGAGGAGTATCCGGTGACGGCGGTGACCGGCGACGAGCACGTGGAGGCGCTCTCCAACGCGCTGGCGCGCTTCGGGGAGCAGGCGCGCCGGGGAATCGATGCGACGGACGAGCTGGGCGACCGGGACTCCGCCGACATCCTCACCGAGATCTCGCGCGGCGTCGACAAGTGGCTCTGGTTCGTGGAGGCGCACCAGCAGGGAGAGCGAGCGGAAGCGGCGGGAGGCGGCGCGAGATCCCGATAGTCGATCCCCGGAGCGTTGCCGCCCGTGCGCGCGCGGTCCGACGCGCCGCGGTGGATTCTCGCGGGCTCCATCCTCGGGTCGGGGGCGGTGTTCCTCGAGAGCACCGTGGCCACGGTGGCGCTGCCGGCGATCGGGCGCGCGCTCGGGCTCGGAGTGGCCGGACTGCAGTGGGTGATGAACGGCTATCTCCTCACTCTGGGCGCGCTGATGCTGCTCGGCGGCGCCCTCGGCGACCGCTTCCCTCGCGGGCGCGTGCTCGCGGTGGGGCTCGTGGCGTTCGCCGTGGCGTCCGCCGCGTGCGCGGCGGCGACGGGCGCGGTGTGGCTCGTGGCGTGCCGCGTGGCGCAGGGCGCCGCCGGCGCGCTGGTGGCACCGAACAGTCTCGCGATCGTCGAGACGACCTTCGCTGGCGAGGCGCGCGGCGCGGCGATCGGGCGGTGGGCGGCGTGGACGGCGGTGTTCACGGCGATCGGGCCGTTCCTGGGCGGCTGGCTCGTCGATGCCGCCTCGTGGCGCTGGGTGTTCGCGACGATCCCGCCGTTCGCGCTCGCGGCGGCGTGGATCGTCGCGCGGCATGCGCGCGCGACGGACTCGTCCACCGATCGCGGTGATGGTGCGGCGCGCGGACCGGTGGATGTCGCCGGAGCGCTGCTCGCCACGCTCGGGCTCGCGGGGATCGTGGGCGCTCTCACGCTCGCCCCCGACGCTGGAGCCTCCTCGCCCCTCGTGACCGGCGGCGCGCTGGGCGGCGTCGCGGCGCTCGCCGCGTTCGTCCTCGTCGAGCGCCGCGCCGCGCACCCGCTGCTCCCGCTCGGGGTCTTTCGCTCGCGCCAGTTCACCGGCGCGAACGCCACCACGCTGCTCGTGTACGCGGCGCTCGGCGCGCTGATGTTCCTGCTCATGCTCGAGCTGCAGGACGCGCTGGGTTACGACGCGTTGGCCGCCGGCGCGACGCTCCTGCCGGTGAACGCGCTCATGCTCCTGCTGTCGCCGCGGGTGGGGCGGCTGGCACAGCGGATCGGTGCGCGCCTACCGATGGCGCTCGGCGCGGGGATCGCCGCGGTGGGGATGCTCCTCTTCGCGCGCGTGCATCCGGGGGGACGCTTCGTGGACACCGTGCTCCCCGCGGTGGTCGTGTTCGGGCTCGGGCTGTCGGTGCTCGTGGCGCCGCTCACCGCGGCGGTGCTCGGCGCGGTCTCCGACGAGCTGGCGGGGGTGGCGTCGGGGATCAACAACGCCGTGGCCCGGCTGGGCGGGCTGCTCGCCACGGCGGCGATCCCGCTCGCGGCGGGGCTCGGCGGGTCGCGCGCGCCGCGCGGTGCGGCGCTGACGGTGGGCTTCGCGCGCGCCATGTGGATGTGCGCGGCGCTGTGCGCCGCGGGAGGGCTCATCGCCTGGCTCACGGTGGGGCGCGCCCGTCCGGGTCCGCGGCAGGAAGGTGTGCAGGGCGCGCCGGCCGCGGGGGCGGCGCAACGTGCCGAGGCCCCGGCCCCCCGCGCGACGTTCTCGCCGCGCGTCGGCGCGCGGCGGACGCCCCGTCCGTGATCTCCCGACTGACAGCCGTCCTCGCCACCGGAATGTTGCCACTCGTGGAGGGGGGGGCGACACGAACCAGCTCCAGCGGAGCTCGAGGGGGCGCAGATGACGCACACGAGGATTTCGGAAACGCCCCGCTTCTCTCCAGGCGAGGGGAGGCGGGACGGCGCGTTGCTCGTGGCGGCGAAGGGCGTGGACGACGTGCCGGCGCTGCGAGTCGCTCGCCTGCTCTCGCTCCGCACCGGCGCGTCGGTGCAGGTGCTCTCCGTGCTTCCGCCGGAAGCCGCGTATCTCATCCCCGCGGATCTCTTCCCGCTGCCGCCGGAGTACGAGCGGGACCGCGGCATGGTGCGCCTGCGCGGCCTGGAGCGGCAGATGGGCGAGGTGCTCGGGGAGGAGCGGGTGTGGCCCGCGGAGCTCCTGTTCGGCGACGCACCCCGCGTGATCGCGGAGGCGGCGCGCGCGCGCCGCGCGAAGCTCATCATCATGGGGATCGGCCGCCACGATCCGACGTCGCGGCTGCTCGCGGGCGAGACGACGGTGCACACCATCCGGCACGCCGGCGTCCCGGTGCTCGCGGTCGCCGGCGACGGCGCGCGCCTGCCAGCGACCGCCGTCGCCGCGGTGGACTTCAGCCCGGCGAGCGTGCACGCGGTGGAGCAGGCGCTGGAGCTGCTCGCCCCGCCGGCGACGCTCCACCTCGTGCACGTGTGGCCGCAGATCGAGACGGTGCATCCGCTGCTCCACCAGCGTCTCCTCGAGTACGAGCACACCCTTCCCGAGCGATTCGCGCGGCTGCGGCAACTCCTCGCCGTGCCGGCGGGGATCACGGTGCAGGAGACCGCGACCACGGGCACCACGGTGGAGGAGCTGCTCGCCTTCGCTCGCGCCACGCGCGCGGAGCTGCTCATCGCCGGGCGGCAGAGCCATCCGATTCTGGAGCGGCTGACGATGGGGAGCGTCACCGCCGCGCTCCTTCGCGGAAGCACCTGCTCGGTGCTCGTGGCGCCGGAACCCGGCGTGCGCGACGTGGACCGCATCGAGCGCGCGCTGACGGGGGCGACGGAGGGACACACGCCGGAGCGGTGGGTGGCACAGCTCGAGGCGTTCACGAAGCGGAACGCGGGGCGCCGCACGGCGCTCGAGCTGGACGATCCGGTGCTCGGCGTGCAGTCGCAGGAGACGGGCTACCTGTTCCGCGGTGCATCGTACGACCGGCGCGATGGATGCGTGCAGCTCATGCTCGAGGCGCCGGACGGCAGGGCGCACCTCACGCGCTCGATCGAGGACGTGCAGTCCGTGAGCGCGCTGGCGCGCGGCGGGAAGCCCACGGACGACGTGCTCCGCATCGCGTACGGGAAAGGGCAGCTCCTGCTCACCTTCCTGCCGTGAGCCGCGAGGCGGCCGCCGGCGCGATCAGCCGGCGGCGCGCCGCGCCGCCTCCACCATCATCCGGCGCTCGGCGACGGCGATGTTGCGCCGGGCCGTCTCGATGGCATCGGGATTCACGGAGATGGAATCGATCCCCCAGCGCACGAGGCGCTCGCAGTAGTCGGGGTGGACCGACGGCGCCTGCCCGCAGATGGAGCAGGTGAGCCCGAGCCGGTGCGCCTCCTCGATGATCGCGTGGATCGCGTCGAGCACCGCGCGGTCGCGCTCGTCGTAGAGCGGGGCGAGCCGCTCGTTGTCCCGGTCCACCCCGAGCACGAGCTGCGTGAGGTCGTTGGAGCCGATGGAGACTCCGCGCACGCCCATCGCCGCGTACTCCGGCAGCCAGGAGACCACCGACGGCACCTCCGCCATGATCCACAGCTCCAGGCGTGGATCGCCGCCGAGCGGGCTCGCGTCGATCATGCGCTTGCACTCGCGCATCTCGGAGCCCGTCCGCACGAAGGGGA
Source organism: Gemmatimonadaceae bacterium (assembly GCA_035760785.1). Taxonomy (GTDB): domain Bacteria; phylum Gemmatimonadota; class Gemmatimonadetes; order Gemmatimonadales; family Gemmatimonadaceae; genus JADGGM01. The sequence goes on along the minus strand of DASTSH010000207.1, from coordinate 9,474 downwards.
TCATGAGGTGCAGGTTGGGGTGCTCGCGGCGGACCTCGTGCAGCGCGCGCAGCTCGAGCGCGAAGAGGTCCGGCTCGCGCCCGTAGCGGAAGCAGCCGCGGTAGCCGATCATCGGATTCTCCTCGCGCGGCTCGGCGTCCTCGCCCCCCGCGAGGCTCCGGAACTCGTTCGACCGGAAGTCCATGGCGCGATAGACCACGGGCCGGGGGTGGAACGCCTTCGCGAACACGCGCAGGCGCTCCGCCATGCGCTGCACGAACTCGTCGCCGCGCCCCTCGGCGAGCATCCGCCTGGGGTGCGTGCGGTCGAGCGCCTCGAGCATCATGAACTCCGCGCGGAGCAGGCCGACGCCGTCCACATCGCGCCGAGCGATGCGCTCGGCGAGCTCCGGCTCCGCCAGGTTCACGTACAGCCGCGTCGCCGTGATCGCGGCGACTCCCTCGCCGGTGCGCCGCTCTCCCTCGGCGGTCCGCTGCCCCGCCGTGCCTGACGAGTCGCGCGGCGCCGGCAGGCCGAGCGTCACCACCCCTTCGGCGCCATCCACCGTCACCACGGCGCCATCCGCGAGCAGGCGCGTCGCCTCGCGCGTGCCGACCACGCACGGGATTCCCAGCTCGCGCGACACGATCGCCGCGTGGGAGGTCATCCCGCCGGCGTCGGTCACCACCGCGGCGGCGCGACGCATCACCGGCACCCAGTCGGGTGAGGTCATCCGGGCCACCAGGATCTCCCCCGCGGCGAGCCGCGCGGCGTCCGCCGCGCTGGCGAGCACGCGCGCCGGGCCGGTGGCCACGCCGGGGCTCGCGCCGAGCCCGCGGAGCAGCACCGGGCGCTCCGGACGTGCCGCGGAGGGCGCGCCCTCCGCGGCGCGCCGCGCGAGGGTGGTGATCGGACGCGTCTGCACCAGGTACGTCGTCCCACCGGCGATCGCGAACTCCATGTCCTGCGGCGCCCCGTAGTGGCGCTCGGCGCGCACCGCCAGCTCCCCCAGCGTGTGAAGCTCCGCATCGGAGAGGGAAGAGGCGCTCGCGCGCGGATCGCCGGCGAGCTCCTCGCGCACCAGCTCCCCCGTGCGCGCGTCGCGATGGAGCATGAGCTCCTTGCGCGACACCGCGCGCGTCACCACCGCGAGCGAGTCCTTGTCGAGCACGTACCGGTCCGGCGTCACCTGGCCGCCCACCACCGTCTCTCCCAGCCCCCACGCGGACTCGATCACGATGCGGGAAGCGTCGTGCGTGGACGGATCGACGGTGAACATCACCCCCGAGGTCTCGGAGGGGATCATCCGCTGGACGATCACCGCCACCGGCATCTCCGCCGGCATCCCCTGCTTCACGCGGTAGAAGATGGCGCGCGCGTGAAAGGTCGATGCCCAACACTCTCGCACGCGGCGCATCAGGTCATCGTCGCCGCGCACGTGCAGGAAGCTCTCGAACATCCCGGCGAAGGAGAACTGCGCGGTGTCCTCCGCGGTCGCCGACGAGCGCACCGCCACCTCCGCCGGTCCCCCGTCGTCGCGCCCCAGCTCGCGATAAGCGGAGAGCACCGCCCTCCGCACGTCGTCGGGGATCGCGCCCTCGAGCACGAGCCGCCGCACATCCTGCGCGGCCGCATCGAGCGCGGCGGTGTCGTCGGGGCCGACGCCCGCGAGGCGCGCGCTCACCGCCTCGTGCAGCGCGGCCGCGGCGTAGAACCGCTCGAAGGCGGCGATGGTCACCACGAATCCCGGCGGCACGGGGAGTCCCGCCCGGAGCATCTCTCCCAGGTTGGCCCCCTTGCCCCCCACCCGCGCGATCGCCGTGCGGTCCACCGCCTGGAGTGGGAGCACCAGCGCCGTGATCGTGGCGCCACCCGTGCTGGCGGCGGGCGCGGCGGGAGGAGCGAGCGGAGCGGAGGTGGCGCTCGTGACAGTTCCGTCGGTCGGCATGAGGACCTCTTTGCGGCTCGTGAGCTCGCGGCCGGTGTACCGACGGATGTTGGGCACCACGCGCGGCGGCGTCTGTCGGCGTTCGCCCGAGTCGCTGTCGGGCGCCCCACTGCGAGCGCCGCGCGGCGGGCGCATCCGCGCAGCGTGATTCGGGGGATTCACCACACGCATTCGGCCTTTCCGTGATGGACACGGCGCGCGCGCGCATCGACCGTCCCGGATCCAGCATCGGCGCGACTGCTTCATGCTGCACACGATCCTCGTCCCGCTCGACGGGTCGGATTTCGCCGAACACGCCCTCCCGCTGGCCATCACGCTGGGCCGGCGGGGGGCCGCGGTGCACCTCGTGCGCGTCCACCTCCGCTCCGGTGAGCACGCGACGGCCCGGCTCGCCGAGCTGGACGATCTGATGCACAAGGTGGAGCTGCAGTACCTCGAGCAGCTCCTCGAGCGCCTGGCGAGGAGCGGTGCGTCGCTGACGTTCTCCGTGGCGGACGGATCCGTGGTGTCCTGCCTGGAGGAGGCGGCGGAGGCGCAGCGCGCGGACCTGATCGTCATGACCACGCACGGCCGGACCGGCATGAGCCGGGCGTGGATCGGCAGCGTCGCCGATCAGTTGATGCGACGCTCCACCGTGCCGGTGCTCCTCCTTCGCCCCACCAGCAAGCCGGCGGACCCCCTCGCCGGGCGAGAGCTCGGGAGCATCCTCGTGCCCCTCGACGGGTCGCCGCGCGCGGAGGAGATCCTCGAGCACGCGGCCGATCTCGCGGACATGCTCGGCGCGCGCATCACCCTGCTCAACGTGATCGGCCCGGTGATCCTGCCGATGCACCCGTACGCGTACATCGCGGTGCCGCTGGCGCTCGACCGCGAGCTGCTCCGGGCGCAGACGGTGCACTCGGATGCCTACCTGCGCTCCATCGCGGAACGGCTGCGCAGTCGCCACCCCGGGCTCGAGGTGCGGAAGGAGGTGCAGGTGGCGGAGAACGCCGCCGCTGGAATCCTCGAGCGGGCGCGCTCTGCGTCGTTCGATCTGGTGGCGATGACCACGAGGGCGCACGGACTGTCGCGCCTGCTGGTGGGGGGCGTGGCCGACAAGGTGATGCGGGGCACCAGGCTGCCGTTGCTGCTCTACAGCCCTCCGGAGGAGGAGCCGGACACGGCGGCCGGGAGCGAGGAGGAGAGGTCACCGCACCCGGGAGCGATCACCACTCCGGAGCGGCCACCGGCAGCGTGAAGTGGAAGGTGCTCCCACGTCCGACGGCGCTCTCCACCCAGACGCGTCCGCCGTGCGCCTCCACGAGCGCGCGCGCGATGGCGAGCCCGAGTCCCGTGCTCGGAGCGGACCCCTTCCGCGGCCTGGTCCAGAACCGATGGAAGATGCGTGGAAGATCCTCCGCCGGGATGCCGACGCCGGTGTCGGTCACCGCCACCCGCACGAACCCGCCATCCACGGCCGCGCGCGTGGTGACGCGTCCGCCCGCCGGCGTGAACTTCACCGCGTTCCCCAGCAGGTTCCACAGCACCTGGAGTACGCGCTGCGCGTCGGCGAGCACCGGTGGGAGCCGCTCCGGCAGCTCGATCACCATCTCCACCTCGCCGTCGCGCGCGGCGCCGCGCAACATCTCCATCGCGCGCGCGACGAGCGTCATCAGGTCCTCCGGCCGACGCTCGAGCGACAGGCGCCCCGCCTCGAGGCTCGCGGCGTCGACCAGATCGCCGATCAGCCGGTACATGCCTTCCACCGCTTCGCCGATCACGTCGGCCAGCTCCCGCACGCGCGCGGGCGGGGTGATGGGCGCCGCGCCGAGCACCGTCGCGCACATGGAGATGGCGCCGAGCGGATTGCGCAGGTCGTGCGACACCGCGCCGAGCACGTCGTCGCGCACCTCGATCGCGCGCTGCGCCGCGCGGTAGAGGCGGGCGTTGTCGATGGCCAGCGCCGCGCGCTCCGCGAGCTCTCCGGCGAGCGCCATGTCCTCCGCCGTGTAGGACGGTCTGCTCCGGTCCGTGAGGAGCGCGATCGCGCCGAGCGTCCGGCCGCGCGCGCGGAGCGGCACCGTGAGACAGGACCCCGCGGCGAGCAGCGCCAGCGCCGCGCTCGAGTCACCGCCGGGCGACGCGGCCAGATCCGCCACGAGCTCGGGGGGGCCGCCGCGGAGCGCGCGCTCGGTGATCGGAAGATCCTCCGCGCCGACGGGGAGCCGCATGAAGAGATCGGCGATCTCCTCGGTGCACGCGTGCTTGGCGCAGACGCGGTGCGCCGAGCCATCTTCCTCGAGCACGTCCACGATCACGAGCGTCGCGAGCTCCGGCACCACGAGGTCGGCGAAGGCGCGCAGCGTCACCTCGTAGTCGAGCGACGCGTCGAGCAGGAGGCTGGCGCGCGACAGGAAGCGCGAGCGATGCTCGGCGGCTTCGAGCCGGCGGAACGCGGCGAGGTCGCTGCCGGAATCGAACGGCGACGCGCGGGTGACCACGGCGTCCAGCGGGTCGGCCGGACGTCCAGGCGATGTCGAGCTCGAGTACGTGGACCAGGAACCGGCTTCGGACGCCGCCACGAGTGACTCCCCAGGCGCGCGGTCATCGCGAAGATGAATGGCCTCATCGGGCGTCGCAAGTGCGCGGGCGCGTCGGGCCGCGGGCGCCGCCCGATCGGTCAACGGCCGAGTCGGCCACCCTCGAGGAGCGAATCGAGCGGGAGGGACACGCGGCGCTTCCTCGCGAGCGCCACGGCGGCGCGCAGGCGCGCATCGTCGATGCGGCGCGCATCCCCCGCGGCGCTCGCCAGCACCGCGCGCGCGGCCTCGCCCACGTCGCGGGCGAGCCCGTAGACGTCCGGATAGAGCAGCAGCGAGTCGTCGCGTACCTCCGCCACGTCGTAGCGGACGGTGATCGGGACCGGGCGCACGAGCGCGACGTTTCGGGTGATCGTGGAATCCGCCAGGTAATGCTCCTCCGAGTCGCGCGCGGCGGCGGGTGCCGTGTAGCGCTGCACGATGCGCGCGAGCGCCACCGCGTCCTCGTTCGCCATGCGCACGCAGCCGTGCGATGCGGCGTGGCCGATCGACCGCGGCTCCGGCGTCCCGTGCAGGTAGTACATCGAGCCGAATCGGAGCTTCACTTTCCCCATCGGGTTCTCGGGACCGGGGGGAGTGGGATGCTCCTTCCTCGCCCATTCCCGGTCCGGCGGGATCCACCAGGGGTGCCACACCACGTCCGTCACCGTGAACGCGCCGCGCGGCGTTCGGTACTTCGGCATCCCGACGGCGACGCGATAGCTCCGCGTGCGAACGCCGTTCTCGTACACGTCGAGCCGGAACGCGGGCACATCGAGATCGAGCCGCAGCGCCGTGTCGGCGGCCGGAGCGCCCGCGCTGTCGCTCCGGGGGGCGGTGCGGGGAGCACTGTCCGCCACGCCGGCGACGGTGCCTCGCGGCGCGACCACCGGCGCGAGCTCCTGCGCATCGCAGACGGCATCCCGCCCCGCCCGCGCGCCGGGGGAGCACGGGAAGGAGAGGAGCGCGATGCAGAGCGGGAGCGTGCGTGGGACGGGCCGGATGATCGGCATCGATCCTGATCGGCACCCCGCGCCCGCGGCGGCGAAGTCCGCCGCATCCCGGCGGGGTCTTCAGGCAATCTCGGTGTGGGGCAGTGGGCGTCAAGCGGGGCGGGGTGCGGGGTGCGGGGCGCGGGCGGGGATACCGCGCGCGATGGGGCGCGTCGCCGACGTGTGTCGCTGCGAATCCCCGATTGTACCGCGGCGATGGCGCGCCTACCCTGTGTCCGATCACCATCCCGGAAGGGGAGGGAGCATGCACACCGACACGCTGCAGTACGGCTTCGCGACCACGCTCGATGTGCCGTTCGACGAGGCCGTGCGGCGCACGCGCGCCGCGCTGGCATCCCAGGGCTTCGGCGTCGCGGCGGAGATCGACATGGCCGCGACGTTCCGGGAGAAGCTCGGCACGTCGTTCCGACCGTACGTGATCCTCGGCGCGTGCAATCCCGCGCTCGCGCAGCGCGCGCTGGACGCGGACCTGAACATCGGCCTCCTGCTCCCGTGCAACGTCGTCGTATACGCGGGCGACGACGGCGGCACGAGCGTGGTGGCGGCGCTCGATCCGGAGCGCCAGATGCAGCTCGCGGGGGGCGGCGAAGGCGGCGTGCTCGCGCCGATCGCGCACGAGGCGGCGGAGCGCCTGCGCCGGGCGATGAGCGCGCTCGAGTGAGAGCACGCTCGGGAAGGGCTGGCGGCGCCGTCAGGTCGCGCGCAGCACGTCCATCGGGTCGGCGCGCATGGCGTGTCGCGCGGGTGCGACGCACGCACCGAGCGCCACCCCGAACAACACCACTTCGGCGGACACGAGCGACACCGCATCCGTGGGAGCGACACCGTAGAGCCATGCGCCGAGCAGCCTGGCCGACCACATGGCCAGAATCGCCCCGACAGCAGTGCCCGAGAGCACCATCACGAGGGCGTCGCGCAGCACGAGGCGCACCAAGTCAGGGGAGCGTGCCCCGAGCGCGGCGCGCACGCCGAGCTCGCGCATGCGTTGCCTCACGGCATACGAGAGCACCCCGTACAACCCCACCGCGCACAGCGTGAGCGCGAACGCACCGTAAAGAGCGAAGAGACCGGCCGCGAAGCGGTGTGCCCGCACCTCGTCGTCGAACGACTGCAGCCAGGAGGAGATGCGCGCCGAGGCAATCGTGGGCGCCGCCGCGTGGATCGCGTTCCACAACGCAAGGGCCGTCGCACCGTCGTTGCTCGCCGACCGCGCCGCGATCAAGCGGAAGGGCGCCGCGTCCATGCCGGGGCGCACCACGTACACTTCCGGCTCGGGCTCCAGGTCGGGATCTTCGGAGAATCGCATGTTCGCCCTGTGCGCGATGCCCACCACCCGCACCCACGGCGCGGGCGACTGCTCGTCGCCGAGCTTGAGCATCCGCCCCACAGGATCCTCGTGCGGCCAGAGCCGGCTGGCGGCATCGACGTCGACGATCGCCGCGCCCCCGGCAAGTGCATCACCCGCCACGAAGTCTCGTCCTCGCAGCAACCGCACGCCGATGGTCCGAAGGAATGCGGGGGATACCACGCGGTACGCTCGGAGGTACAGACGCTGGCTTCCGCCGCCGCGCGACTCCGAGATCACGGAGGAGCCATCGGGAACTGCGGCGTGCATCGTGGCCACGCTCCGCACGGCGGGATCACTCCGCGCACCGTCCAAGAGCCGCCGGTATGCGGCCGAGACGGACGCCGAGTCGAGAGACGACCCTCTCGGAAACATGGTCATCGCGCCGAGCAGGTGACGGGTGTCGAAGCCGAAATCGAACCCGCTGACGCGCTGTGCGGCCCTGATGAGGAGCCCGGTCGCCATGAGCAATGACAGGGACAGCGCTACCTGTCCGATCACCAGCGCGCTGTACCGCCGGCTGTGGCGCCCGGTGGTGGTTCCGCTCCCGTCCTTCAGCGGAGCATCGGGTGGCGCGTCGGAGGCGCGAAGTGCCGGCCACAGGCCAGCGAGGAGGATGGTCACCATCGTCGCGAGCAGGCAGAACAAGAAATCGCGCCAGCTCAACGTCGGAGGCATGGCCCCGGTATGGAGGAGGTCGGCGGGGATCCGAGTGGCGACCAGGCTCACGCTCCACGAAGCCGCGATCAGGCCAGTGATGCCACCCGCGAACGAGATCAGCGCCGATTCGCTCAGGAGCTGCCTGACCAGCGCCCAACGAGATGCGCCGAGCGCGACGCGGAGCGCCAGCTCGCGCCGTCGCGCGAGTCCGCGCGCGAGCATCAGGTGGGCGAGGTTCGCGCACGCGATCAGCAGTACCACCATCGCTGCGCCGGCGAGTGCCGCGTGGAAGCGATTGATCGTCTCGGGCCCCGGGCCGGCGCGACGAAGCACGTAGCGGAACGGCCACCGACCCTCGCCGTGCTCGTGCGCGAGCCGCGCAGCGAGCACCGAGAGCCGCGGCTCGATCGTCTGCGGCGTCGCGCCGGGTGGGAGGCGCAGCAGGGGCAAGATGAACTTCAAGTCCGTGCCGGTCCGCTCCGCCGAGGCGGCCATGGGGAGCCACACCTGCGTCCGCCACGGCTCCCGCATCCCCTGGGGCATCACACCGACGACCGTGTACGTGCGTTCGTCGATGGTGACAGTGACGTTCTGTAGCGAGGTGCGGCCCGCGCCGATGCGGCGCCAGAGTTCGTGGCTGATCAGCGCCGTGCCTCCTTCCTCCGCGTCCCGCGCGGTGAGCCCGCGGCCGAGCGCGGGAGACACCCCGGTGATCTCGAAGAAGTTCGGGGTGACCTGAGCAACGAGCTCTTCCCGCACCGCATCCCGCACGCGGAGGCCGGCGAACGCAAAGGAGAAGCCCGCGACCCGACCGTGGAACTCCGGATCATCCCGGAGTACCGCGTACTTCTCGAACAACGTCGCGTCTCGTCGCGCCCCGTCACCGTTCGGGTAGACCTGAAACAGCCGCTCCGGGTCCCGGAAGGGGAGATAGGGGTGAGCGAGAGAGTCGAGCATCGCGAACGTGGTGGTGCCCAGCGCGAGCGCAAGGGCGAGCGTTGCCACGGCGAGTGAGGAGAAAGCGGGGGCGCGACAGAGCGAGCGCAGCGCCGATCGGATGCCAAGCATGTGCGTGTGCCTTCCCGTGCGTGACAGGTGGACCACAGTGCATGCGGTCGCGGATCCCCTTCAGGGACGATCGCCAGGTCGGCGCCGTTGCGGCGCCCGACACGCCCCCGGGCGCGAGGGCGCCCTGTCGGCATGCCCGGCAATGCCCCGACGCCGATTCCGCCTTCCGCCGACAGACGCCCCCCGCCGCGAGCGGTACGCTCCACGGGACGACGCGCGTCCTCGCGCGCGTCCACCCGGGACAAGCCGCCGCTCCGCGGGCGCACGCCATCGACGCGGGAGGGGAGATGCTCAAGATTCGCGAGATCATGACGACCGACGTGGTCTCGGTCGCTCCACAGACGCCGCTCCAGGACGTCGCCGAACTGCTCGCCGCGCGGCACATCAGCGGCGTGCCGGTGCGCGCCGGCAATCGGGTGGTGGGTGTGATCTCGGCCACGGACATCATCGACTTCGCCGCGTCCACGCCCGGAGTGCCGGCGGCGCACGAGGAGGGAGGCGATGAGCCGCTCACCGCGGACACGTGGACCGAGGGCATCGACATCCCCGGCACCTACTTCAGCGAGCTGTGGGAGGACGCCGGCGCCGAGGTGTCCGAGCGCTTCGATGCGGTGGAGGGGCCGGAGTGGAACCTCCTGCGCGAGCACACGGCGGAGGAGATCATGACGCGCGCGGTATGCGCGCTCCCGCCCGATACCGAGGTGCCGGCGGCGGCCGAGTACATGTACCGCTCGCACGTGCACCGCGTGCTCGTCATGGAACACGACACGCTCGTGGGGATCGTGAGCACCATGGACATCGCGCGCGCCGTGGCGCAACGCCGGCTCGTGGCGCGCCGATTCGTCTTCGACCACCCCTCCGCGTTCCGCCGCCTCTGATGCGACGAGGGCGGCCGCCGTTCGG
>DASTSH010000206.1:0-12734 GCA_035760785.1 Gemmatimonadaceae bacterium | reverse complement strand
CGCCATCGGCGTCGTCGAGACGTCTCCCGTCGCCGCGCCCGCGCCGGCCGCTCCGGCGCCGGCCGCGGAACCGCCGGCGCCGGCGACCGGTGCCGAGCCGGCGGCCACCGCCGGCACGGCGGAGGCGGAGCCGGAAGCCAGGAGCGCGCCGCGCCGCAAGCGCGGCAGCCGCGGCACCAAGGCCGCCGCGCGCGGCAAGGCGCGCAAGACGGCGGCGCCCGCCGCCGCGCCGGCACCGCAGGCCGCGGCCGCGGCGCCGCCGGAATCGGCCGCCGAGACGCCGCCCGCCAAGCCGAGACGCTCGCGCGCGCGAAAGAAGACCGCCGCGAGCGCGGGAGGGGAGGGATGAGCACGAACGCCGCGCGTCCAGCGCGGCGTTCGCGTCTCGGCCCCACGCTGCCGCGGTCGTTCTACGACCGGGACACGGAGATCGTCTCGCGCGAGCTCCTCGGCGCGATTCTCCGCTGCGAGACGCCGGAGGGCGTGGCGAGCGGCCGCATCGTGGAGACCGAGGCCTACCTCGGCGAGCACGATGCGGCCTGCCACGCCGCCGCCGGCGAGACCGAGCGCACGCGCTGGCTCTACGGTCCGCCGGGGTGCGCGTACGTGTACTTCATCTACGGCGCGCACTGGTGCTTCAATGCCGTCACGCGCGGCGAGGGGCTGCCCAGCGCGGTGCTCGTGCGCGCGCTCGAGCCGCTCGAGGGGGTCGATCTCATGCGCGCGCGCCGCCATCCGCGCGCCGATCGCGAGCTCACCAACGGTCCGGGGAAGCTCTGCGCGGCGCTCGGGATCACGGGCGACATGAACGGGTTCCGGTTGTACGACTCCCCGCTCACCATCCACCGCGGCACGTCCGTCCCTGACGAGCAGGTGGTCGTCACGCCGCGCATCGGGATCACGCGCGCCGCCGCCTGGCCGCTCCGCTGGTACATCGCGGACAATCCGTGGGTGTCGAAGACGCCGCGCCACTTTACGCGGCGCCCCTACGCGCCGTGAGCCGGCGACCCCCGCGGCGCGCCGGCGGCGCGCCGCCGGCCCCGCTCCGCCCCGTCGCGCCGGAGGGCGTCTCCGAGCGCGCCATGCGCCTCTGGCGGGACGCGATCGTGATCGACATGCACGACGACATGCCGAGCCGGATGCTCGACGAGCGCTACGACGCGGACGTGCGCCACGCGCCTGACGAGGGGCACACCGACCTCCCACGCCTGCTCGACTCCGGGATCACCGCCGAGTTCCTCGCGGCGTGGGTGGACGCGCCGTACGCGCTCCGCCGCCCGGATGCCTCGTACGCGCGCGCCCTGCGTGGCATCGACACCATCCACGCGTTCGTGCGGCGCCATCCCGATGCCCTCCGCTTCGCCACCACCGCCGCCGACGTGCGGTGCGCCAAGCGCGATGGCGTGGTGGCGATCTGCATCGGCGTCGAGGGAGGACACGCCATCGAGGGCTCGCTCGACAAGCTGCGCGACCTGTACGCGCGCGGCGCGCGCTACCTCACGCTCACCTGGAACAACGGCAACGCGTGGGCGGGCTCCTCCATCGGATCGCACGGGACGCGCACCGGCGGCCTCACGTCGTTCGGCCGGGAGGTGATTCGCGAGATGAACCGGCTGGGGATGCTGGTGGACGTCTCGCACGTCTCCGACCGCACCTTCGATGACGTGATCGGCACGTCGTCGGCGCCCGTGATCGCGTCGCACTCGAGCGCCCGCGCGCTCTCCGATCATCCGCGCAACCTCACCGACCGGCAGCTCCGCGCGATCGCGGAGCGCGGCGGCGTGGTGAACGTGAACTTCTACCCCCGCTTCATCGACACGCGCTTCCGTGTCGCGATGGACGACGCCGAGGCGCGTGCCCAGGCCGAGGCCGAGGCGGAGCTTCCGCCCGGCGCCGATCCCGCGATCGTCCGCGCGCGCGCCGACGCGCTGCGGCGGGAGCACATCGCCAGGATCCCGCCCACGCCGCTCTCCGTGCTCATCGATCACATCGATCACATCGCCCGCGTGGCGGGGGTGGAGCACGTGGGGCTCGGCAGCGACTTCGACGGCATCAGCGCGACCCCGGCGGACATGCGCGACGTGACCGACCTCCCGCGCATCGCCCAGGCCCTCCTCGACCGCGGCTACTCGGAGGACGATGTGGCGAAGGTGGTCGGGGGGAACATGCTCCGCGTGCTGGATGAGGTGCTACTGTGAGGGGCCGGGGGTTGGGGGCCGGGGGCCGGGGGGATCTCGCCACGGCGGGATGAGGGGTCGGGAACTGCGAAAGACAAGATGCGAAAGTGCGACGGGGCGCCGGCAACTGCCGGCGCCCCGTCGCGTTGATTTCCCGAATCCCGGTTCCCGAGTCCCCCCTCCCCTGGCCCCCAGACCCCAGCCTCCGGCCCCTAACGGGGCTGATCGACCGACGACCCGAAATTGTACCGGACCCCCGACTCCAGCATGTACGTCGTGCGACCGTTCAGGAGGAAGTTCTCCTTCGCCGGCATGTACGTGAGCTGACCGAACAGCGACACGCGCCGGTACTGCGCCTGCACGCCCGCCATCGTGATGAAGGCGATGCGGTCCTTCTGATTGGCGATCCGGTTCTGCACCACCACCAGCTGCGCCGTGTCCGCCACCGGATCGGCGAGCGTCGCGTGCTGGATCAGGTTCAGCGAGAAGCCGACGCCGGCGTACGGGCGGAGCGTCCCCCACGCGACCGGGAAGGCGAGCGCCGCCGCCGTGTAGCGGCGCATGTCCTTGATCGAGACGCGGTAGGCGTTCGGCGCGCTCGCGTTGTCCTGCACCGCCGAGGTGGCATCGAAGAACGCCTGCTCGCCGGCGACGTAGAGCGCGCCGCGCGAGCGCGTGATCAGCCACTCCGCGCCGATCGATGCCGCGGTGCTGTTCTTCTGCGCGGCCGTCGAGTACGACATCAGGCCGACCTTCGCGCCCCAGAACCACGAGTTCTTGAACAGCCGGGACGACTGGGCCGCGCCGACCGCCGGCAGCAGCGCCACGAGGGCGAGCCCGGAAGCCAACCACCGGACCGTGCGCATGGTGAAACTCCTCATTCTTGTGGAGTGGAGACCGCGTGACAGTTCATGTCAGGGACGAAGGGCACGTCGAAGTCGTCACGAGCGGCCGACCACCTGCGCGACGCTTGACCAGGGGGACGGAGCGCGCCAGCTTGGCGAAGTGGCACGCGCTTGGCTCCCGGTTCACGGGAGGTCGTCCTCCGCGAGGAGTGTGGTCATGAGGCACGTCGCGCCCCCGCACGTCGATGAGTTCCGCAGCGCCGTGTACGGAACGGTGTTCGGCCACCGCATGGATGTGGTCCACCGGCTCCGCGCGGGGGACCGTCTCATTCTCGTGCCCGATCCGCCGGGCACCGACAATCCCGCCGTCTGGGTGCACGCGAGCGGTGGCGATGTGATCGGCCACCTCCCCTACGCCGTCTCCCGCGGCCTCGTGGAATGGATGCTCTCCGGCGGCCGCTGCCGCGCCTCGGTGGAGAAGGTCGAGACCGATGACGTGGCGAGCTGGCGCCGGCTCATCATCCGCGTCCGCTGCAGCGCCCAGCCGTGAACCGCCGTGAGCCGCCGCGCAGCGCCCCGGATGCGCGCGAGGGGGAGCGGCACCTCGTGCCGCTCCCCCTCGCTCCGTCCACTGCGCGTGGCGCGCGCCGTCAGCGCAGCAGCCCCACCGTCCGCCCCACCTTCTTGAACACCTCCACCGCGTGGTCGAGATCCTCGCGCGAGTGCGAGGCGGAGAGCTGACAGCGGATGCGGGCGTGTCCCTGCGGTACCACGGGGTACCCGAACCCCGTCACGAAGACGCCCTGCTCGAGCATCAGCTCGCTCATCCGGATCGCCAGCGCCGTCTCGCCGACGATGATCGGCACGATCGGCGTGTCACCGGCGAGCGGCTTGAAGCCGGCCTCCGTGATCGCCGCGCGGAAGTAGCGCGCGTTGTCGTGCAGCTTGGTCACGCGCTCCGGGTGCTCCTCGATGTACTGCACCGCCGCGAGCGCGCTCCCGGCCACGGTGGGAGGAAGCGCGTTCGAGAAGAGCTGCGGACGCGAGCGCTGCGTGAGATAGTCGGTGAGCGCCGCCGGACCGGCGGTGAACCCGCCCGCCGCGCCGCCCACGGCCTTGCCGAGCGTGGAGGTGATCACGTCCACCTCGCCGAGCACGCCGTAGTGCTCTGCCGTGCCGCGTCCGCGCGCGCCGAGCACGCCCGTCGCGTGCGAGTCGTCCATCACCACGATCGCGTCGTGCTCGCGCGCGAGCTGGAGGATCTCCGGCAGCTTCGCGATGTCCCCTTCCATGGAGAAGACGCCGTCGGTCCAGATGATCCGACGGCGCGCGCCCTTCGTGCTCTCCAGCTTGGCGCGCAGGTCGTCCATGTCGGAGTGCTTGTAGACGGCCGTCGTGCACTTCGTGATCGCCTTCGCGAGGCGGATCGAGTCGATGATCGACGCGTGGTTGAGCGCGTCGGAGATCACGGCGTCCCCCTCCTCCACCACCGTCGCCGTGAACCCCTCGTTCGCGTTCCACGCCGACACGTAGCTGAGCGATGACTCCGTGCCGACGAATCGCGCCAGCGCCTCCTCGAGCGCGCGGTGCACGGTGAAGGTGCCGCAGATGAAGCGCACGCTTCCCGTGCCGGCGCCGAACTCGTCCAGCGCGCGCTTCCCTCCCTCGACCACGCACGGCTCGTCGCAGAGCCCGAGGTAATTGTTGGACGACAGGATGAGCACGTCGCCGCGTCCTTCCATCTTCACGTGCGCGGACTGTGGGGACGCGAGATAGTTGAGCCGCTTGTACACGCCCTCGCGGCGGAACTGCTCGAGGGCGGACGTCAGGTCATGGGCGAATGTCTGGTTCATAGTCGGAAGTTAGTGACGGGAGGGGACATTGCTGGAGGAGGGGATAGGACCTGGTGGCTAGACCACCCACACACTTCTCCCCCCACACCCTTCACACTACCTCGAAGATCACCTTCCCCGCCTCCCCCGACTTGATCGCCCTGATCGCCTCGTCCGCGCACTCCAGCGGAAAGCGGTGCGTGATCACGGGAGACGGGTCGAAGGCGCCGGAGCGCAGGAAGCGGCTCATCTGGATCCACGTGTCGTACATCCGCCGCCCCGTCACGCCGTACACCGTGATCCCCTTGAACACCAGCTCGGTCGCGAAATCGAACTCCATGGGGCGCGCCGGCACGCCGAGCATCTGGACGCGCCCCGCCGGACGCACCAGCGCGAACGCCTGGTGGATCGCCGAGGGCACTCCCGACATCTCGAGCACCACGTCCACGCCCAGCCCATCGGTGGCGCGGCGCACCGCCGCGTCGAGCTCCTTCGGATGCACCGCATCGTGCGCGCCCATCTGGCGCGCCAGCGCCAGCCGCGTCTCGTTCACGTCGGAGGCGATGATGTGCGAGGCGCCGGCCGCGCGGCAGATCCCCACCGCGAAGATCCCGATCGGACCGCACCCGGTCACCAGCACCGTCGCGCCAGGGATCTCCGCCGTGAGCGCGGTGTGGAACGCGTTCCCCATGGGATCGTGGATCCCGCCCACGTCGTACGAGAGATCATCGCCCAGGTGCCACACGTTCGTCGCGGGCATCGCGATGTACTCGGCGAAGCAGCCGTCGCGGTCCACGCCGATCACCTTCGTGTGCGGGCACGCGTGCGAGTTGCCCGTGCGGCAGAGCAGGCAGCGGCCGTCCACCAGGTGCCCCTCGGCCGTCACCCGGTCGCCCTCCCGCACATCCGTCACCAGCGAGCCCACCCGCACCACGTCGCCGGCGAACTCGTGGCCCACCACGAACGGCGGGCGGCACCGCCCGCGCGCCCATTCGTCCCAATCGTAGATGTGCACGTCCGTGCCACACACACCGGCACGGCGGACCCTGATCAGCACTTCGTCGTCGCGAATCGTCGGCTCGGGGACATCCTTGAGTCGGAAGCCCGGCGCGGCCGTATCCTTCACCAGCGCTTTCACGCGGTCGTCAGCTCCGTTGATGTTGATGTGGCGCACAGAAACGCGCCCCCGGAGCCCATGGAGGGGCAGGGGGCGGGGCATCGCGCCACGAAAGCTCGCACGCCGAGGGGTCCGATGCCAGCCCGCGGCACGGGGGTCAGAACGCGGTGGCGCTCTGCCCGCCGTCCACGGGGATCGCGGCGCCGGTGAGAAAGCTCGCGCGCTCCGAGGCGAGGAACGCCACCACCGCCGCCAGCTCGGCCGGATCGCCGGTGCGGCCGATCGGGATCTGCCGGCTCCGCTCCCGCAGCAGCTCGTCCACCGGACGTCCCTCGCGCGCCGCGCGCGCCTCCGCCAGCTCCGCCGCGCGCGCCGTCTGGAAGTGGCCGGTGAGGATCGTGTTCACCAGCACGCCGTCGCGCGCGCACTCCGTGGCGATCGTCTTCGCGAAGCCGGCGAGCCCCGCGCGGGCGGTGTTGGACAGGATCAGACCGGGGAGCGGCTGCTTCGCCGCGATCGAGGTGAGGAACACCACGCGCCCCCACCGCCGCTCCCGCATTCCCGGCACGCACAGTCGCGCCAGCCGGATCATCGAGAGCAGGTTCAGCTCGAGCGCCGCGCGGTACTGCTCCTCGGTGGTGTCCGCGAACGTCGTGGACGGCGGCCCGCCGCCGTTGGCGACCAGGATGTCCACCGGGCCGAGCGTCTCCTCCGTCTCGCGTAGCGCGGCGGTGATGGCGTCGGCGTCGGTGACGTCAGCGGCCAGTGGGAGCACGCGCCGGCGCGACGCCGCGGAGAGCTCCGCCGCGGCGTGCGCGAGCGCCTCCCTGCGTCGCGCCACGATCGCCACCGATGCCCCCTCGCACGCGAGCGCCCGTGCGGTGGCGAGCCCCAAGCCGCCCGAGGCGCCGGTCACCAGCGCCACCCGTCCCTCGATCCCGAGCTGCACTCAGTCGTCTCCCGGCACCAGCTCGCGGCGGGCGATGTGCCGCCGTCGCTCCTCCACCGGCGCCGGACGCACCGGCTCGATGCGCACCGCGCACACCTTGAACTCCGGGATCCCGGCGTACGGATCGAGCGACGGATTGGTGAGCAGGTTCGCCGCCGCCTCCCGGTAGTGCATCGGGATGAACACCTGCCGGCGCGCCACGCGCGGCGACACGCGCGCCGCGATCTCGATCGAGTTGCGGCGCGAGGTGATGCGCACCGGGTCGCCGTCGGCGATCCCCAGCTCGCGCGCGTCCGCGACGGAGATCTCCACCGTCGGCGTCGGCTCGCGCGAGTCCAGCCCCGTCGAGCGGCGCGTCATCGTCCCCGTGTGCCAGTGGTAGAGCTGACGCCCGGTGTTCATGAAGAACGGGAACGCGTCGTCCGGCAGCTCCGCCGGCGGGAGGAACTCCACGGGCGTGAGCGTCGCGCGCCCGTCGGTGGTCGGGAACGCGTCGGCGAACAGGAAGTCCGTCCCCCGGTGCGTCCGGTCCGGCACCGGGTATTGCAACCCGCCGCCCGCCAGCCGGTCGTACGACACGCCGCGCCACGACGGCGTCACCCGCGCGATCTCGTCCATCACGTCGCTCGCGCTCCGGAAGGGCGTCGGCAGCCCCACGCGGTTCGACAGCTCGATCAGGATGTCGAGGTCGGGACGCGCCGCGCCCGGCGAGCCGATCGCCCGGTGCGCGAGCTGGATGCGCCGCTCGGTGTTCACGAACGTCCCCGTCTTCTCCGCGAACGAGGCGCCGGGCAGCACCACGTCCGCGTAGCGCGCCGTCTCCGTGAGGAAGAGGTCCTGGACCGCCAGGAACTCCAGGCCGTGGAACCACGCCTCCGCGTGCGCCACGTCCGGATCGGAGATGATGGGATTCTCTCCCATGATGAACATCCCGCGCACCGGGCTTCCCGCCTTCACGATCTCCGTCACCTTGAGCCCGGGGCGGAGCGACAGCCGCTCGTCCGGGACCCCCCATGCTTCGGCGTACTCGTGCCGCGCCTCGGGATCGTCCACCGGACGGTAGTCCGTGTACGACATCGGGATCGCGCCCACGTCGCTCGCGCCCTGCACGTTGTTCTGCCCGCGGATCGGCATCATCGCCGCCCCCCAGCGCCCGATCATGCCGCAGCAGAGCAGCAGGTTGAGCAGCGAGGTGACGATGTCCGTCCCCGTGTGGTGCTGCGTGAGCCCCATCGCCCACAGCGTGGCGGAGCGGGGGCCGCGCGCGTACCGCTCGGCGGCGGCCCGGATGAGGGCGGCCGGAACCCCGGTGATCGTCTCCGCGCGCTCCGGCGTGTACGGCCGCACCGCCTCGCGCACCCGATCGAAGCCGTGCGTGCGCGTCCGGATGAACTCGCGGTCCTCGAGGCCCATCTCCAGCACGTGGTGCAGCATCGCGTTGAGCAGGGCGACGTCCGTGCCGGGGAGCATCTGCAGGTGGATGTCGGCGCGCTGCGCGAGCTCGATGCGCCGCGGGTCGGCCACGATCAGCGTGGCGCCGCGCTTCTGCGCCCGCTTGATCGCCGCGCCGAACACCGGGTGCGACTCGGTCGTGTTGGCGCCGAGGATGAAGATGACGTCGCTCTCGTGCTCCACTTCGCGCATCGATCCGGAGGCGGCGCTCGTGTTCATCGCCCGCTGCATCGCGCTCACCGACGACGAGTGGCAGAGCCGCGTGCAGTGGTCGATGTTGTTCGTCCCGATCCCCGCGCGCACCAGGCGCTGCAGCAGGTAGTTCTCCTCGTTCGAGCACTTGGCGGAGGAGAACGCGGCGACGCTGTCGGGGCCGCGCTCGTCGCGCAGCCGAACGAGCTGCGATGCGGCGAGGTCGAGCGCCTCCTCCCACGTCGCCTCCCGGAACGGCTCGTACCAGTCGCGCGGCGTCGCGACGCGATCGCGCGGGTCGGCGAGCGGCCCATCCACCAGCGCGCCATCGGCGAGCGGGAGCGTGCGCAGCGGGTTGAACTTCGGCCGGCGCTTCCGCGTCTTCGCTTCCTGCTCGATCACCCGCCACGGCCCGCCGCGGCGTCCCCAGCGCTCCACCTGCTCCGCGTCCGGCTCCCACCGCCAAGCGCCGTCGCGCTTCACCCATCCCTTCCGGATGAGCGGCGCCTCGAGGCGGTCGCGGTGCATGGCGAAGTCGAAGCCGAAGCGCCCCTTCACGCAGGTGGAGCCTTCGTTCGGCGTGTTCTCCTCGATCCATGGGCTGCGCACGCGCTGGATGTCGTCCCCGCGCACCTCGAGGTCGATCTGGCACCCCACGCCGCAGTACGGGCACACGCTCCGCACCTGCCGCTCGGGCTGCGCCAGCGATTCGGCCCTGATCTTCGCCAGCGGGATGATGTCGTGGATGGCCCCCGTGGGGCACACGCGCACGCACTCGCCGCACCAGGTGCAGCCGGCGTGCTCGGGGTTCCCATCGGCGCCGACGACGATCTCCGCGTGCTCGCCGCGCTCGGCCACGTCCAGCACCCCCACCACCTGGATGTCCGCGCACGCGCGCACGCAGCGCGTGCACAGGATGCAGGTGGACATGTCGTGTTGGATGAGGGGGTCGCCTTCGCGCTCATCGCCGGAGCGCAGCGGGAGGGAGGATCGCTTGGTGGTGGGGACGCCGTAGCGCCGGACCAGCACCTCGAACTCGTTGCGGGCTCCTCCCGCGGGGATGTCGTCCACCGGATATCGCTCGAGGAGCATCGAGAGCACTCCCTTGCGATTCTCCACCGCGGCCACCGATTCGGTGGTCACCACCTGCCCGTCGGCGGCCGGCGTGGCGCAGGCCGGGACGAGCTTGGCGCTCCCGTCGATGGAGACGAGGCAGATGCGACAGTTCCCGACGATCGGGAGCTTCGGGTACCAGCAGAGTGTGGGGACATCGATCCCCAGGGATCGGGCGGCGTCGAGCACCGTGGCGCCCTGAGGGACGGTCACCGGGCGTCCATCGATCGTCAGCGTGGGCATGGCGGCTCGCTTCCCGGAGTGGGGGACATATGGGGTCTACTCATTAAGAAATAGCGTGCGGCAGCGTGGAAAAGCGAGGGGGGTCCTGGCGCGCGGTGGCACGGACGCCGCGCATCGGGTGCCGGCGCGAGCCGGCCCGCGCCGGCTCAGCGCGAGCTCGGCGCCGCGGCGATCCGATCGGCCGCGCGCCAACCACTCGCCACCGCGCCCTCGATGAGCGGGGCCGCGAGATAGTCCCCCGCGAGGGCGAGCTCGGGAGGGAGCGCGTCGACGAGCGCGCGCGCTCGCTCGCGATCCGCGGCGAAGTCCGGGTGCGCCAGCGGCGTCCCCTCGGCGAAGCGATACACCCGGGCGCGCACGACGTGCCCGCGCACCTCCGGCACGAGCGACTCGACGTCGGGGAGCATCGCGCTCGCGATCCGCTCCGCCGACGCGCCGGCGAGCACCTGCGCCGCATCGGGCGTGGGCCACGCGAGCACCACGTCGCGGTCGGCCGGGGGGGCCGTCATGTTGGCGCCGGCCACGGCGCAGGCGCTCACCACACGCGCGTCGCGTCCGTCGTGAAAGACGCCGAACGCGTCGCGTGGCGGCGTGGTGTCGAGCGCCAGCGCCAGCGTCCAGGTGGCGCGCATCGGCACCTCGCCGAGCCAGCGCAGCAGCGCCGCGTGCTCCGGGACGAGCGGCGCGAGGAGCGCACCCGCGGTGCGCGGTCCGGTCGCGACCACCACGGCATCGGCGCGCCACGTCCGGTCGTCGGCGTGCACGACCAGCGCGGCGCCGTCGCGCGCGAGGGCGCGCACCGTCACCGCCGGCTCGTGCCGCGCGCCGCGCAGCGCGCGGGCGAGCGCGCGCGACCATCCGCCCACCGGCGCCAGCACATCCCCCTCGCTGCCGTAGCGGCCGAGCATCAGGAAGAACGCGAGCGACGCCTCGTCCCCCCGCATCGCGTAGAACCCGTTGAGCGGCGGCTCCACGAGCACGTCCGCCGCCCGTTCGCTCACGTGCGCGCTCACGTACGCCCGCGCGCGCTGCGCATCGAGCGCCGGGGGGATGCGCGCCGCGGCCGCATCGAGTGCGGCGCGGTGCGCGGCGAGCATGGGCATCAGGTGCCGCGCCAGCCCGAGCTTCTCCCACGTGCCGAGTCCGCGGAAGGCGAGCAGGCTGCGGATGGACCCGAACTGGATCGGGTGCCTGGTGCCATCGCGCACGTACGCGTCGCGTCCGGCGACGCGGTGGAGCGCGGGGGCGCGCTGCGCCGCGTCGGCCATCGCGCCGGCCATCGCGTCGACCGCCGCGCGTGCCGGCGCATCGGCGTCGAGGAGCGCGAGCGTCCGGGTGTACATGGTCGAGACGAGCTGCGCGCCGGTGTCGATCGTCATCCCCTCCAGCTCGTCGCTCCGCGCACGGCCGCCGAGCGTACGACGGTCGTCGAGCAGCACCACATCGGCACCGCGCGAGGCGAGGGATGCGGCGGCGGCGACACCCGCGAATCCCCCGCCGATCACCACCACACGCGCGCTCATCGTCATCGCACCGGCCCTCCATCTCGCATCGTCGCGCATCGCATCGTGCGTCGCGCACTATTGCGTGTGATTTTCGTCATTCCTATATTCGCGCGTGGTCAATAATCCGTCGTCGCGCGAGAACAGCAATCTGGCGAACACCGATCGAGGTTCGTGAGTGGCGCAGACTCCACGCGAAATCCCGAAGACCACCTCAGCCGCCGTCGCGACGCACGCACTCGCGGCATGCGGCGCGCCAGCTCGCCCCCGGACTCCCGCGCTCTCTCCCCGATGACCGATCGCCGACAGTTCCTCAAGCAGGGCGCCGGTGTGGCCGCGGCGCTCGCCGCGAGCACCGTGCTGAAGCGCGCCGGTGCGGCGGGACTCGCGAGCGCGGCGACGGCCCCCGATGCGTCCATCGCCGGCGATCCATCCATCCGGGATCTCATGATGGATGCCCTGAACGCCGCGAAGATGGCCGGCGCAGACTACGCCGACGTCCGGATCGGGCGCCAGCGGCAGAACTTCGTGTTCTCGCGCGAGCACCAGATCCAGAACGTGGTCGACACCGACTCGCTCGGCTGCGGCGTGCGCGCGCTCGTGGACGGCACGTGGG
Organism: Gemmatimonadaceae bacterium; assembly: GCA_035760785.1. Classification (GTDB taxonomy): domain Bacteria; phylum Gemmatimonadota; class Gemmatimonadetes; order Gemmatimonadales; family Gemmatimonadaceae; genus JADGGM01. The sequence goes on along the minus strand of DASTSH010000206.1, from coordinate 696 downwards.
GCTTCGCCGCCACCCGCACGCTCACCCGCGACGGCGTCGCCGCCGCCGCGCGCGAGGCCGCCGCCATCGCCAAGGCGAACCGCATCGCCCGCGACCGCGCGGTGATGCTCGTCCCCGCGCCCGTCGTCACCGACGGCGTCTGGAAGAGCGCCTACCGCGTGGATCCATGGACCGTCTCCGTCGAGGACAAGGCCAACCTCCTCCTCGCGGCGAACGCCGAGGCGCTGAAGGTGCCGGGCGTGAAGTACGTGTTCAGCGGTCTCTTCTTCGTGAAGGAGGAGCGCAACTTCGCCTCGAGCGAGGGCTCCGTCATCGCGCAGACCGCCGTGCGCAGCTGGCCGCTCATGCAGATCACCGCCGTCGCCCCCGACTTCTCCGATTTCCAGAACCGCGGGAACGTGGTCGCCCCCATGGGGCGCGGATGGGAGTACGTCCTCGAGCAGGACCTCGTGGGGCACGCCGGCACGTGGGGGGAGGAGGCGGCGCAGAAGCTCAAGGCGAAGCCGGTGGACGTGGGGCGGTACGACCTCGTGCTGCACCCGTCGCACCTCTGGCTCACCATCCACGAGTCCATCGGCCACCCCACCGAGCTCGACCGTGCGATGGGCTTCGAGGCGAACTACGCCGGCACCAGCTTCATCTTCCCGCCTGACAAGTTCCTCGGCCAGTTCAAGTACGGGCCGGAGTTCATGAACA
>DASTSH010000205.1:0-26559 GCA_035760785.1 Gemmatimonadaceae bacterium | reverse complement strand
GTCCTGGAGATCGCTCACGCCACCGTCGACGCTCAGCCCGCGCTCCACGCGCGCCACCTGGCGGGGGAGGCTCGGGGTGCCGCTGCGCGGCGGGGCGGCATGAGCGCGAGTGGCCGGGCCAGTGGAATCGCCGTCGCCGCGCGGCGCGACGGTGGACCCGGCCGCGGGTACGCTCGCCATCGTGGTCGCCGGCGGCGCGCCGTGTGGCGCGCGCTCGTGCGTCGCGACGCGTGCGGCTGCCCAGCTCGCGATCCCCGCCGCGATGGCGATCCCCGCCGCGGCGCGCCAGCGCGACCAGCGCCCCCCCCGCGGCGCGCCCACGCCCCTCCCGGACGCAGGGGACTCAAAATCCCCCATCACTCGACCGGTAGGCGGCTTCGAGTCCCGCCTCAAGTCTTCGGCCGCGGGGATCGCGCCGGCGCGGGCGACCGCCGCGGCGATGGCCGCCGCGTCCACCATCGGCGCGCGCGACAGCGCCCCGCGCATCGCGCGCAGCAGCTCCAGCTCCGCGGCGCACTCGGGGCAGCGCGCCACGTGGCGCTCCACCTCGGCGCGCGCGTCCGCGTCGAGCCGGTCGTGCAGCAGGTCGGGGAGCAGGTCGCGCACGTCCCCGCGCGGGCAGTCAGTCATTCAGCAGCTCCTTGATCGCTCGCATCGCGTTGTGATAGTGCACGCGGGCCGCTCCCTCCGTGCTCCCCACCACCTCGGCGATCTCCTTGTACGACATCCCCTCCGTCACCCGGAGCGTGAACACCTCGCGCTGCATCGGCGACAGCCGCGCCACCGCCGCGCGCATGCGCGCCTCCGTCTCCTCCGCCACCGCCGCGTCGAGCGCATCGTGCTCGGTGGCCGCATCCTCCTCGGCGATCGGCACGTGCTCGCGCCGGAGGCGCCGGGTCCGGACGCGATCCCGCACCAGGTTGCGCGCGATGGTGAACAGCCACGTCCTGAGCGAGCTCTCCGCGCGAAAGCCGTCCAGCGATCCGAACGCGCGCACGAAGGTGTCCTGCACCACCTCGTCCACCTCCTGCCGCTCGCCGAGGCTCGCGACGAAGCGCGCCACCGCCTGGGCGTGGCGCCCGACCAGCAGCGTCGCCGCCCGCTGGTCCCCCGCCCCCCAGCGCGCGATGAGCGCGGCATCGCTCGGTTCCTCGACCGTCATCGGGGGCTCAGGCATCCCATCGCACCGTGAGACGATCGCCATCGGGAAACGTTAAGGGAAGGCAAGGCGGAGCTTGCTTGACGTGTTTTCCCGGGGCGGGTACGTTGAAACTGAACGAGCGTTCGAGAACCCCCTGAGGTGCCGCATGGCCAGCCCTGCACGGGATCAGAAGCTCGAGACCCTCCTGACGGCCGCCGCGCGGGTGTTCGCCAAGCACGGCTACCACCAGACCAGCATGCGCGACCTGGCGCGTGCCTCCGGCATCTCCCTCGCCGGCGTCTACTACTACGTCCAGAGCAAGGAAGAGCTGCTCTACCTCATCCAGCAACGCAACTTCGCGGCGGTGCTGGCGGGGATGCACGCGGCGCTCGCTGGGGTGACGAACCCCGTGGAGCGCCTCGCGCGCTTCATCGACAACCATCTGGACTACTTCGCGACGCACATGGCGGAGATGAAGGTCCTGTCGCACGAGGCGGGGGCGTTGACCGGCGAGTACCTGCATCGAGTGACGGACATGAAGCACGAGTACACCCGTGCGCTGATGGACATCCTGGCCGAGTTGGAGCACACGCACGGCCCCGCGCACGTGAACCGGCGCGTGGCGGCATACTCCCTGTTCGGCATGATGAACTGGATCTACAACTGGTACGACCCGCTCGGTGACGTCGGCGTCGAGCTCCTGAGCCAGAACGTGTGCCGGCTCTTCCTCGGCGGCTACGTCGGTCTTCCGGTGTCCGACGCGGTGCTCCCGCAGCCGGCGGCCGGGTGATCTTCCCTCCCCCACGGACACTTCGAGGCGTGCGATGGCAACGGCGACAATCACAGATCGCGACACGACGGCGCTCGTGACGTACCGCAAGGATGGCAACCTCGCCATCCTCGAGCTGAACGACCCGCCGGCGAACACGTACACGCACGCGATGATGCGGCAGCTCGACGACTGCATCCTCCGGGCGCGCTTCGACAACGACGTGCAGGTGATCGTGCTGCGCGGCGCGGGGAACAAGTTCTTCTCCGCCGGCGCGAACATCAAAATGCTCAACGAGGTGGATCCCACCTTCAAGTACTACTTCTGCCTGCACGCCAACGAGACGCTGAGCCGCCTCGAGCAGACGCCGAAGCTGGTGATCGCGGCGCTCAACGGGCACTGCGTGGGGGGCGGACTGGAGATCGCGATGGCGTGCGACATCCGCATCGCGAAGCAGGACGCGGGGAAGATCGGTCTCCCCGAGGTGAACCTCGGCGTGCTCCCCGGCACCGGAGGGACGCAGCGGCTCGCCCGGCTGGTGGGCAAGGCGAAGGCGATCGAGCTGATGTGCACCGGCCGCACCTTCTCCTTCGAGGAGGGGCAGTCGCTGGGGATCGTGAACGAGGTGTACCCGAAGGACGAGTGGTGGGAGAACGTGATGCTGTACGCGCGCCAGTTCTGCCTGCCGAACAAGGCGGCGATGGCGGTGGGACACATCAAGCGCTCGGTGCAGTCGGGAGCGGAGATCCCGCTGGAGTACGGGCTGGCGATCGAGCGCGAGCTCCAGAGCCTGCTCTTCAAGAGCGGCGACGCCAAGGAAGGGATCGGCGCGTACGTGGAGAAGCGGCAGCCCGAGTTCAAGGGGCGGTGACCGCCGTGCGCGGCACCCACGAGAGGGCGCAGCCGGAGGACGGGCGATGACCGCGCAGGCGACCGACCGCTTCCCCACGAAGCTGGTCATCCATGGCGAGGCGGTGGATGCCGTCGGCGGGAGGACGTTCCCGGTGGTGAACCCGGCCACGGAGGAGGAACTGGCCCGGGTGGCGGAGGGACACACCGAGGACATCGACCGGGCGGTCCGCTCGGCGCGGGAGACGTTCGAGAGCGAGCGGTGGCGCGCCACGAGCGCGCGGCGCCGTGGGGAGATGCTGCACCGCCTCGGCGAGCTCTGTCTGGAGCACAGGGACGAGCTGGCGCGCCTGGAGACGCTGAACAACGGGAAGCCGCTCTTCGAGTCGGCGATCGACGTGAAGCTCACCGCCGACACCTTCCGCTACTACGGCGGCTGGGCGGACAAGATCCACGGCGAGACGATCCCCGTGGATGGTCCATTCCTGAACTACACGCTGCGCGAGCCGGTCGGCGTGGTGGGCGCGATCGTGCCGTGGAACTTCCCGATGTCGCTCGCGGCCTGGAAGGTCGCCCCCGCGCTGGCGTGCGGGAACACCATCGTGCTCAAGCCGGCGGAGCAGACCCCGTTCACCGCCCTGCGGCTGGCGGAGCTGGCGCTGGAGGCGGGCTTTCCGCCGGGCGCGTTCAACTGCGTGCCCGGTTTCGGCCCGAGCGCCGGCGCGGCGCTCGCCCGCCACCCGGAGGTGGACAAGATCGCGTTCACCGGGTCCACGGAGGTGGGCAAGGAGATCATGCGCGAGGCGGCGGCGACGGTGAAGAAGGTGTCGCTCGAGCTCGGCGGGAAGTCACCGAACATCGTGTTCGCCGACGCCGATCTCGACGCGGCGGCCCGTGGCGCGCTCACCGGGATCTTCTACGGCAAGGGGGAGGTGTGCGCCGCCGGCTCGCGGCTGCTGGTGGAGGAGCCGGCGCGCGAAGCGCTGCAGGCGAAGATCCTGGAGCGGGCGAAGCGCATGGTCGCCGGCGATCCGCTCGATCCGAAGACCCGGCTCGGCGCGATCGTCTCGCGGCGGCAGATGGAGCGCGTGCTCGGCTACATCGAGAGCGGCCGGCACGAGGGGGCGACGCTGCTCGCGGGCGGCGAGCGCACGACGGTCCAGGGGAGAGGGTACTTCGTGGCGCCGACGGTCTTCGGCGACGTGCAGCCCGAGATGACGATCGCGCGGGAGGAGATCTTCGGTCCCGTGCTCGCGATGATGACCTTCGCCGACGGCGTGGAGGGGGCGGCCGAGCTGGCGAACGCGACGATCTACGGCCTCGCCGCGGGGATCTGGACGCGCGACATCAAGAAGGCGCTCCGCGCGGCGCGCGCCGTGCGCGCGGGGACGGTGTGGATCAACACGTACAACATGTACGACGCGGCATCTCCCTTCGGCGGATTCAAGCAGTCGGGGTTCGGGCGCGACCTGGGCGTGCACGCGCTGGAGGGCTACACGCAGGTGAAGTCGGTGTGGGTGGATCTCTCGTGAGGCGGCATGGCTGACGCGCGCGAGGCAGTGATCGTGGCGGCGGTGCGCACCCCCGTGGGGCGACACGGGGGCGCGCTGGCGCGCGTGCGCCCCGACGATCTCGCGGCGGCAGCGATCCGCGGGCTGCTCGACCGCGCACCAGTGGATGCCGGCCTCATCGACGACGTGATCCTCGGGTGCGCCAACCAGGCGGGGGAAGACAACCGCAACGTGGCGCGCATGGCGCTGCTGCTGGCGGGGCTGCCGGTGGAGGTGCCGGGGCAGACGGTGAACCGTCTGTGCGGCTCCGGCCTCCAGGCGGTGGTGAGCGCCTCGCAGGCGATCCGCGCCGGCGAGGGCGACTGCTTCATCGCCGGAGGAGTGGAGAGCATGTCGCGCGCGCCCTGGGTGATGCTGAAGCCCGAGGCGCCGTTCGCCCGCGGCGTGCCGGCGGCGGCGGACACCACGGTCGGGTGGCGCTTCACGAATCCGCGCCTCCCCGCGGAGTGGACGATCTCGCTCGGCGAGACGGCGGAGGAGGTCGCGCGCCGCTGCGGGATCGGGCGCGAGGAGCAGGATGCGTTCGCGCTCGAGAGCCAGCGCCGCGCGGCGTGCGCGATGGCCGAGGGGCGCTTCGCCGACGAGCTCGTTCCGGTGGCGGTGCCGGGGGCGCGCGGCGAGCGCGCGCTCGTGGAGCGCGACGAGCACCCGCGCCCGGAGACGACGCTCGAGCGACTGCGCGGGATGCGACCGGCGTTCCGTCCCGATGGCGGCACGGTGACCGCTGGGACGTCGAGCGGCATCAACGATGGCGCGAGCGCGCTGCTGGTGATGTCCGCCGCCGCGGCGCGTGCGGCGGGACTCGCGCCCATGGCGCGGATCGTCGCGTCGGCGGTGGCCGGCGTCTCGCCCGAGGTGATGGGGCTCGGTCCCATCCCCGCCGTGCGGCGCGCGCTCGAGCGCGCGGGGCTGGAGATCGGCGCGATGGATCTGGTGGAGCTCAACGAGGCGTTCGCGTCGCAGGCGATCGCCTGCATGCGCGAGCTCGCCCTGGACCCGGCGCGCGTGAACGTGAACGGCGGCGCGATCGCGCTCGGGCACCCGCTCGGCGCCTCCGGCGCGCGCGTGCTCACCACGCTCGTGCACGAGCTGCGACGCCGCGGCGCGCGCTACGGGCTGGCGACGATGTGCATCGGCGTCGGCCAGGGGATCGCCACCATCGTGGAGCGCATCGCATGACCTGGGAGCACATCCTCGTGGAGCGCGCCGACGGCGTGGGCACGCTCACGCTCAATCGCCCGGACAGGCTCAACGCGTTCGCCGGGCGCATGCGGCAGGAGCTGGGCGAGGCGTTCGAGGCGCTGGAGCGCGATCCGGACGTGCGCGTGATCGTGCTCACCGGCGCGGGGCGCGCGTTCTGTGCCGGCGCCGACATCGGTTACATGGCCGAGCTGATCGAGCGCCGCGACGTGGAGTCGATGGCGGCGCTGGTGGAGGCGGGGCGCCGGGTGGTGACCGCCATGCGCGCCTCCACGAAGCCGGTGATCGGGAGCATCAACGGCGCCGCCGCCGGCGGCGGCGCGAACCTGGCGCTCGCGTGCGACCTGCGCATCGCGAGCGAGCACGCGAAGCTCGGCCAGACGTTCAATCGCATCGGCCTGCACCCGGACTGGGGGGCGACGTACTTCCTGCCGCGGCTGGTGGGGCCGGCGAAGGCGCTGGAGCTGTTCTGGATGGCCGACGTCATCGATGCCGGCGAGTGCCTGCGGCTCGGCCTGTTCAACAAGGTGGTGCCGCACGGCGCGCTGGCGGCGGAGACGATGGCGGTGGCGCGCGCGCTGGTGGAGAAGCCGGCGTTGGCCCTCGCCCTCGCGAAGCGCGCCGTCTACGAGTCGCTCGACCGGTCGCTCCCCGAGATGCTCGACTACGAGCTCGACGCGCAGCTTCGCTGCTTCGAGAGCGGCGATGCGGCGGAGGGCATCCGAGCCTTTCTGGAGAAGCGGGCTCCCGTGTTCGACCGCCACGCGCCTCCGTCCCCACCCCCACCCCGCCCCGCGGACCGTCAGGACATTCGCATTCCGGAGGAGCACTGACCATGGCGCTCGCGAAGATCACGAACTTCGATGACTGGATCGATCTCTTCAAGGTGTGGCAGGACGACATCGGCCTGGAAGCGCGCGAGCTGAAGGACTATCGGTTCGAGGTGAAGCTCGCCGAGCCCGATGTGAACGAGATCGAGTTCGGCCACTACCGCGGCCAGCGCAAGTGGCCGACGGTGATGCACATCCCCGATCAGCGCATCCGGGATGCGCTGCAGACGCTGATCATCTTCCAGGGCGACACCGAGTTCGCGTCGGTGGAGCAGCAGCGCGCCCTGCTGCAGAACGCGCCGAGCGATTACGACCTGCTGTCCATCTACCGGGTGATGGCCGAGGAGATGCGGCACGGCTGGCAGATGTCGTACCTGCTCGTGACGCACTTCGGCGACGAGGGGAAGCGCGAGGCGGAGAAGCTGCTGCAGCGACGCGCCGACGAGCACGAGCGGCTCCTCGGCTCGTTCAACGAGAGCGTGGAGAACTGGCTGGACTTCTTCGCCTACACCGAGTTCATCGACCGCGACGGGAAGTACCAGCTCCAGATGCTGTCGACATCGGCGTTCGCGCCGCTCTCGCGCTCGATGAAGCCGATGCTCCGGGAGGAGTCGTTCCACCTCGGTACGGGGAACAGCGGCCTGCACCGGATCGTGAAGGCGGGACGGATCCCCACCGCCATCATGCAGCGGTACTTCAACAAGTGGGTGTCCACCGCCTTCGACCTGTTCGGGACCGATCAGTCGTCGTCGGCGCAGTGGGCGTACACGTGGGGGCTGAAGGGGCGCTTCGACGAGCGCACGAATCCACAGTCTCCCGATCCGACGCGCCTGAACGAGTATGCGCGCGAATTGTACCGGCAGGAGGTGCAGGGGCTGATCGACCGGCTGAACCTGCACGTGCCCGAGGGGGAGCAGAGGCTCCAGATCCCGAGCGTGAGGTTCAATCGGCGCATCGGCGAGTACAAGGGGCAGACGTTCACCATCGACGGCCAGCCGATCGAGCGGGAGCAGTACGCGGCGTACGTGGCGTCGGTGCTCCCCACCGCGGAGGACCGGGAGTTCCTGCGCGGCGTGTTCAAGGAGAACGACTGGATCCAACCCAAGAAGAGTGACGACTGACGAATCCACTGCCGCGCGCGAGCGGCGGGCGCCGCTGCTGGTGGCGCACCGGGGGGCGCCGCGCGAGCGCCCGGAGAACACCCTGCCCTCCTTCCTGCGCGCGCTGGAGCTGGGCGCCGATGGCATCGAGCTCGACGTGCACGGCACGAAGGACGGCGTGGTGATCGTGCACCACGACGAGGTCCCGCGCGCCACCGCGCCCACGGGCGCGCTGGCCGGACGCCGCATCGATGCGCTCACCTTCGACGAGCTGCAGGGCTTCTCCATTCGCGGGATCGCGCTCATCCCCACGCTGGACGAGGTGCTCGCGGTCGTGAAGGGGCGCGCCGAGGTGTTCATCGAGATCAAGGGGAGCGGGATCGAGCGCGCGGTGGTCGACGCGATCCGCGCGTCGCGCGCACCCGAGCGGTGCGCGGTCCACTCGTTCGACCATGCCGCCGTGCGCCGCGTGCGCGAGCTGGCCCCCGAGATCCGCGGGGGGATCCTCTTCGATCGTGCGCTCCCCGACTTCCCCGCCGCGATGCGCGCGGTGGGGGCGCTCGACGTCTGGCCGCAGTGGGAGCTGGTGGACGACGCGATGGTGCGCGCGGCGCGCGACGCCGGGGGCCGCGTGATCCCGTGGACGGTGAACCGGCCGGAGCGCGCCCGCGAGCTCGCGGCGCTCGGCGTGGATGCGCTGTGCACCGACGTGCTCCCGGTGATCCGCGCGGCGCTGGAGGACGCGGAGTGACCGCTCCACCGAACGTGGCGGTGATCGGCGCCGGCACCATGGGGCACGGCATCGCGTACGTGGCGGCGCTCGCCGGGTGCCGCGTGTGGCTCGCCGACATGGATGAGGAGCGGCTGGCGGACGCGCGACGTCGCATCGAGGAGGCGTTCGGCACGGCAATCGCCCGCGGCAAGTGCACGTCCGAGGCGCGCGAGGCCGCGCTCTCGCGCATCGAGCTGGCCGCCGCCGCGGACGAGGCGGCGTGCGACGCGGCCATCGTGATCGAGGCCGTGCCGGAGCGAGTCGACCTCAAGCAACGGATCTTCGCCGCGATTGAAAGTGCCGTCCACGCCGACGCCATGCTCGCGAGCAACACGTCGTCGCTCTCGATCACCGAGATCGCGGGGGTGCTGCGCCACCGCGAGCGCATGATCGGCCTGCACTTCTTCAACCCCGTGCCGGCGATGGCGCTGCTCGAGATCGTGCGCGGGGAGGAGACGAGCGATGCGACGGTGGAGCGCGCCCGCGCCTTCGCCGCCCTGCTGGGCAAGGTGCCGATCGTGGTGCGCGACTCGCCGGGCTTCGCCACGAGCCGCCTCGGCGTGGTGCTGGGACTGGAGGCGATCCGGATGCTCGAGCAGGGGGTGGCATCGGCCGAGGACATCGATCGCGCCCTCGAGCTGGGCTACAATCACCCCGTCGGGCCGCTTCGCCTCACCGATCTCGTGGGGCTGGACGTCCGCCTCGCCATCGCCGAGCACCTGCACGCGACGCTCGGCGGCGACACGTATCGCCCTCCGGCGCTGCTGCGCGACAAGGTGCGGCGCGGCGAGCTGGGAAAGAAGAGCGGACAGGGCTTCTATCACTGGGAGAGCGACCGATGAGCGACGCGGAGGTCGTGCGGTACGAGGTGCGCGGGCGCGCCGCGCTGATCACCATCGACCGGCAGGAGAAGCGCAACGCGCTGAACGGCCAGGTGCGATGCGCCCTGTTGGGCGCGCTCGATGCCGCGCGGCGCGACGACGCGGTGCGCGCCGTGGTGCTCACGGGCGCGGGGGAGAAGGCGTTCGTCGCCGGCGCGGACATCGCCGAGTTCGAGGGACGCACGCCGGTGGACCAGTGGCGTGTGATGAAGGGGCCGTCGATCTACGACGCGGTGGAGCGGCTCCCCAAGCCGGTGATCGCGGCGGTGAACGGATTCTGCCTCGGGGGCGGCATGGAGCTCGCCCTCGCCTGCGACATCCGCATCGCCAGCGCCACGGCGAAGTTCGGCCAGCCGGAAGTGAACATCGGGATCATCCCCGGCGGCGGCGGCACGCAGCGGCTGCCGCGCATCGTGGGCGTGGGCGCCGCGCTCCGGCTCATCCTCACCGGCGAGCCGGTCTCCGCCGACGAGGCGCTGCGCCTTCGACTGGTGGAGGAGGTGCTCGAGCCGGGCGCGCTGCTCGAGCGCGCGCTCGCGATCGCCGGGACGATCGCGTCGAAGAGCCCCGTGGCGGTGGCGGCGGCGAAGGAGGCGACGCGCTCGGCGCTGAGTCTCCCCCTCGATGATGGCCTGAAGCTGGAGACGGCGCTCTTCCAGCTCTGCTTCTCCAGCGCGGACCGAGCGGAGGGGGTGCGCGCCTTCCTGGAGAAACGGCCGGCCGAGTTCACCGGCCGGTGAGCGATCCCGCGTCCGCGGCGCCGGTTGCGCCGCCCGACACCGCCGGGTGGCGCATCACCGACGTCCACATCCACATCCAGCCGTGGCGCGACCTGCGCCCTGCCGTGATGGAGACCATGCGCCGCGGGAAGGAGGCGCACTTCGATTTCCTGCTCGCGCTCATGGACGATCCGCGCCTCCTGCTGCGCATCATGGACGAGGAGGGGATCGACCGCGTGGGGATGGTGAACTACCCGAGCCGGACGATGGGCTTCGGGCGTGGCACCAACGAGTTCGCGGCGCGCTACGCCGAGGCGCATCCGGCGCGGCTCCTCCCCTACGGCGGCGTGGACCCGCTCGACACCACCGATCCCGAGGGGGACGTGGCGCACCTGGTGGAGATCGGGACGCGGATGCTCAAGCTGCACCCGCCGCACCAGGGCTTCGCGGCGAACGACTACACGCGAGGGCTGGACGCGCTGGCGCGGATCTATGGAGCCTGCGAGCGCCTCGGTCTCCCCGTGCTCGTGCACACGGGGACGAGCATCTTTCCCGGGGCGCGCTGCAAGTACGGGCAGCCGATGGAGCTGGACGACGTGGCCATCGACTTCCCCGACCTGCGCCTGGTGATGGCGCACGGCGGGCGTCCGCTCTGGATGCGCGAGGCGTTCTTCGTGCTGCGTCGCCACCGGCACGTGTGGCTGGACCTGTCGGGGATCCCGCCGAAGCAGTTGCTCGAGTGGTTCCCGCGCTTGGAGGAGTTGGAGTCGCAGCTCCTGTGGGGGACCGACTGGCCGAGCCCCGGCGTGGCGAGCATGCGCCGGAATCTCGAGCAGTTCCTGGCGCTCCCCCTCCCCGAGCGCGTGAAGCGCGCGGCGGTGGAGACGAACCCCGATCGGCTCTTCCCGCGCACAGGGTGACGGATGCGACACGGGGGCGCCTCGCGGCGCCCCCGTGCGTTGTGCGTGATGCGTTCGAGCGATCAGCGCTTGTTCGACTTCCGCGCGGAGCCCATGAAGAAGCTCCGGCTGGCGAGGGGCGTGAACGCCCGCCGCGTGGCCGGCTGCGCCGCACCGACGACCAGCTTGAAGGTACCCAGGGTACTGTAGCCGGACGAGGAACCCACCCCGAGGGTGTAATCACCGCTGTTCTCGGCGGTGAAGGTGGTCGTCACCGAATCCGTGCCGTTCCAGACACCGGTGGAGCTGCAGCCGTCGAGCCAGCACATCGCATCGAATCCGGGGCCGCCGATGAGGAAGCCCGGCGTGAAGTCGGAGGAGACGACGGTGATCTCGCGGGTCGTGCCCGCGTCCATGTGCACGCTGTACAGCGCGACGCGCGAGCTGTCGGCACCCGGGAGGTAGCCGGCCACCACGCAGTCCGACTGCTGGAGCTGCTGGTTGGCATCGGAGAACGACGTTGCGATGGTCCCGCGCACCGGGCACTCGCGGGCCGTGAGCGTGTAGCTGTTCGTGTCGGCGTTGGAGTAGCCCATCACTCGGACCGAGTACACCCCCGACTCCGGCGCGATGAACGTCATCTGCGGGTCGACGCCCCCGAGCCCCTGGCCGTCGTCGTCGGACGCCCCGAGCTCGACCTCCTGCCCCTGGCTCGCGCCGAAGCCCATGAGGTAGAGCACGTAGTCCGTGTTCTGGTCGGGCGCGCGGGCAGTGATCTGATACGCCTTCCCTGCGCTCGCCTGGAAGGTGTACGAGTCGTAGTAGGTATCGTTGTCCGACACGATGGTGTCGGTGAGCGGGCAGGACGCGGAGCTGAGCACCCCGGTCGCCGTGCCGCCAATCGAGAGCTGCCCCTTCACGCACTCTCCCTGATCGGGGCCGACGATCGGCTTGTCGCTGCCGCACGCGGCGGCGGCGATCACGACGAGAGGAAGTAGCAGAGCGGAACGTCGCAAACGGACCTCGCTGATCTGTTGGTTGGACGAACGGAATCTGATCCGTGCCTCGGAAACGATTGAAGGGGAGGTCGGGTCACGTGGGCGCATCGCGTGCACCGTCGCGTCATGGAAGGTGGCGATTCGGATCGGCGCGTCCCGCAACGATTTACCGCGCCGCTGCGTACACTCGGAAGCGGCCGTCGGGCCGCGCGGCGCGCCCGCACTGGCGGTCGGTCCTCGCGGCCGGTAGGTTGCGCAGTTCGTTCACCACATTCCCACAGAGTGGAGGTCACGCCAAGCGATGCGCATCGCCGCACTCGCGCTCGCGGTCACCGTGCTCGGATGTGCGTCGGCCAAGGGAGCCCAGGCTCCCGCGCCGAGCCCCGCGCCGAGTGACAGCGGGCAGACGACCGCCGCCGGCCCAGGCGCGCTATCCGTCCCGAACGCGAATCCCTTCCCCAGCACGTACAAGCCCTTCCCCTCGCAGCCGACCGTCATCGAGAACGTCACGATCCTCACGGCCGCGGGCCCGAGGATCGAGAACGGCGCCGTCCTGCTGAAGGATGGGAAGATCGCCGTCGTCGCGAAGAGCGCCGATGCGCCGGAGCTGAAGCAGGCGATGAACGGGGCGTCCCCCGTGGTCATCGACGGCAAGGGGAAGTACCTCACTCCCGGCATCATCGACGTGCACTCGCACATGGGCGTGTATCCCGCTCCCGGCGTGGACGCGAACAGCGACGGGAACGAAGCCACGAACCCGGCCACGCCGAACGTGTGGGCCGAGCACTCCGTGTGGCCGCAGGACCCCCAGTTCCCCCGCGCGCTCGCCGGCGGCGTCACCACCGCGCAGATCCTGCCGGGATCGGCCAACCTGTTCGGCGGCCGGAGCGTGGTGGTCAAGATGGTGCCCGCGCGCACCGTGCAGGGGATGAAGTTCCCCGGCGCCAAGTACGGTCTCAAGATGGCGTGCGGCGAGAACCCGAAGCGCGTCTACGGCAACCGGGGCGGCCCGTCCACCCGCATGGGGAACGTGGCCGGCTACCGCGCGCAGTGGATCAAGGCCGAGGAGTACCGGCGCAAGTGGGACAAGTGGCTGAAGGACCGCAAGGGCGAGCCGCCGGCGCGTGATCTCGGGCTCGAGACGCTCGCCGAGGTGCTGCGCGGGAACATCTACGTGCAGAACCACTGCTATCGCGCCGATGAGATGGCGCAGATGATCGACATCTCGCACGAGTTCGGGTTCAAGATCCGCGCGTTCCACCACGGCGTGGAGGCGTACAAGATCGCCGACCTGCTGGCGAAGGAAGGGATCGGCGCGGCGGTGTGGGCCGACTGGGGCGCGTTCAAGATGGAGGCGCTCGATGCGGTGCGCGCGAACCTCGCGCTGCTCGACAAGGCGGGCGTGCACGCCATGATCCACTCCGACGATGCGTCGGGAGTGCAGCGGCTCAACCAGGAGGTGGCGAAGGCGATGGCGGCGGGCCGCGCGGCGGGGCTCGACATCTCCGAGGACGAGGCCGTGAAGTGGATGACGATCAACCCCGCGTGGGCGATCGGCCTCGATGACAAGATCGGATCGATCGAGACCGGCAAGAACGCGGACGTCGTGCTCTGGTCGGGGGATCCGTTCAGCGTGTACACGCACGCCGACAAGGTGTGGATCGACGGCGCGCTGCTCTTCGACCGGAGCGATCCGCGCGAGCGGTGGCGCACGGACTTCGAGTTGGGCTTCGTGCCCGACGAGACGCCGGCGGCCTCCGCCGTGCCGGCCCAGTCGACGGGAGGGAACAAGTGATGACCGCACGCTATCTGGCCGCCGCGGCCCTCGCCTGCTCCGCGCTCGCGTCCGCGGCCGGCGCACAGACGATCGCCATCACCGGTGGAAAGGTGTATCCGGTGAGCGGTCCGCCGATCGAGAATGGCACGGTGCTGATCCGCGACGGCCGCATCGCCGCGGTGGGCACGAACGTGTCCATTCCGGCCGACGCGCAGCGCATCGACGCCACCGGAAAGGTGGTCACCCCCGGACTCGTGAACCCTTCGACGGAGCTCGGCCTGGTGGCCGTGGGCTTCGGAGGGGACGCCAACGAGTCGAACGCCCGCACCGACAGCGGGCTCGCGCCCTCCTTCAAGTCGTGGGATGGGCTGGATCCGCGCTCGGTGTACATCGCCGCCACGCGCGAGGACGGCATCACGAGCAACGTCACCGTGCCGGTGGGGGGACTCATCGCCGGACAGGCGGCGTTCATCGACCTCGTGAACGGCACGCGCGAGGACATGCTGCTGAAGGCGCCGGCGGCGATGGTCGGGCAGATCAACGACAACCAGTCGGCGCACGCGGGCGCGCGCGGCCAGCTCCTCGGCACGCTGCGCTCGCTCCTCGATGACGCGAAGTACTACGCGTCGCACCGCGCGGAGTTCGACCGGGCGCAGAGCCGCAGGCTCTCGGTGAGCCGCGCCGATCTCGAGGCGATGGTGCCCGTGGTTCAGGGGCGCGTGCCGCTCCTGCTCGAGGCGGAGAAGGCGAGCGACATCGGCGCCGCGCTCGACCTGGCCAAGCAGTACGGGATCAAGCTGATCATCGCCGGCGGCGCCGAGGCCTGGATGGTGGCCGACCGGATCGCCGCCGCGAAGGTGCCGGTGCTGGTGGGTGCGATGAACAACATCCCGTACAGCTTCACGATGCTCGGCGCCCGCCAGGACAACGCCGCGCTGCTGCGCCGGGCCGGCGTGCAGGTGGCGCTGATCGGCAACGCCGGCGGCGGGGACGAGGAGATGTTCAACGCCCGCAACATCCGCTACGAGGCGGGGAACGCGGTGGGCTACGGCATGTCGTGGGACGATGCCCTGCGTGCGGTGACGCTCGCTCCGGCCGAGATGTTCGGCGTCGCGGACCGCGTGGGCTCCCTCCAGGCCGGGCGCGAGGCGAACGTGGTGGTGTGGAGCGGCGATCCGTTCGAGTTCGCCACGCGCCCCACGCAGGTGTTCGTGCGGGGCGTGCTGCAGCACGACGTCTCGCGGCAGGATCTGCTCACCCAGCGCTACAAGACGCTGCCGCCGAGCTACGGCAAGAAGGAGTAGGGGCGGGGCGAGAGCGAAGCGACGGGGCGGCGCATGCGCGCCGCCCCGTCGTGTTTTGGGGAGCCGCGGCGGAGGAAAGCCGGGGGGCGGGCCGCGAGGCGGGATCGGCTCTACGAGCGCCTCAGCCGCGCTCCGATTCCGACGGATGGGCGGCGCGCTCCGGCGCGCCGCCCATCCCCTCGAGGCGCGCGCTCAGGGAGATGACCGCCGCGGGCGCGTTGGGCATCGCGCGCTCCGACACCTCCCCGATCTTCCGTCCGCTCTGGAGCAGCGCGACGAACAGTGCGCACGCGGCACCCGGCGCCAGCAGGCCGATGATCCGCGCGCGGCAGCGCACCACGCGTCCGTGGTTCGACGCCGCGGGGCGTGGGAGGGCGAAGGCATCGAGCTCCGGGCAGCGGAACCAACCGCGCCGGCGCCACCCGGGCACCGCCTCACCCTCCTCGGACTGGTAGAGGCGGAGATCGAAGGTGCCGAGCTGCGAGCGGCCGCAGCGCAGTTGCAATTGGAGCGGGCCGCCCTCGCTGCGGAAGCACAGCGTATCCATTTCCGGTTCCCTGCGCCGCACGGGTACCCACGTAATATGCATCGGCCGCAGGCCGGAAACGACTGACGCGCCCTCCGGTGGGGCCGCCTGCCCCACACGCCTTTGTGGCGGTGCACTGAAATGGTGCTGGGCGAGGAAAAACGGTCATAACGACCGTAAAATATGATTCTATGGGCTCGGTCGTGTGGTGGTGTTGCTATTTCAGACAGTCGATCGTATCATGTGCGGAGTTCGGTCATAGCGTCTTGGCGTGCAGATCACTCAACTGGAGCAACGCACATGAATCACACGCGCCCACTTTTCGCCGCGCTCGCCGTGGGTGGGCTGGTCCTCGCGGTGACGGCGTGTAGCGGCGACATGACGACCGCGCCTCGCGCCACGCAGCCGGTGCTCGATCGCGCCGTCGCCGCCGCGCCCACCACGGCGCCCAGTCTTCTGTCGTGCCCCGTGGATACGTCCGCCTCGGCGAGTGCCGTGATCGGTCCGCGCGGCGGCACGCTGCACGTCGGTCGCTTCGCGATCGCGATCCCACGCGGCGCCGTGGCCGAGCCCACGACGTTCACGTTCGACGTGCCGGCGTCCGAGTATCTCGAGATCAACGTCCACGCGGCTGGCGTCGCGCATTACTTCTTCGATCGCGCGGTGACGGTGACGATCGACTACTCGCGCTGCGGCGGCGATGTGAAGGCGAAGGACTTCGATGCCTGGTACATCGACAGCGAGACGCGCTCGCCGATCGCGAAGATGCACGGGCACGCCATGCCGCGGCAGGAGCTGTTCCTCTTCCGCACGGACCACCTCTCCCGGTACGCGATCGCCGACTGATCGCGCCCGCGCACGCCAAGACGCCGACGCGGCGCACCGGTCCACGTGACCGGTGCGCCGCGTCGTTCATTGCGCCGGTGCGTCCGGCGCCAGTCGGCTGCGGAGCTGGTCGATCTCGAGCTGGGCGCCGATGCGCTCCGCGAGGCGCAGGGCCTCGCCGTAGTGCGCGTGCGCGGCGTCGCCGTCGCCTCGGCGACGGGCGATGTCCCCCCGGATCCTGAGCGCCTCCACCACCCGCCAGGTATTGCCGCTGCTCTGGAAGTGCGCGAGCGCGTGGTCGAGCAGCGCGTCGGCGCGATCGGTGTCCCCCACCCCGGCGATCGCCTCGGCGTGGTTCATCGTCGCCAGCGCCACGAGATCGTGGTCCTCGGCGCGGCGCGCGGAGGCCACGGCCTGCGCGAGGAGATCGGCGGCGAGCACGAAGTTCCCGTGCTCCAGCGCCGCGCCCCCGTAGTTGTTGTGCGCGATGGCCACGCCGCGGTCGTAGCCGGCCTGCTGGAAGCACTTCACCGAGGCCATGAAGTGGTGGCGCGCGCCCTCCCAATCCCCCCGCTGCGCTTCCACCGAGCCGATGTTCTGGAGCGCCATCCCGCGGATCCTCGCGTCCTGGCTGATCGCGAGCACCGCCTCGAAGGAGCGTACGGCAGTGTCCAGCTCCCCCCGGGCGAGGAAGACGGCCGCCTCGGCGTTGCGCGCCTCGGCCTCCTGATCGCGCAGGGAGGCCGCCGAGGCGATCTCCGCCGCCCGCCGCGCGAGGGCGAGCGCCTCGTCCCACTCGGCGCGATTGCGGTGCACGGCGGACTGCCGTCGCAGCCCCTCGGAGCGGAGCCAGGGATCATCGCCCTCCGCCGCGGCGCGATAGTGCACGAGCGCCTCGTCGACGGCGCCGCGCCGCTCGGCGAGGACCCCCGCGTCCAGGTGATCCCAGGCGTCAGTCATCGCGGCGCCCGGCTCGTGCCGACGGTATTGCGTGCGCGGCGCTCACGCCGCAGGGGGATGCCCGGGGTGGGACGCGGCCGGGCGTCGCGCGCGGCGCGCGGCCGCCATCGCGTCGATCTGCTGCTCGAGCCGCGCGGCCTCCGCCTCGTGCCCCGCGATGGTGCTGCTCAGGCGGGCGTAGATCTCCACGTCCAGCTCCTGCCCGCGCTGCCGGGCGCGATAGACGGCCCAGCCGAGCGCCTGCGCGGCCTTGTCGGCGAGCTGCTTGGCGCGGAAGGCATCGAGGCGCACGCGCCCTTCATCGAGGGCACCCTGCGCCACGTGCCCCGCGCGATCGAGCTCCTGCTTCAGGCGATTCCAGAGTGCCATGGGGAGGGCGGTCCGTTGAGGGTGGCGATGCCTGTAATGATGTGGCGCCGAGGGCTCGCTGTCACCTACCCCGGCGCCGCCGCGAGAAGGTGCCTGCGCTTGCTCGGCCACCTCCGGGCGCGAAAAAGGCGCCTCCGCATCGCGGAGGCGCCTCGATCGGCAACCATCTGGGTCAGGCGGCGGGGGTGGCCTTCGCCTCGACGGCGGGATAGACGCTGACCTTGAAGCGCGTCTTGTCCTTGTGCTCGAACTTCACCACGCCATCGATGAGCGAGTAGATGGTGTAGTCGGAGCCGAGGCCGACGTTGCGGCCGGGGTGGAACTTGGTGCCGCACTGGCGAACGAGGATGTTGCCGGCGCGAACGCGCTCACCGCCGAACTTCTTCACGCCGCGGTACTGCGGGTTGCTGTCGCGACCGTTGCGGCTGGAGCCAACGCCTTTCTTGTGAGCCATCGTCTACTCTCAGCCCAGAGTGATGTCGTTGATGCGGACCTCGGTGAAGGGCTGCCGGTGCCCCTGCTTGCGGGCGTAGTTCTTCCGGCGCTTCATCTTGAAGACGACAATCTTGTCGCCCTTCCCGTGGCGGACGATCTCGGCGGTCACCTTGGCACCCGAGACGAGCGGCGCGCCGGCGTGCACGTTGGTGCCATCGGAGCCGAGGAGCACTTCGTCGAACGTGACGCTCGCTCCGACGTCGGCCGCAATGGTCGGAACGCGGAGGGTCTTGCCGGGTTCGGCCCGAAACTGGAAGCCGCCGGTGCGAATGATGGCGTAGGGCATGTCGTATGGGTCAGGTAACCGGTACAGAATTAACAACTTATCGAAACCGGAGTCGGGTGTCAATGGGCGGGCCCCAGCCAGCGCCCCGTCCCCGTCCCGTCACGCCACCGCGTACTGCTGCGTCACGTCCCGCTCCGCGCCCTTCACCACCAGCTTGAACTCATCCGGCTTCAGCAGCGGATCGTCGCGCAGCTTGAGGGAGAAGCCCACGGACTTCTCCAGCTTCCGGATCAGGTCCTGCTCGTTCTCCAGCACGTACATCGCCACGTCCGGGTGCATCTTCACCACCAGGTTGTCCTTCTTCCCCTCCACCGCCATTCGCTTCACCGAGCGCTCCATGCGCCGCACGGTGCTCTCCGGGGTGAACACCCGCCCCGTTCCCCCGCACGTCGGACAGGCCTCGGTCATGTTCTGGTAGTGGCTGGCGCGCACCCGCTGACGCGTCATCTCCACCAGCCCCAGCTCGCTCACCGCGAACGCCTTGGTCCGGGCACGGTCGCGCGTCAGGTGCGTGCGCAGCTCCTGGAGCACCTTGTCGCGGTTCGCCTTCGTCTCCATGTCGATGAAGTCGCAGACGATGATCCCGCCGATGTCGCGCAGGCGGAGCTGCCGCGCCACCTCGCGCGCCGCCTCGGTATTGGTCTTCAGGATCGTCTTCTCGGGGTCCTTCTTCCCCGTGTAGCGGCCGGAGTTGACGTCGATCGAGACGAGCGCCTCGGTCTGCTCGATCACCAGGTAGCCCCCCGAGGGGAGGTCGCACCGCCGCTTGAAGAGGTCGCGGATCTCGGTCTCGATCCCCGCCTTGTCGAACAGCGGCACGGGCTCGTCGTACAGCTTCACGCGGTCGATCAGCTCGGGAGCGATCCCCTGGAGGTACTCCACGATCTCGTTGAACACCTGCTTGGAGTCCACCACCAGCGAGTCGACCTTGGTGCTGAACAGGTCGCGCGTGAGCCCGCGCGTGAGACTCGTTTCCCGGTGCACGAGCGCGGGGGCGCGCAGGAAGCGGGTCTTGCGGTTCATGCGCTTCCACTGCCCCATGAGGGTGCTCAGCTCGCGCTTGAACGTCTCCTGGGTGACGTCCTCGCCGACGGTGCGCACGATGACGCCCCCGGAGTCGGGGGGGAGCACCTGCTGCACCTGCTCGCGCAGCCGCTGCCGCTCGGCGCGCTCGCCGATCTTGCGGCTCACCCCGACGCGCGATGCGAAGGGCATGAACACGAGGAAGCGCCCGGCGAGGGAGATCTGCGCCGTGACGCGAGGGCCCTTGGTGGAGATCGGCTCCTTGGACACCTGCACGAGGATGTCCTGCCCTCGCTTCAGGAGCTCCTGGATGGGCGGCGCCTTCACCCGCCGCCCGCGGCGGCCGTTCCCTCCCCCGTCCTCCTCTCCCTCGTCCTCGTCGTCCAGGTCCTCGTCTTCCTCGCTCTCCGGAAAGACGAGATCGCTGGCGTGCAGGAAGGCACTCTTCTCCGTGCCGATGTCGACGAAGGCCGCCTGGATCCCGGGAAGGACGGCTTCCACCTTCCCGAGATAGATGTCCCCGACCATGCGGCGGTTGTCGGGGCGGTCGATCATCAACTCGACGAGCTGGTCATCCTCCAGGATGGCCACGCGAGTCTCTCGCGGACTCGCGTTGATGAGAATCTCTCGCTTCATTCACCGTCGTGTCCCAGATACCGGGCGGCGACTCGGCACCCGTTGCGGGATCACGGCTCTCGTGGATGTGGGCGCGCGCCGGCCGCGCGTGCCGAGCGACGGAGCGTGCGGCTCCGGGCGCGCGCCACGCTCCGGGCGCGGCGCGCACGATCGTCCACGACGTCCGCGCCTCGAGAGACACCACGCTCCAGGCGAACGCCACGAGGGCGGCCGCCGCGAGCGCGTGCTCGAGGAAGATCCGGGACATCATGCGATCCATCGCTGGCAAGGGCTTCGGTACGCGTGGGAGCGGCGCACGGGACTGCTCCCGCCGCACGCCGCCTCCGGTCACGTTCACGCATGATCGCGCCGCGAGTCGCCCGGCCGATCACGCGCCTGAAAGAACAGCTCTGGCGTCGTTCAACGCTGCGATGCTGCGCCGCTCGATGAGCGGCCGTGAGTGGCGTCGCCACGCGAACTCCGCGCGTCGGAACTCGACGACGGGGAACGCGCCGCCGCCACGGCACCATGGAAGTATACGAGAAGCCCGAAGGGGCTCGCAACGTCGCGGCCGGCCCCGGCCGCGACGGTCAGTCCGACAGCGACCTGAGGAGGTGGCGCGCGATCACCATCCGCTGCACCTCGGAGGTCCCCTCCCCGATCTCGCAGATCTTGGCGTCGCGCATCATGCGCTCCACGGGATACTCCTTGGTGTACCCGTAGCCGCCGTGGATCTGCACCGCCTTGATCGTCGCGCGCATCGCGAGCTCCGAGCAGAAGAGCTTCGCCATCGCCGCCTGCTTGCCGAACGGCTTCCCGTGCTGCGCCAGCCACGCGGCGTGGTACACCAGGTGCCGCCCGGCCTCGATCTCGGTGGCCATGTCCGAGAGCTGGAACTGCACGCCCTGAAAGTCCGCGATCGGCCGGCCGAACTGCCGTCGCACGGAGGCGTAGCGCAGCGCCTCCTCGAACGCCCCCTCGGCGATCCCCAGTGAGAGCGCCCCGATGCCGATCCGGCCGGAGTCGAGCGTCCGCATGAAGTTCACGAACCCCATTCCCTCCTCGCCGAGGAGGTTCTCCGCCGGCACCTCGACGTCAGAGAAGAGCAGCTCCCGCGTGTCCGAGGCGCGCCAGCCGAGCTTGTCCTCCTTCTTGCCGGCGGTGAAGCCGGGCATGGCCGGGAGCGACGGGTCGTGTCCCACTCCCACCGCGCGCGCCGCATCGAGGTCAGTGGTCTCCTTCGTGAGGATGAACGAGCTGATCCCTTTCGTCCCCCTCGACGGATCGGTGACGGCCGTGACCACGAACACCTCGCCCACGCCGCCGTGCGTGATGAACCGCTTGGAGCCGTTGAGCACCCAGCACGCGCCGCGCCGCTCGGCACGCGTGCGCGTCCCCCCCGCGTCGCTCCCCGCCCCTTCTTCGGTGAGCCCGAAGCCGCCGAGCACGCGTCCCGTGGCGAGCAGCGGCACGTAGCGCTCCTTCTGCGCCGCCGTGCCGAAGTTCACGATCGGAGAGGTCCCGAGGGTGGTGTGGGCGGAGATCGTGATGGCGTGCGACGCATCCACCTTCGCCATCTCGTGGATGGTGATGATGTAGCTCACGTAGTCCATCCCCGCGCCGCCGAGCGCCTCCGGCCAGGGGACGCCGAGCAGCCCCAGCTCCCCCATCTTGCGCACGTTCTCCCAGGGGAAGCGGGCCTCGGCATCGAGCACCGCGGCGACGGGCGCCACCTCGGTGCGCGCGAACTCGCGCACCATGTCGCGCACGGCGTGATGCTGCTCGGTGAAATACGGGAGATCGTCCATGGTCACGCCGCTTCCGTGTCGTCGTTGGCGCCTCGAATGACGGCGAGGAATCGCTCGCCGTACTTCTCCAGCTTGGCCGGTCCCACGCCGCGCACATCACCGAGCGCGGCGATGGTGCGCGGGCGTCGCACCGCCATCTCGAGCAGCGTTCGGTCCGGGAACACGCAGTAGGCCGGCACCTTCTCCCCACGCGCGAGCTCCCCGCGCAACGTCCTGAGCGCCGTCACGAGGGCGGCGTCGGCGGCGCCGAGCTCCAGATCCGCCAGCGGTGCCCGCTCCTCGGTGCGCGTCTTGCGCGAGGTGCTCCGGGAGGAATCCCGCGCCCCCGCGACGCGTTCCGGCGGCGCCACGCGCGAGTTGCGCTTCGCCGGCTCGAGCTCCACGTGGGTGCCGAGGCAGATGTCGCACCCCTCGCACGATGACTGCGCCGCCGGGTCGCCGAAATATCTGAGCACGAAGGCGCGCCGGCAACTCTTCGCGTAGGCGTAGCGCTGCATGGCATCGAGCTTCCCCATGTCGGCGCGCCGGCGGCGGTCGAGCGTCCCCCAGTCGATCGGGAAGCCGGAGACCGGCGCGTGCGGGTCGGCGAGGCGGAGCCCGCCGCCGGTGCGCTCCCACACCACGAACTGCTCCGCCTGCAGCCGCTCGAGCGCGGCGGACACGCCCTGCACGCCCCCGAAGCCGGGGGGAAGACCGTCCGGGTCGATCGCGGCGCCGCGCTGAAGGCGCGAGCCCACGGCGCGCCAGAGCGCGCGCAGCAGATCACGGTCCACCGCGCGGTCCGCCCCGAGCTCCGCGCGCACGCGCTCCGGCGCGGCGATGAGCCGGACCCAGACGCGGCTGGCGGTGGTCGGCTCGCTGTGCACCGCCTCCCCCTGCACGAGGATCCGGAGCGCGGATTCCGCCTCGCGGTCCTTCACCTCGCCGCGCGTCATGGACGCGAGATCCGCCGGGGTGACGCGCGCGAGCCCCGTGCCATCGGCGGCGCGGCGCAGCTCCGCGTACACGCGCTCCACCGTCGCGCGCTCGGGGTAGGCGCTGCGGATGAAGAACTCGTGCGTGAACCGGTCGGGGAAGGCGTGCAGGAGCACGCAGTCCGAGGGGAGGCCGTCGCGACCGGCGCGCCCCGCCTCCTGGTAGTACGCCTCGAGCGTTCCCGGCATGGCGTGGTGCAGCACGAGTCGCACGTTGGGCTTGTCGATCCCCATCCCGAACGCGTTCGTGGCGACGATCACGCGCACCTCCTCGCGCATGAACGCGTCCTGCACGGCGTGCCGGTGCTCGTCATCGAGTCCGGCGTGGTAGCCCACGGCGCTGATGCGCGCGCGCTCGAGCATGGCGGTGATGCGCTCCACCGCCTTCCGCGTGGAGGCGTAGACGACGGCGAGCCCCTCGCTCTCGCGCAGCCGGGAGACGAGGGCGTCGTCCTTGTCCTGCTCCGTGCGGGTGCGCACCACGTGGTAGTGGAGATTCCGCCGGTCGAAGCCGGTGATCACCGTCTCCGGGTGCGCGAGCGCGAGCTGGTGCACGATGTCGCGCCGCACCTCGGGAGTGGCCGTGGCGGTGAGCGCGATGGTCGGGGGCGCGCCGAGCCGCTCGCGCACCTCGCGGATGCGGAGGTAGCTCGGGCGGAAGTCGTGCCCCCACTCGCTGATGCAGTGCGCCTCGTCGATGGCGAGGAGGGAGACGCCCATGGCGCGCAGTCGCTCCGCGGTCCCGCCGAAGTCGAAGCGCTCCGGGGCGACGTACAGCAGCTTGAACTCGCCGCGCGCGGCGCGCGCGAGCCGGTCCGCCACCTCGTTCCCTGTCAGGGTGGAGTTCACGAACGTGGCGGGAAGGCCGCGCGCCACGAGCGTGTCCACCTGGTCCTTCATGAGCGAGATGAGCGGAGACACGACGACGGTGAGCCCCTGCAGCAGGAGTGCCGGCACCTGGTAGCAGAGCGACTTGCCGCCGCCGGTGGGGAGGATCACCAGCGTGTCGCGGCCGGAGAGCACGGCTTCCACCGCGCGCTCCTGGCCGGGGCGGAAGTCCTGGTAGCCGAAGCGGCGCCGCAGCGTCTCCCGCGCCTGCGCGATCGTCGGGCGGTCGGTCATGCGCGCATCCTGGCACGGCGCGGCGTGCGCGGCGGCATCATCTGGCGTCGGGCGTCAGCATCAGACGGCCCGCGCGAAGTGGCCGCGCGTGAACGCGCTCCCGACGAGCTCGCGGATGCCGCGCAGCTCCGGCGCCTCCGCCGCGGCCATGGCGCGCAGCGCGTCACTCCAGCGCGCCACGATCTCGCCGACGGGATCCCCCGGCACGTTGAAGAGCAATCGGTACGAGCGCACTCCGGCGCTCCACAGCCGCGGCAGGAACTCGGACGCCTCGATGGGGCGCGAGTGCAGGAGCCGGTTGCGGCAGGCCGAGTCGGTGGCCACGGGGAAGGTGTAGCCGGTGGGATCGGTGATCTCCACGCGCGGATGCTTCTTCACGCACAGATCGCGGCAGGTGGTGGGCTCGCGGTCGAAGGCGGCGGAGAGCACGCAGTGCTCGATCGTCATCCCTTCCGGGCGGCCGTACACGAGCGCGTCGAAGCCGCGCCCGCGCCATGGCGCGCTCACGGCCGCGAGCTCCTCCACCGTGAGCTCCACCGACAGCACGATCCGCCGCGCGCCGAGGCGGAAGCACTCCGCCGCGGTGTGCTGGTTGAAGCAGTTCACGGCGTAGTCGGCGACGACGTCGCGCCCCTCGCGCGCGAGCTCGGCCACGAGACCGAGGTGCCCCGACAGCACCGGGAGGCCGAGATCGAGCCAGCGGTCGAGCGTGCGCCGCTCGCTCGGGCGCACGATGGTGGGCGTGCGCAGTCGCAGCACGACGCCGCGCTCACCCAGCTCCTCGGCGAGCGCGCGGAGGCGCGCGACGGGGGGCACGGGGTGGCGCAGGAAGGGGTCGAACGCCACCTCCCCCGCCCCGGCGTCGGCCGCCGCGCGGGCATCCTCGATGCGATGGACGTCGGCGCACACGAGTGGCGGCACATCGTCGTCGCCCGCGCGCGGCTGGGCGGCCAGCGGCACGTCGTGCACGACGCTCTCGATCCGCGCGCGGCGCTCGGCCACGGCGGCCTGGTGCGCCCAGTCGCGCCGGAGCAGCAGCTCGTCCACGGCGCGCTGGCGCAGGGCGTTCAGCTCGCTCACGGGGAGGAAGAGCCCGGGAGCGAGCCCCGCATCGTCCACCGTCCCGAGGGCGAAGGGCGTCTCTCCGAGGCGGCCGAGCTGCTCGCGGAGCTGCGCCTGGTCGAGCGCGCGCTTGCGCGCCGGCGCCAGCTCCACCTCGCTCCGCACGTCCACGCTCTCGCCGTCGGCGGCGAAGATGATCTTGAGCGGCGCGCCCGCGGCGCCGAAGACGCGCGCATCGAGCCTCGTGCGGCGCGCGCGCGCCGGCGAGGCGAGGGCCGCATAGCTGGCGCGCGCGCGGTCGAGCAGCGCCGCGTGCGAGGTGCGCACCACGCGCCACCCCACCGGGATGCGGACGCGCGTGGCGATCGCCTGGCGCGTGACGCCGGCGCGCGTGGCGAGCGTGCGGGCGCTCGACACGGCGAAGCCGATCGTCTCGCCGCGTCCCGACTCCTGGGGCTCGAAGGCGAGACCGTCGCGCTCCGCCACGGGGGCGGACAGCTCCACGATCACCTCCCCCCGCTCGTGTCCCACGACGACGCCGAGCATCACGCCGCGGTTGTCCGGCTGGTCGCGCGTGATGTACTCGCGCCCGGCGCGACCGCCGTACATCCCGCCGGTGAAGCCGCGGCTGAAGATCTGCACCAGATCCGCCGGCGGCTCCGGCGCGACGGCCGGGGTCTCGCCCCGGCGGATGCGCTCGAGCAGCTCGCGATAGCCGCGCGTGACGGTGGCCACGTACTCCGGCTTCTTCTTCCGCCCCTCGATCTTGAGCGTGTGGACGCCCAGCTCCGCGATCGCCGGCAGGTGCTCCACCGCCGCCAGGTCGCGCGCGGAGATGAGATAGCCGCGGTCGAGGGTGTCGCCGCTCTCGACGTCGGTGAGCACGTAGTCCTTGCGGCACGACTGGGCGCAGGAGCCGCGGTTGGCGCTGCGCTCCGAGATGAGCCCGGACATGTAGCACTGCCCGGAGTACGAGATGCAGAGCGCCCCGTGCACGAACGTCTCCAGCTCCAGGGCGGGGACGGCGTGGCGGATCTCGCGGATGTCCTCGATCGTGTTCTCGCGCGCGAGCACCACGCGCCGGAGACCGAGGTCGCGCATGACGGCGGCGCCGGCCTGATCGTGCACGGTCATCTGCGTGGAGCCGTGCAGCTCGAATTCGGGGAACACGCGCTGGATGAGCCGGACCAACCCGACGTCCTGCACGATCGCCGCGTCCACCCCGCGCTCGATCGCCTCGCCGAGGAGCTCGAGGGCATCGGCGATCTCGTGGGGCTTCACGAGCGTGTTCAGGGTGAGATAGACACGCTTCCCCCGCCCGTGCGCGATGCGGCAGGCCTCCGCGAGCTCCTCGAGCGTGAGCTGCGCCCCCTCATCTCGCGCGTTGAAGCGCTCGGCGCCGAGATAGACGGCATCGGCGCCGTTGGCGATGGCCGCGCGCACGGCGTCGAGCGAGCCGGCGGGGGCGAGGAGCTCGGGGATGGTTGGGGGCTGCGTCACGGGAGAAATATACCAGCTGGCGGGGCGCGGGATTCGGGGTGCGGGATGCGCGGGACTCGGGACTCGGGAGAGGACCGCGGCGCGAGCGCCGCACCATCGTGCGAGGGGGGCGGCGCTCATGCGCCGCCCCCCTCGCTGAGTTTCCCGATTCCCGATTCCCGAATCCCGATTCCCAGCGCGCACC
>DASTSH010000204.1:0-11692 GCA_035760785.1 Gemmatimonadaceae bacterium | reverse complement strand
TGCGCGTGTGGGTTCGTGTGTAGGTGGACTCTCTCTACCGCCGAACCTACACGCGCTCTACCCAGCATCTACACCCGTCAGTGCCCCACACGCCACACGCGTTCCATGGTGGTCTACCCACCAGGTCCTGGAACCCCCACGCCAATTGCTCCGACACTGCCCACCCATCACATTGATGGCGTGAGGCCAAGCCGTCCGGCGGCTGTCCGCGCCGGCGTCACCTTTCCCAGGGACAGATGCCGATCACTCACCGACGTCACGAGGTGGGCGGCTGGAGAGCGTTCGCGAGCATCTCCATCCTCCTTCCGGTGTTCGCCCTCCCTCTCGGCGCGCAGCAGGACACCACTCCGCCCGCGAAGCGCGACACGGTGCAACGACTCGCGCCCGTCGTCACCATCACCCGAGACACCGCACGCTCGCCACTCGAGGTGCCGTTCGCCGTCACGTCCACGCGGCCCGACAGCATGCGCCCCGGGCAGCGGCACGTGCTGCTCGACGAGACGCTGTTCCTGATCCCCGGCGTCAACGTCTCCAACCGCAACAACCCCACGCAGGACCCCCGGCTCAACATTCGCGGCTTCGGCGCTCGCTCCCAGTTCGGCGTGCGCAGCGTGCGCGTGCTGCGCGACGGCATGCCGCTCACGCTCCCCGACGGACAGACGCCGGTGGACTACATCGACCTCGAGTCCGTGGGGCAGGTGGAGGCGTTTCGCGGGAGCGCCGCCGCGCTGTACGGCAACGCCTCGGGCGGGGTGATCGACCTGCAGTCCGCGCCGCCGCCGCTCGATCCGTTCGCGGTGGAAGCGCGTGGATGGGGCGGGGACTTCGGCTTCCAGCGGTGGACCGCGACCTTCGGCGGCACCGATCGCCCCTTCAGCTACCAGGGGGACATCAACTACACGGCGCAGGACGGCTACCGCGCGTATTCCCGCCAGCACGTCACGAGCGGGTACGGCAAGGTGGACTGGCGCGCCGACGGCACCGACCTGTCGCTGCAGCTCCTCGGCTTCGACATGCCGCTCGCGGAGAATCCCGGCGCGCTCACGCGCGCGCAGCTCGACAGCGCGCCGACGATGGCCGACCCCTTCTCGGTGACGAAGCGCGCGCGGAAGACGGTGCAGCAGTACCAGGTGGGGGTGCAGGCCTCGCACGCCTTCGGGGACCGGCAGCTCAGCGCCATCGTGTACGGCGGCTCGCGCGACCTCTACAACCCGCTCACCTTCGCCATCGTGGACCTCGGTCGCGTGTCGTGGGGCGCCGGCGTGCGGGCGATCCTCCCCGCACGGCTGTTCGGCGTCGCGCAGCGGTTCACCGCCGGCGTGGATGCCCAGCGGCAGGACGACGACCGGAAGAACTTCGCCAACTGCAACGGCACCCCGGATCCCGACCTGTGCACCACGCCCGGGGAGGAGCAGGGGGCGCTCACGCTGCACCAGAACGAGATCGTGTCGAGCGTGGGGCCGTACATCCGCGACGAGCTGGCGTTCGGCGACCGGTACCGGCTGGACCTGGGTGTCCGCGCCGACGTGGTGAAGTTCGAGGTGCGCGATCACTTCTTCGCCGACGGCCACGACGACTCCGGCTCGCGCACCATGCACCAGGTGAGTCCCATCGTCGGCGCGCTCGCCCGCCTCACGCCGCTCCACTCGCTGTACGCGGACGTGTCCACCGCCTTCGAGACCCCTACCGCCACGGAGCTCGGCAACAAGCCCGACGGCTCGGCCGGGATCAACCCCGATCTGGATCCGCAGACGTCGACCACGTACGAGGTGGGGCTCAAGGGACTCATCGCCACACGGGTGCAGTACGACCTCGCGCTGTTCGACACCGAGGTGCGGAACGAGCTCATTCCCTTCGAGATCCCCGGCGGCGAGGGGCGCACGTACTTCCGCAACGCCGGCCGGACGCGTCGTCAGGGGATCGAGGTGGGAGCGGGCACGCTCCTGGGGCCCGTGGAGCTGGGGGCCACGTACAGCTACTCGCGCTTCCGCTTCCGCGACTTCGTCGTGGACACCACGCAGTTCGCGGGCAACAGGATCCCCGGCATTCCGGAGCATCGCCTGCAGGCGGCGGCGACGTGGCGGCGCGCGAACATCTTCGCCACCCTGGAGGGGATCGCGCAGAGCCGCGTGTTCGTGAACGACGGCAACGACGCGGCGGCCAATGGCTACGGTGTGGTGAACCTGCGGACCGGCGCCACCGCCGTGTTCGGGCGTCCCTGGCTCGCGCCGTACTTCGGCATCCAGAACCTGTTCGACCGGCACTACGTGGGGTCGGTGGCCGTGAACGCCGCCCCGCAGGCGGGGAAGTACTACGAGCCCGGCACCGGACGGACGGTGTACGGCGGCGTGACGATCGCGTTCGGGCGGTGAGCGCCGGCGGCGCTCACCCCGCCAGCAGACTGTAGGCGAGCAGCCCCAGCACGAGCGCGCTGATCAGCACGTACATGCGGTCGCGGCGCACGGCGAACGCGATGAGCGTGAGCAGCACACGCGCGATCGGCGTCGCGATCAGGAGCACGATGCCGAGCTGGATGATCGCCGTCGGCTCCAACGCGGCCACGCCCGACAGGATGCCGCCGATGCTGCGCAGCATCGGCGGCTCGCCGCGGAACACGTGGTAGCTCGGGCGCGTGAACGCGCTGTGCGCCAGGTACATCACCCCGCCCACGAGCGCCACCGCGGCGGCGATCAGCACGCCGATGCGCAGCAGGTTGCCGATGAGCTGCTCCACGTGCTCCTCGGCGGGGGCATGACCCGAGGCGGAGTGGGACGTCGTGGCTTGCTCCCGCGCGGGCGTCGTCGTCTGCCGCATCTCAGATCTTCCCCATGATCCCGTTGTACAGCATCTCGATCGCCATCACCGCCACCACCACGCTGAACACCAGGCGCAGCTTGTGCGTCTTGAGCCCCGGCAGCACGCGCGCGCCCGTGAGCGCGCCCGTGAGCACGCCGAGCATCACGGGGAGCGCGAGTCCGGGATCGATGTAGCCGCGGTGCAGGTAGACGCCGGCGCTCGCCGCCGCCGTGACGCCGATCATGAAATTGCTCGTCGTCGTGGACACCTTGAACGGCAGGTGCATGGCACGATCCATTGCCAGTACCTTCACCACGCCCGAGCCGATGCCGAGCAGCCCGGACAGCACGCCGGCCACGTACATCAGCCCGAACCCCGCCGGCACGCGCTGCACCTGGTAGTGCTGCGGGCCCTCGGGGGTTGGATAGGTGGAGTCGAGGCGCAGCTTCGTGGCCAGCGGATCCGGCGGGCCGCCGCTGATGTGCTCCAGGCGCGGCTGCGTGGACTGCCACGCGGAGTGGAGCAGCACGAGACCGAACACCACCGCGATCACCGAGGGGGCCACGAGCCCCGCCACGAACGCTCCGGTGAGCGCGCCCACCGTGGTCGCCACCTCCAGCAGCATGCCGATGCGCACGTTGGTGAACCCTTCCTTCACGTACGCCGCCGCCGCGCCGGACGACGTCGCGATCACCGACACGAGCGAGGCCCCGATGGCGTAGCGGATGTCCACGCCGAAGCCGAGCGTGAGGAGGGGGACGATGATCACGCCCCCCCCGAGTCCGGTGAGCGATCCGATCAGGCCGGCGGTGAAGGCGCCGATGAAGATGAGGGCGGTGAGAGCGAGGACGGTCATGACGGCTCGGGACTCGGGAATCGGGAATCGGGACTCGGCGTGCGGGACGCGGGACGCGGGATGCGGGACGCGGGGCGCGATGGCGTCCCGGGACCGGGGAATCGGGACTCGCGCGATGCCCGCGCACCGCGTCCCGCGCCCCTCGGCCCGCGCCCCGCGTTTCAGCTCCTCAGCATCTCGCGCGCCGCGTTGTACCCGCACGCCCCCATCACGCCGCCACCCGGGTGCGTGGCGGCGCCGCACAGGAACAAACCCCTCACCGGCGTGCGGTAGTCCGCGTAGCCCGGCAGCGGGCGCATGAAGAAGAGCTGGTTCAGCGTCATCGCCCCCTGGAAGATGTTTCCCCCCGTGAGCCCGTAGCGGCGCTCGATGTCCACCGGGGAGAGCACCTGCCGGTCGATCACGGAGCGGCGGAAGTTCGGCGCGTACTCGTCCATGATCTCGAAGCAGCGGTCCGCGAACCGCTCCTTCGCCCCGTCCCAGCTCCCTTCGCGCAGCCTGGCCGGCGCGTACTGGATGAACATCGACATGAGGTGCTTCCCCGGCGGCGCCACCGTGGGATCGACCACGGACGGGATGGTGCACTCGAGCACCGGTGACCGCGAGGGCTCGCCGTACTTCGCGTCGTCGAAGGCGCGCTCCATGTACTCGAGGGACGGCGCGATGTGGATCGTCCCCCGGTGCTGCGGCCCGGGCGCGCTCCCGGGGAGCGCGCGGAAGTCGGGGAGCTCGCTCAGCGCCACGTTGATCTTCAGCGTGGCGCTCGAGTAGTCGATCTGCCGCACCTGCCGCACGAAGTCGGCGGGAAGGTGCTCGTCGTCCATCAGCTTCAGGAAGGTGGTGTGCGCATCGGCGTTCGATGCCACCATCCGCGCGCGGATCTCGGTCCCGTCGGCGAGCGCCACACCGCGCACACGCCCATCCTTCACCAGGATGCGCGCCACGGGCGCGCTGGTGCGGATCTCCGCCCCGCGCGCGCGCGCCGCCGACGCGATGGCGTTCGAGATCCCGCCCATCCCGCCACGCACGTACCCCCACACGCCGCGTGCCCCGTTGCACTCGCCCATCACGTGGTGGAACAGGACGTACGCGGTTCCCGGCGTGGACGGCGAGGCATTCGCGCCGATGATCGCGTCGGTGGCGAGCGTCGCCTTCAGCTCCGGGCTCTCGAACCACCGGTCGAGCACCGACCTGGCATCGGCGGTGAGGATCTCGATCGCCGCCGCGCCATCCCGGCCGAGCTTGCGGAAGCCCCAGCCGAGCTTCGCCAGCGCCAGCAGATCGCGCGGACGCGCGGACCAGGGATCCGGGGGCGTCATCATCAGCGTGGGCTCGATGAAGTCGGCCACGCGCTCGAGCATCGCCTCGTACTTCGGATACGCTTCCGCGTCGCGTGGCGAGAACTTCGCGATCTCGCGGAGCGTCAGTGCCTTGTCGGGGCCGAGGAGCAGCGAGCGCCCATCGGGGAACGGGGTGAACGACGACGGATTGCGCGGGAGCAGCTCGAAGCCGTGCGCCTTCAGCTCCAGGTCCCGGATGATCTCCGGGCGCAGCAAGCTGTTGACGTAGGACGCCGTGGACACCTTGTAGCCCGGCCAGAGCTCCTCCGTCACGCACGCACCGCCCACCATCTCCCGGCGCTCGAGCACGAGCACCCGCTTCCCCGCGGCCGCGAGGTAGGCCGCGGTGACGAGGCCGTTGTGCCCCGCACCGATGATGATCGCGTCGTACACTGTCGGCACCATGCGCTCCGTGGTTGTGGCAGCGGTAAGCTCCCGAGCGTGGGGTCGCGCGTCAAGTCTCGCGACGCTACCTTGTGCGGTCGCCGTCCCGGGCGACCGCGCATCCGGCCTCCATCCCGTTCCGCATGTCCCAGGCGATCGCCGACACCCACGCCGCCTCCGGCACCGCGCGCGCGCTCCCTCCCGTGCGCGGCGCGTGGCTCGGGCTCGTGGTGCTCACGCTCGTGAACCTGTTCAACTACCTCGACCGGTTCGTCGTCGCCGCGCTCGGGGAGAGCCTGCGCACCTCGGATCTGCACCTCTCCGACGCGCAGTTCGGGCAGCTCGCGAGCGTGTTCATCATCGTGTACATGGTGGCCGCGCCGGTGATCGGCGCGCGCGCGGACCGCGGCTCGCGCCCCCGCCTGCTCGCGCTCGGCGTCGCCATCTGGAGCGTCGCCACCGCCCTCGGCGGCCTCGCCACGAGCTTCGGCTCGCTCCTCGCCGCGCGCGCCGTGGTCGGGGTGGGGGAGGCGGCCTACGGCACCATCGCCCCCGCGCTCCTCGCCGACTACTTCCCCGCCAGGCTGCGCGGCCGCGTGTTCGCCGTGTTCTACATGGCCACCCCAGTGGGCTCGGCGCTCGGCTACGTCGTGGGGGGACTCGTGGACCACCGCTACGGGTGGCGCTCCGCGTTCTTCGTCGCCGGTATCCCGGGACTCCTCCTCGCGCTCCTCTCGCTCTGGCTCGCCGATCCGCCGCGCGGCGCGCGCGACGAGGCCGACGACCACGCGGCCGTCCCCGCGGCGCGCGGCATGGGCGCGTATCGCGTGCTCGCGCGCATCCGCCAGTACCGGCTCACCATTCTCGGCTACGCCGCCTATACCTTCGCGCTCGGCGGGATCGCGTTCTGGATGCCCACCTTCCTCGAGCGCGTGCGCGGCCTGCCGCGCGAGCAGGCGAGCGTGCAACTCGGCGCCGTGGTGGTGATCACCGGCTTCGTGGGGACGTTCGTGGGCGGATGGCTCGGCGATTTCCTCCTCGCCCGCACGCGACAGGCGTACCTCTGGGTCTCCGGCCTCGCCACGCTCGCCGCGGCACCGCTCGCGTATCTCGCGCTCGTCTCCCCGGACCGCGCGGTGTACTGGCCGGCGCTCATCGCCGCCGAGGTGCTCATCTTCATGTCCACCGGTCCGATCAACTCCGCCATCGTGAGCGAGGTGCCGGCGGCGATGCGCGCCTCGGCCATGGCGCTGTCGATCTTCGTCATCCACGTGCTGGGCGACGTCCCATCGCCGTGGCTGATCGGAAAGATCTCCGACGCCAGCTCGCTCGGCCGCGCCGTCCTCCTCATCCCCGCCGCCGTGCTGGTGGGCGCGCTGGTCTGGACCTGGGCGGCGCTGCGCCCCGACTCGGAACCCCGCCGGGCGTAGCCGCGCGACGACCCTTCACCGCATCTCGACTGGCGCCACGCGTGACCAGGCGTCAGCTTCCCACGAATCTCGATTCGGTTCCACTGTGCCACGAGAGCTCGCGTCATGACGGCTTCCCCCGAGCTGCTGTACCTCCTCTCCGGCGATCCGGCCGAGCTGGCGGAAACGCTCTCCACCATGCGCAGCGCGGACGTGGCCGAGGCGCTCAACCGCCTGGCCACCGATGCCGCCGCGCGCGTGATGGCCGCCCTGCCATTCGACCTCGCCGTGCAGGTGTTCGACGAGCCGGAGCTCGAGCGCCGCCACGAGCTGTTCCACCGGCTCGACACCGCCACCGCCGCGCCGATCATCGACGCGATGTCCGCCGACCAGCAGGCGGACCTCTTCCGCGAGCTCCCCGACCGCGAGCGCGGCCGTCTCCTCCAGGCGCTCGATACGCCCACGCGGCAGGCGCTCACGCTGCTGCTCCGGTATCCGCCGCACGTCGCCGGCGGGATCATGACCACCGAGTTCGTCAGCGTCCCCGCGGACTGGACGGTGGATCGCACGCTGCGGCACATCGCCGAGGTGGGTGGCGCCAAGGAGACCGTCTACGCGATCTACGTGCTGGATGCCGAGCGCCGGCTCGTGCACGTGGTCTCGCTGCGCGAGCTGCTGCTCGCCGACCGCTCGTCCCGCGTGGCGGAGGTGGGGGACATCCGCACGCCGATCTCGGTGGACCCGCTCACCGACCGCGAGGACGTGGCGCGGCTCATCTCCAAGTACAATCTCCTCGCCGTCCCCGTGCTCGACGACGGGGGGCACGTGCTCGGCATCGTCACGGTGGACGACGTGATCGACGCGATCGTGCGCGAGCAGACGGAGGACGTGCAGAAGTTCGGCGGCATGGAGGCGCTGGACGCGCCGTACATGGAGATCGGCTTCGCCGCCATGGTGAAGAAGCGCGCCGGGTGGCTGTGCGCGCTCTTCATCGGCGAGATGCTCACGGCGACGGCCATGGGCTACTTCGAGGGGGAGATCAGCCGCGCCGTGGTGCTGGCGCTGTTCATCCCCCTCATCATCAGCTCGGGGGGAAACTCGGGATCGCAGGCCACCTCGCTGATCATCCGCGCCATGGCGGTGCGCGAGGTGACGCTCCGCGACTGGTGGCGCGTGGCGGTGCGGGAGCTGCCGTCGGGGATGGCGCTCGGCGCGATCCTCGGCGTGATCGGCCTGCTCCGCATCCTGCTCTGGCAGTCGCTCGGCTGGTACGACTACGGCCCGCACCATCTGCTGGTGGCGTGCACGGTGGCCGTGGCGCTCGTGGGGGTGGTGACCTTCGGGTCGCTCGCCGGCTCCATGCTCCCCTTCCTGCTGCGGCGGCTCGGCTTCGATCCGGCGAGTGCTTCCGCGCCGTTCGTCGCCACGCTGGTGGACGTCACGGGGCTGATCATCTACTTCAGCGTCGCGCTGCTCATCCTGCGAGGCGCGCTGCTCTGAGCACGCCGCCGGCTGCCGCACGGGCACTCGCGGGCCGGGCCCGTTAAGGTCCCTTCACGCCCCCGCTCCCCGGGCGGCCGTCAGGGTAAATTCCTATCATATGACCGCCTCCGCGCAGTCGCCCCCCCCGGTGGCGCCGATCTTCCTCGACGCCACCGGTCGCCGTTGGCGACGGGTCCGCGCGCTCGGGCTCGCGCTCGGCGTCGTGACCTCCCTGCTCGCCGCCGCCGTCGTGGTGAGCCTGCTCATCCCGCCGCTCCTGCCGCAGCTCCCCATGCGGACGAGCCCCTTCAGCCGCACGCCGCACCTGATCACGAGCAAGGTGCAGCGCGAGCGGCTGGCCAAGCGGCTCCAGCTCTGGTTCGCGCTCCAGAAGCATCGCGCCCCGCCGGCGATCCACCCGAGCCTCCTCCCGCTCAAGGCGCACCCGCGCGCGATCGGGAAGTCCGGCGTGCCGGGGCAGCCGATCGTCGCCGGCTTCTACGTGAATTGGGACGACAACTCCCTCGCCGCGCTGCGCGCGCACGCCGATGACCTGGACTGGGTGGTGTGCGAGTGGGTGTTCGTGAAGCAGGGCGGGGAGGGGCTGCGAATGAGCATCGACCGCAAGGTGCCGTACACCCTGCAACAGGTGATCCCGGACGAGCGCGCGCGGCCGCAGATCTTCGCCATGGTCACGAACTACGACTCGGCGGGGAAGAAGTGGGATCCGCAATCGCTCCGGCATCTGCTCACCGACTCCACCGCCCGCGAGCTGGCGCTCACCCAGCTGCGCGACACCGTGGTGCGTTACGGGCTCGGCGGCGTCACGCTCGACTTCGAGGAGGTGCCCCCGGACCTCACCGGCCGCATCGTCGACTTCACGCGCGCGCTGAAGGCGCGCCTCGCGCCGTACGACCGGCTGGTGACGCAGGCCGTCTCCTTCAACGACACCGACGCGCAGCTCCAGCGCTACGCCTCGGCGAGCGACAAGCTCTTCCTGATGCTCTACGACGAGCACTACGGGAAGGGCGATCCCGGGCCGGTGGCGAGCCAGCAGTGGTTCGTGCGCAACGCGCGCCACATGCTCCGGTTCATCCCGCCGGCCAAGGCGATCCTCACCGTGGGCGCGTACGGCTACGACTGGAACGACGCGGACACCTCGTCCAACGGGCAGAGCCTCACCTTCCAGGAGATGATGTCGGCGGTGCGCGAGGCGGAGCAGCAGGGGGAGCCCGCATCGCTGCACTTCGACTCGCTCACCCTGAACCCGTACGCCACCTGGCGCGACCCCGACTCCACCGACCACGTGGCGTGGTACCTGGATGCGGTCACCGCGTACAACCAGATCCTCGCGGGGGAGGCGCTCGGCGTCGGCGGGCACGCCATCTGGCGCCTCGGCTCGGAGGACCCGGCCATCTGGGGGGTGATCGGACGCCGCGGCATCGATGCGCCGGCGGAGCGCCTCGCCGCGATCCCTCCGGGGTACGACCCCGAGTTCGAGCCCCGGAACGCCACGGGGGAGATCCTCGAGCTGCGAGCGCGCCCCACGCCGGGGCGGCGAACCGTGCGCGTGGACCCGGTCACGCGGCTCGTCACCGGGGAGACGGTGACCGCGTACGCCACGCCGTACATCATCCGCCGCTTCGGGCAGAGCCCGCATCGCGTGGCGCTCACCTTCGACGACGGCCCCGATGGGCGGTGGACGCCGCAAATCCTCGACACCCTGCGCTCCCGCCACGCTCCAGCCACCTTCTTCGTGATCGGGGAGAACGCCGAGGCGCACATCCCGCTCATGCGGCGGATCTGGGCGGAGGGGCACGAGATCGGCAATCACACCTTCACGCACCCCAATCTCGCGTACACCAACCAGAAGGTGACGCGGCTGCAGCTCGACGCGAACGAGCGGCTGCTCGAGGCCATCCTCGACCGACGCACCGCGTTCTTCCGTCCGCCGTACTTCGGCGACGCCGAACCGACGACGAACGACGAGCTCGTCCCCATCGGGATCGCCACCGACCGCGGGTACCTCACCGTGGGGTTGCGCATCGATAGCGAGGACTGGCTGCAGCCCGGCGTGCGGACGATCATCGACACCACGCTCGACCAGCGGGCGAAGGGGAACGTGGTGCTGCTGCACGACGGGGGAGGGGACCGCCACGAGACCGTGGCGGCGCTCGGGACGCTGATCGACTCGCTGCGCGCGCGCGGGGACACGCTGGTGACGGTATCCGAGCTGGTGGGGATCCCGCGAGACCAGGCGATGCCTCCGCTGCCGGCGCGCAGCCGTCTCGCGCGGCTGGGAGAGCTGCTCGGCTTCGGCGCGGTGGGCGTGACGGAGTGGGTGCTCTACTGGCTGTTCCTCGTGGCGCTGGCGCTCGGCGTCGCGCGCCTCTTCCTCATCAGCACGCTCGCCATCATCCAGCGCATCCGGCGGCACCAGGACCCGTCGGCCCCGATCACGTACGCGCCGACGGTGAGCGTGATCGTGCCGGCGTACAACGAGGAGAAGGTCATCGTCTCCACCATCCGCAGCCTGGTGTCGCAGGACTATCCGGGGGAGCTGGAGGTGGTGATGGTGGACGACGGCTCCCCCGACCACACGTTCGAGGTGGCGAAGGACGCCTTCGGCGATCACCCGCGCGTGTCGCTCTACCGCAAGAGCAATGGCGGCAAGGCGAGCGCGCTCAACTACGGGCTCGCCGTGGCGAAGGGGGAGATCGTGATCTGCCTCGACGCCGACACCGTGTTCGCCCCGAACACCGTGGCCGAGCTGGTGGAGCCGCTGCACGACCCGAAGGTGGGGGCGGTGGCCGGCAACGCGAAGGTGGGGAACCGCATCAACCTGGTCACGCGCTGGCAGGCGGTGGAGTACGTCACCAGCCAGAACCTCGACCGGCGCGCCTTCTCCCTGCTCAACTGCATCACGGTGGTGCCCGGCGCCGTGGGGGCGTGGCGGAAGTCGCTGATCGAGGAGGTGGGAGGCTTCAGCGAGGACACCCTCGCCGAGGATCAGGACCTCACGCTCGCCATCCGCCGCCGCGGCCACGCCATCGCGTACGCGGACGAGGCGGTGGGATACACCGAGGCCCCCGACTCGCTCCGCGCGCTCGCGAAGCAGCGATTCCGCTGGTCGTTCGGCACGCTCCAGTGCGTGTGGAAGCACCGGTCGGTGTTGTTCCGCCCCCGCTACGGATCGCTCGGCTTCGTGGCGCTGCCCAACGTCGCGATCTTCCAGCTCTTCTTC
This sequence comes from Gemmatimonadaceae bacterium, assembly GCA_035760785.1. GTDB lineage: Bacteria > Gemmatimonadota > Gemmatimonadetes > Gemmatimonadales > Gemmatimonadaceae > JADGGM01. Next base: position 181 of record DASTSH010000204.1, on the reverse strand, counting down.
CCCTTCGTGTCGCCGATCGCGGACGTGATGTTCCTGTGGAGCCTCGTCTCCGTGTGGCTCGTGCGGGAGCAGCACGGGGCCACGTACGCGCTCACGAGCCTCGAGCAGGTGCTCGCGTACTACGCCGCCTTCCTGCTCGTGGACTGGTTCGCGACGATGGTGGGCTTCTTCCTGGAGCCCG
>DASTSH010000203.1:0-14253 GCA_035760785.1 Gemmatimonadaceae bacterium | reverse complement strand
GTCAACAGGTGTGGCGCATGCACCGCACACGGCGGCGCCCCACGAGCGGCGCCATCACGTGAAGTCGTTCGGCATCATGCGCTTAGCGCTGGCTTCCCCCACCGCCGAGTCCGGCACGGGCGCTGCACGGGGCGCCGCCGTCGTCGAGCAGCAGCATTGCCTCCTCCGACAAAGGCACCCCGGCCGCGAGGCCGGTCCGCAAAGCCAGGGTCTCCGCCGCGCGCGGAGATCGCCTGGCTGCCGAGATGAGGTGCAGGTCCTGCGCGCCCGGTGCGGGCGCCATGTCACCGTCCCCCACGGGACCACCCACCATCGGGAGGAGGAAGCTGATGCCGAACCCCATGAGCATCCGCGGCTGGTGCGGCGTCGTCGCCGCGGCCATGTTCGCGGCCGCCTGCGCGGACGCAGGCACCACCGCGCCCACCGTGCCGGCGAAGCCCAACGGCTACATCCTTTACAGCCCGCCGGGCCCCGCGTACGGCACGCGCGTCACGCGCTACGCCGACTGGGAGCTCGTCGAGGTGTGCACCGACGCCGCCGGCACCGCGGACTTCCACGCGTCCCACCAGGAGTCCTCGCCCCCGTCGCTCCAGACGCTCGACTTCTCGCTGGCGGCGGGCGGCTGCCGCGACGTGGCGCTCACGAGCCTCGGCGACGGCGCCTTCTACGTGGACGAGACGGCGGCGCCGCTCGGCTACAAGTTCGACTCGCTCGTCGTCAACCGCGTGAGCTCCTTCCAGGGCGTGCAGAGCCGCGTCGGCGTGTTCACCACCGACGACTACACCATCAACCCCGCCGACAACACCGGCGGCTGGCTCATCGAGTACTACCACTCGCCCGTAGCCGGCGGCTGCACGTACACGCTGGGCTACTGGAAGACGCACTCCGAGAACGGCCCGGCGCCGTACGACGACACCTGGGCGCAGCTCTCGAGCGGCGCGAGCACCGCGTTCTTCCTGAGCGGCCAGAGCTACTACCAGGTCTTCCAGACCGCGCCCGCCGGAAACGCGTACTACCAGCTCGCGCACCAGTGGATGGCGGCGCAGCTCAACATGCTGAACGGCGCCTCGGTGCCGTCCAACGTGGCGAGCGCCTTCACCACCGCCCAGTCGCTCTTCGGCAGCTACACGCCGGCGCAGATCGGCGCGCTGAAGGGGAGCAACGGGCTGCGTCAGCAGTTCATCTCCCTCGCCGGCACCCTCGGCAGCTACAACGAGGGGCTCATCGGGCCTGGGCACTGCGGGGGATGAGACGCTGTAAGGAGTAATGAGTGAGGAGTAATGAGTAAGAAGTAAGGGGGTCGTACTGGCGCGCAGAGCTCAGCGCACCGGTACGGCCCCCTCACTCATTACTCCCTACTCATTACTCATTCCTCGCCCCCACCACCGCGTTCGCCACTCTCGTCAGGTACGGCCGCTCCTTCGCCCAGCCGTCGGCGAAGTCGCGGCAGGTGTGGATCACCACGGTGAGCGCGCGCGCCGGATCGCAGAAGGCGAGCACGCCCGAGCCGCCGATGTGCCCGAAGGTGGCCGGCGACGTGCGCGAGCCGGTGGGGTGCGGCACCTTGGCGTCGCGCAGCTCCCAGCTCCAGCCGAAGTCGCAGCTCGCCCACTCGTACGGGCCGTAGCGCCCCGGTAGCCCGGCGGTGTGACTCGTGACGGCATCGCGCGCCGTCCCGGGGCGCAGCACGCCGGCGCCCTCCAGCCGGTACAGCTCCATGAGGCGCGCCACGTCGCGCGGAGTGGCGAACAGCCCGGCGTCGGCGCGCGCGAGCCGCTTGAAGTAGGGGGAGTTGTAGATCTCGGTGCGCGCCGATCCGTGCGCGCGCACCAGCTCGATCCGCGCCGTGCGCGCGCCCGGCCGCGCCAGCGGACGCAGGGTGCTCCGCGTCATCCCGGCCGGCCCGAACGTCTCCCGCTCCAGCAGGTCGGCGATGGCGACGCCGGTCGCGCGCTCCACCACCGCGCCGAGGACCATAAATCCGGCGTTGCTGTAGAGCACCCGCGAGCCCGGCGGGAAGAGCGGGCCCGCCTCGAGCGTCGCGCGCACGTATGCATCCGCCGGCGCGCTCCGCGCCTCGAGCTCCTCCACGCCCGGGACGTACTCCGGAAATCCGGCGGTGTGCGTGAGCAGCTGCGCGATGGTGATGCCGCGCGTCGCCGGCGGCGCGTCGGGGAGCGTGTCGCCGACGGTGCGCGCGAGCGAGAGCGCGCCGCGCTCCACCAGGCGGAGGATCGCCGTGGCCAGCGACGGCTTGGTGAGCGACGCGAAGGGGAAGAGCGTCTCGCCATCGAGCGGCGCGCCGTCGGCGGCGGCGCCCCAGTAGCGCTCCGCCACCACCTCGCCGCGGTGCATCACCAGCGCCGCGGCGCGCGCGAGTACGCCCTCCGACACCCACTCGCCCATGGGGGCGATCGCGCTCTCGAAGCTCATCAGCGCGCCGCGCGCCCGCTCACCGTCCCCGCGAGCCACCCCTCGCGCACCGCGCGCTGCGCCGCCGTGGCGTCGGGCATCTCATCGAGCGCGTACGTGCGGTCCTTCCCCTCTCCGCTCACCACGAGGCGCAGCCCGGCGAGCGCCAGCGTGCGCTCGAAGGGGAGCTCCTCCGTGCCGCCGACGTACCGCTCGAACCAGGGGTGCATGTCCGCGCCCGCCACCTCGCTCACCGCGCGCTCCACATCCGCCTCCGTGTAGCCGCGCCCCTGCAGGTAGTAGCTCGTGGAGGGCGCATCCCACGTGCGGCGCTTGAGCAGCCGCAGCACGTCGTCGAGCGAGCGCGTGCCACCGGAGCGCGAGCGGATCTCGAGGTCGAGCAGGAGCGCGAGCGCCTCCCCCTTGGTGTAGTAGGAGATGAAGGTGTTGGCGCGGTTGGTCTGCATCGCGCTCGCGCCGCCGTCCCAGAAGGGAGCGTGGAACGAGGACATGCGCGCCGAGACCTCCTTCCGCCCCGGGGACTCGCTGTTCACGCGGATCATCCCCGCGAGCCGCTCGTAGAGCAGCGGCCGGTCGATGACGCCGGCGCGGTGGAGCGACATGCCGCCGTAGTAGTTGGTCCACCCCTCGGCCACCCACAGGCTCGGCTGGTACTGCTCGCGCGTGTAGTCGAAGGGGCCGAGCACCACGGGGCGGATGCGCTTCACGTTCCAGGTGTGGAAGTACTCGTGCGCGGCGGTCGTGATCCCCGGCAGGAGCTTGGCCGTGTCGCTCCACGCTGCGGCGTTGATGATCTGCGTGGAGTTGAGGTGCTCCATCCCGTCGCCCCCCTTGTAGCCGATGTTGAACAGGAAGGTGTAGCGGTCGATGGGCGGGGGCGCGATGACGCGGTTCTGGTACCGGACGAGCTGCTCCACCTCGCGCACGAATCGCTCGCGCTGCCCGGCGCGCTGGCCGGCGTTGTGGTGCACCACCACGCGGTAGAGGATGCCGTCCACGCGGAAGGTGTCGAGGTCCACCGCGGGGGAGACCTCCGTCGGCGTGTCGATGAGCACATCGTAGTTGGGGAAGCGGAACTCCGTCTGCCCCGGCCGCTCGCTCCAGCCGTTGATCGCCGTCCACCCGTCGGGCGGGATGATCGTCAGGCGCACCGGGTCTGGCTTGTGCCCGTCCACGTACATGAAGAGCGAGGCGCCGTTCCAGTTCGCGTGCGCGGTGTCGAGGACGCTGAAGGTGCCGCTCAGATCGTTGGCGAACACGCGGTAGCGCACGCGCATCGACCGCGCGCCGGCGGGGCGCACGCGCCAGAGCGAGCCGTTCTCCTTGTCCCACGCGAGCGCGCGCCCGCCGGCGTCGGTGGCGCGGAGATCCTGCACGTTCTTGGCGAAGTCCATCCGCGCGTAGCGGCCGGGCGACCACACGGGGAGCTGGAGCTTCACCACCTCCTCGCGCCCGGTGAGCCCGTCCACCGCGAGCTCGATGTCGTAGAGGTGCGACGCCGGATCGGGCATCGCGATGCGGTAGGCGATGTCGTAGCGGGTCGCGCGCGGCGCCGGGCGCTGCGCCGCGGCCGGGGCCGGGGTGCGCTGCGCGCGCGCCGGGAGCGCGGCCAGCGTGGCGAGAGCGAGAGCGAGCGTGATGCGGCGGAGGGGCAAGCGAGCCTCGGGATGCAGGGGTCAGAAGCCAGGGATCAGGGGTCAGGGGTCAGGAGTCGGGGATCGGGGACGCACGGCTGAGCCCTGACCCCTGATCCCTCACCCCTGTCGTCTCACTCCTACTTACGTCCCGGCCGCTCGTTTCGCTTGTAGAGAAAGGCGCACGGCTCGAGGCGCGCGCCCTTCGCGTCGGCGACGGCGAAGCGCGAGCCCTCGTAGAGCGCGGCGCCGCCGTAGCGGCCGTCCTTCGACACGGCGTAGTACTGGAGGTCGAAGCGCGGGCGGCCGTGCTCGTGGAGGAGGCGCGGCTCCGTCATCGCCACCACGCGCTTCAGCGTCGCCAGGCACGCCTGCTCGGGCGACATGCCGGCCCGCATGTGCTCCACGGTGAGGAAGGCGCCGCACACCTTGATGTTCGCCTCGCCGCGCCCCGTGGAGCCGGCGGCGCCCACCTCGTTGTCGCAGTACTGCCCCGCACCGACGATGGGGCTGTCGCCGGCGCGTCCGGGGATCTTCCACGCGAGCCCGCTCGTGGTGGTGACGCTGGCAATGTCGCCGCTCGCGTTCACCGCGTTCATGTTGATGGTGCCGGTGGTGAACTTGATCGCGATGTCGTCGTCGTGGTCGAGCCAGTTGTCGTTCGCGTTGAGCCGCGCCTTCCACCGCAGCCAGTCCTGCCGGCTCTTCTCCGTCAGCAGGTTCCGCTCCTCGAATCCCATGGCGAGCGCGAACTTCTTCGCCCCCTCCCCCACCAGCATGATGTGGTCGGTGTAGTCCATCACCGCCTTCGCCACCAGCGACGGAGTGGCGATCCCCTCCAGGCAGGCGACGGCGCCCGCGCGCTTCGTCGGCCCGTGCATGCAGCTCGCGTCGAGCTGAACCACACCGTCGGCGTTCGGCAGCCCGCCGAGCCCCACCGACTGGTCCTCGGGGTCGAGCTCCTGGATGTTGACGCCGGCGATCACCGCGTCGAGCGGGTCCACCCCCCGCCCCATCTGCTCGTACGCGCGCGCGACGCCGCGCAGCCCGTTGGATGACGAGACGACGGTGGGGCGCGCGAGCGGCGCGCCCGGAGCGGCATCCCGGCCGGCGGCGGCGAGCGTGCCGGCGAGCGACTCGGCGTCGGCCCGTCCGGCGAGGGTGAGCGCGGCGGTGGCAGCGGCGGTGCGAGCGAGGAAGTCGCGGCGGCTGGGCATGGGGGGAGGAGTCAGGGGTGAGGGATCAGGGCGAGGGGCGGCGCGGTCGAATATGATGATGGGCTCCGTCCCGGCAACCCTCCCCGACCCCTCACCCCTGACCCCTGCTTTCTCCTGCCGTCGTGAGGCTCGCGACAGTCTGCATGTGCCCTGCATCACGATTCGCGTGCGGGAGTGACCCGCGGCGCCTCCGATGGTCTGGTATGCGAACGTGTGTCACCGATACGTTCACACACCTACTTCACAGGAGTGAGTTGATGACGCAGAGGAACCTGCGCGCGATGGCCGGCCTGCTCGGCGCCATCGCCGTGCTCGGCGCGTGCGATGACTCCACGTCCCAGAAGACGGGGACGCTGGCCCTCCGTCTCACGGACGCGCCCTTCCCCTACGACTCCGTGCAGAGCGTGGACATGTTCGTCGTCCGCATCGACGCGAAGGTCGCCGACACCGATTCCGCCGAGGCGGCCGACGCGAGCGGCGCCAGCCTCGCGCGCGGCGGATGGACCACCATCGCCGAGCCGAATCAGAGCTTCGATCTCCTCACGCTGCAGAACGGCGTGACCGCCGATCTCGGCATGGCACAGCTCCCGGTCGGCTCGTACCGCGGCTTCCGCCTCGTGCTCGACACGGAGCTGAGCAGCGTAACGCTCAAGGACGGCACGGTGCTCACGGGCAGCTCCGTCCCCGGCGTGAAGTTCCCGAGCGCGGCGCAGACGGGGATCAAGATCAACCTCACGGCGCCGGCGCGCATCGACAGCGACACGACGCACATGCTCATCGACTTCGACGTCGAGCAGAGCTTCGTCGCCCGCGGCGACTCCATCTCGGCCAACGGCCTGCTCTTCAAGCCGGTCATCCGCGCGACCGTGCAGCAGTAAGGCAGGGGCGAGGAGCGAGGGACGAGCAGGGGCAGGGGTCGTAGGGCCTTGATGAATCAGAGCCCCCTGCTCCCTGCTTCCTGCCTCCCCACCTTGGGGGGCCCCCCCGACTACTACGATCGCCCCAAACGATACGGGCCGCGGCATCCAATCGCCGCGGCCCGCATCGCGCCCTCCTCCCTCGCCCCTCGGCCGCGCCGCCGTACGTTGCCACCAGTCACGGCCCCCGACTAGCTTCTCTCGCCATGACCGCTCCCGCCATCACCGCCGCCGCGCTCCGCGGCTGGTCGTTCTTCTCCGCGTTCAACGACGACAACCTCTGGCACCTCGCCAGGCGCATGCGCACCATGCCGCTCGAGGCCGGCACGCCGCTCTTCAGCGAGGGCGACGCGCGCACCTTCTTCGCGCTCATCACCGCCGGGAGCGTGAGCATCGAGAAGGGGGTGGAGGGGCGGATGGAGCGGGTCGCGACGCTCGGCCCGGGGGAGCCGCTGGGCGAGGGGATCCTCCTCGGCGACACGCACCACGGCACCACCGCGCGCACCATCGAGCCGACGACGCTCCTCTACATGGATGGCGCGGAGATCAAGGCGCTGGTGAGCGAGCGCCCCGCGGCCTACGCGGCGCTGGTGGCCGCGGCCGCGCGCGCCATCTCGCAGCGTCTCCGCGCCGCCGACGCCACCCTCGTGGGGCGTGGGCGCGCGCTCGGCTTCTCGGGGGGCGGCTTCCGCAGGGAGAAGGACCTGCTGGGGGAGCGCGACGTGCCCGAGGCCGCGCTGTACGGCGTGCAGACGCTGCGCGCGCTCGAGAACTTCCCCATCACCGGCGTGCCGCTGCGCGAGTTCCCCGCGCTCATCCGCGCGCTCGCGATGGTGAAGGAGGCGGCGGCGCGCGCCAACGCCGAGCTGGGGCTCCTCCCCCCCGAGGCGGCGGAGGCGATCGTCGCCGCGGCGCAGGAGGTCGCGGCCGGACGCCACCACGAGCACTTCCTCGTGGACATGATCCAGGGCGGCGCCGGCACCTCGACGAACATGAACGCCAACGAGGTGATCGCCAACCGCGCGCTCGAGCTCCTCGGCCACCGCCGCGGCGCCTACGACGTGCTGAGCCCCAACAACCACGTCAACCTCTCGCAGTCCACGAACGACGTCTATCCGACGGCGATCAAGCTCGCGCTGCACGCGGCCATCGAGACGCTGCGCGCGGCGCTGCGCCGGCTCGCCGAGGAGTTCCTGGCGAAGGGCGAGGAGTTCGCCGGGATGCTCAAGATGGGGCGGACGCAGCTCCAGGACGCCGTGCCGATGACGCTCGGGCAGGAGTTCGCCGCCTTCGGCCACACCCTCCTCGAGGACGTGGACCGGCTGGGGGAGACGCTCCCGCTCATCCGCGAGATCAACATGGGGGCGACGGCGATCGGCACCGGGATCAACGCGCCCCCGGGCTACGCCGAGACGGTGCGCCGCCACCTCGCCGCGATCACGGGGCTGGAGCTCATCACCGCGCCCGACCTCGTGGAGGCGACGATGGACACCGGCGTGTTCGTCCAGCTCTCGGGGGTGCTCAAGCGCGACGCGGTGAAGCTGAGCAAGATCTGCAACGACCTCCGCCTCCTCTCTTCGGGGCCGCGCGCCGGCTTCGCCGAGATCAACCTCCCTGCCATGCAGCCGGGGAGCTCGATCATGCCGGGGAAGGTGAACCCGGTGATCCCCGAGGTGGTGAACCAGGTCTGCTTCGACGTCATCGGCGGCGACGTGACGGTGACGCTCGCCGCGGAGGCCGGGCAGCTCCAGCTCAACGTCTTCGAGCCGGTCATCGCCTACCGCCTCCTCTCCAACATCCAGACGATGACGCGCGCCTGCGAGGTGCTGCGCGAGCGGTGCGTCGTCGGGATCACCGCGAACCCCGACCGCATGCGCTGGTTCGTGGAGCACTCCATCGGCGTGGTGACGGCGCTGGTGCCGGTGCTCGGCTACGGCCGGGCGACCGAGATCGCCAAGCTGGCGCTGGAGACGGGGGGGAGCGTGTACGACATCGTCTGCGACCGCGGGCTCATGACGCGCGAGGAGCTGGACCGCGTCCTCAACCCCGAGGCCATGACGGCGCCGCGCCGCGTGCAGTGACCCGGCGCCCGCGGCTCGACCCCTCGGTGTTCCACCTGCCGGTGGAGCGGATGCGCGAGGGGTACTACTCCGACAAGTACTTCCAGCGCACGCGCGAGATCCTCCTCGCCGACGGCCACTCCCCCGCCGTCACGATGCAGGTGTTCGGGAAGGCGCACGCCTTCCTCGGCGGGATGGACGAGGCGATCGCCATCCTCAAGCTCTGCTCCGACGACTGGAGCCGGCTCGCGGTGCACGCGCTCCACGACGGCGACGAGGTCGCGCCGTGGGAGACCGTGATGACCATCGAGGGGCCGTACGCGAGCTTCGCGCAGCTCGAGACGCTCTACCTCGGCGTGCTCGCGCGCCGCACGCGCGTGGGGACGAACACGCGGCTGGTGGTGGAGGCGGCGAAGCCGAAGACGGTGATGTTCTTCCCCGCGCGGCACGACCACTGGCTCGTGCAGACGGGGGACGGCTACGCGGCGCACATCGCGGGGGCGATCGGCGTCTCCACCGACGCGCAGGCGAGCTGGTGGGGCTCGGAGGGGATCGGGACGGTGCCGCACGCGCTCATCGCGGCCTACGGCGGCGACACCGTGCTGGCGACGCGGAAGTTCGCCGAGTACATCGACCCGGACGTGCAGGTGATCACCCTGGTGGACTACGACAACGACTGCGTGGGGACGAGCCTGGCCGTGGCGCGCGCCCTCGGCCGGCGGCTGTGGGGCGTGCGGCTCGACACCTCCGAGAGCCTGGTGGACGCATCGATCATCCCGCAGATGGGGTCGTTCAAGCCGACCGGGGTGAACCCGCAGCTCGTCTGGAACGTGCGCCGCGCGCTCGACGCCGAAGGGTTCGCGGAGGTGAAGATCGCGGTCTCCGGCGGCTTCACGGTGGAGAAGATCCGCGCCTTCGAGGAGCAGGGGGTGCCGGTGGACAGCTACGGCGTGGGCTCCTCGCTCTTCGGCGGGCGCTTCGATTTCACCGCCGACATCGTGCGGGTGGACGGGCGGCCGGAGTCGAAGGTGGGGCGCGAGTACCGGCCCAACCCGCGCCTCGAGCGGGTGGAGTAGCCATGGCGCGACCACCGCTCACCGGCCCCGGGCAGCAGCGCCTCCAGGTGCTGGAGGACGCGATGGCGCAGATGGGGCTCATCCACAGCATCGTCGAGCGCATGGCGCTCGCGTTCCGGAACCAGCAGCCGCTGCAGCCCTTCGGGCAGCAGCTTCGGCGCGCGGCGCCCCCCATCGCCGACCTCCTCAAGGGGCAGTACGGCACCATCGCCGACCAGCTCACGCAGCTCACGCTCGTCGCCACGCGCGGCGGCGGCGAGCGAGCGAAGATCACGGCGCTGCGCGAGGGCGTCGCCGGCGTGAAGGCGGCGATCGAGATCGCGCAGCGAAAGGTGTTCGAGCAGTTCGCGGTGGAGGAGAAGGAGACGGGCGAGTAGCGGCGCGGGCGCGGAGCGGGCACGAGCGGCGCGGCGTGTGGGAGGAATCACTACACGCCGCGCCGCTTCTTTCCATTCACGCGCGCGTTGATGGCACTCGCGGCGCGAATTCCCTACGTGAGCTCCCCGACGTGGCGTCGGGTTTGCCTTGATTCCCTTTTGGCCTACTCGTACCTTGCACGTGCTGCAATCCTATTTTGCCCTCCGAGCGCCGCCTCCCACCGGCGCTCGCCCCACGTACGCTCCACAGGACTCGGGATGGCGCCTCACCCCCGCTTGCGCAGAGTGCTCCGCGCGGCACTGACGGCCGGCCTCGTGTTCGGCGCGGCCGCCTGCGCGAAGGAGTTCCCCAACTCGACGCTCGTTCCCCACAGCGAGTTCGGCCGGGACATCGACTACCTCTTCAACATCCTGTTCATCGGCGGCACGGTGGTCTTCGTGCTCGTCGAGGCCGGACTGCTCTACACGATCTTCCGCTATCGGCAGCGCGAGGGCGCGCCGGAGCCGAAGCAGGTGCACGGCAACACGGCGCTCGAGATCACCTGGACGCTGATCCCGGCGCTCGTGCTCGCCTTCATCGCGGTGCCGACGGTGCGGACGATCTTCCGCACGCAGGCGAAGGCGGTGCCGAACGCGCTCCAGGTGGAGGTGATCGGCCACCAGTGGTGGTGGGAGTTCCGCTACCCGCAGCTCGGCGTCACCACGGCGAACGAGCTGTACCTCCCCAAGGGGCGGACGGTGAACTTCGCGCTCAAGACCCAGGACGTGCTGCACTCGTTCTGGATCCCGGCCATCGCCGGGAAGCGCGACCTGATCGCGAACCACACCAACTACCTGTGGTTCACCCCCGATGACACGACGGGCGCGTGGAACGGCTTCTGCGCCGAGTTCTGCGGCGCCTCGCACGCCAACATGCGCTTCCGCGTCTTCACGGTGTCGCCGCAGGAGTTCGACGCCTGGGTGGCGCACCAGAAGACCGGCCCCGCCTTCGGCGCGCCGGCCGCGGCGCCCGCCGCCGGTGCCGCGCCGGGCGCGACCCCGTCGGTGAACCAGGTGGCCACCTCCACGGCGCAGACGACGCCCGCCGCGGGCGGCGCGCCGCCGACGCCGGCCGGGCCGCAGCCGCAGGTGGCCAACGTCTCGACCGCCACGTTCACGATGGACCAGCTCCCGCGTCACGTGCTGCCGAGCACGCCCCTCCCGAAGGGGCTGTCGCTGAGCGTCACGAGCGGCGACGCGGCGCGCGGCGCGCAGCTCTACCGCACCAGCGCCTGCATCGCCTGCCACAAGGTCGAGGGGGTCTCCCCCGGCGTCGTGGGTCCCAACCTCACGCACATCGGGAGCCGCACGACGATCGCCGCCGGGCTGTACCCGAACGACTTCAAGCACCTGACGCTCTGGATCAAGAACGCGCCGGCGATGAAGCCCGGGAGCCTCATGCCCGCACTCGGCAAGAGCGCCACGACGCCCGGCGGCTACGACGACCAGCAGGTCGCCGACATCGCGGCGTACCTCCTGTCCCTCAAGTAACGCGGCCTCCTCGGGAGTAGAGACTACGATGGCAACGACGGTTGCGGCGCCCCCGTACGTGGCGGCGCACGGCAAGTACGAGCGCGGGATCCTGAGCTGGCTGGCGACGGTCGATCACAAGAGGATCGCGCAGCTCTACCTCTATACATCGCTCGCCTGGTTCGTCATCGGCGGCATCGAGGCGCTCATCATTCGCTCCCAGCTCATGGGACCGAACGGACGCGTCGTCTCCGCCGAGACGTTCAACCAGCTCTTCACCATGCACGGCACGACCATGATCTTCCTCGTGGTCATGCCGCTCTCGGCCGCGTTCTTCAACTTCCTCATCCCGCTCCAGATCGGGGCGCGCGACGTGGCGTTCCCGCGGCTCAACGCGTTCAGCTACTGGGTGTACCTGCTCGGCAGCCTCTTCATGAACGCGTCGTGGCTGTTCGGCGCCGCCCCCGACGGCGGCTGGTTCGGCTACGCGCCGCTCACCACGCGCGCCTACTCGCCCGGGCTCAACATCGACTTCTGGGTGCTCGGCCTCCAGATCCTCGGCATCTCGACGCTCGCGGCGGGCTTCAACTTCATCACCACCGTCATCAACATGCGCGCGCCCGGTATGCACTTCATGCGCATGCCGATCTTCACCTGGTCCGCGTTCGTCACGCAGTTCCTGATCATCCTCGCCTTCCCGATCATCACGGTCGCGCTCGTGTTCCTGCAGTTCGACCGCTTCTTCGGGACGAACTTCTACACCACGGCCGCCGGCGCCGACCCGCTGCTCTGGCAGCACCTGTTCTGGCTGTTCGGCCACCCCGAGGTGTACATCCTCATCCTCCCCGCCTTCGGGCTGGTGAGCGAGGTGGTGCCCACCTTCTCCCGCAAGCCGCTGTTCGGCTACCCGGTGATGGTGTACTCGCTCATCCTCATCGCCTTCCTCGGCTTCGGCGTGTGGGCGCACCACATGTTCGCCGTCGGCATGGGGCCGATCGCCGACTCGGTGTTCGGCGTCACGACGATGCTGATCGCGATCCCGACGGGGGTGAAGATCTTCAACTGGCTGGGCACGCTGTGGGGCGGCTCGCTCCGCTTCACGACGCCGATGCTGTTCGCCATCAGCCTCGTCGCGCTGTTCACCATCGGCGGCATCTCGGGCGTGATGCACTCCTCCCCGCCCGCCGACCTGCAGCAGACCGACTCGTACTTCATCGTCGCGCACTTCCACTACGTGCTGTTCGGCGGCTCCCTCATGGGGCTCTACGCCGGAACGTACTACTACTACCCGAAGATCACCGGGCGGATGATGAGCGAGAAGCTGGGCAAGTGGCACTTCTGGCTCAACCTCGTGGCGATGAACCTCACGTTCTTCCCGATGCACATCGTCGGGCTGAACGGGATGCCGCGCCGCATCTACACCTACGACGCCAACCAGGGGTGGGAGACGGAGAACTTCCTCGAGACGGTGGGCGCGTTCCTCCTCGCCATCTCCGTCGCGATCTTCCTCTACAACCTCATCGTGAGCCGGAAGCGCGGCGAGCGCGCGGCGAGCGACCCGTGGGGCGCGCCGACCATCGAGTGGTCGCTCCCGTCCCCGGTGCCGGAGTACAACTACGCGCAGATCCCGACCGTGACGTCGCGCTACCCGCTCTGGGACAAGAAGTCGCCCGAGCTCACGCGCGAGGTCCCGCACACCAAGGCGGGGGAGCGGCGGATCGACGTCGCCATGGGCGGCAAGCAGACCGGAGCCACGATCGAGACGCCGTCCGACACGCGCCTCAACGCGGAGAACGCGCACCCCTCGGCGCACGAGCTGGGGATCCACCTCCCGACGCCCACACTGTGGCCGCTCTGCGCGGCGATCGGGCTGACGGTCGGGTTCGCGGGGCTCATCTGGCACGAGCGGATCTCGATCATGATCCTCGGCGCCGTGATCATGGTCGTGTCGCTCTACGCCTGGTTCCTCACGCCGCTCGAGGAAGCGCATTGACGGCAGGGACGAGGGGCCGGGGGCCTTGATGAATCAAGGCGCTACCGACCTCTGACCCCTGCCCCCTGACCACCAACTCCGACTCACACCAGAGACAGACCCTTGGCAACCGCATCCGTCGCCGACCTCACGCCGGTCGAGCACCATCACACGAGCACGGGGCTCGACAACAAGAAGATCGGCATCTGGGCCTTCATCGGCTCCGAGTGCCTCTTCTTCATGTCGCTGATCTCCACGTACCTCATCTACAAGGGACGCAGCATCAAGGGGCCCTTCCCGCACGAGACGTGCGGACCGCCGCTGTGCGACGTGCCCCGCAACGCGATCCTGAACATCCCGATCACGTCGGCCTCCACCTTCGTGCTCCTCATGTCGTCGCTCTTCATGGTGCTGGCCCACAGCGCCGTGGTGCGGGGCGACCGCAAGCACTCGAAGCTCTGGCTGGCCGGGACGGCGATCGCGGGCACCATCTTCCTCGGCTTCCAGGCGTACGAGTTCACCTCGTTCGTGCACGAGGGGCTCAAGCTCAGCACGAACCTGTTCGGCTCCACCTTCTTCACGCTGACCGGGTTCCACGGCGCCCACGTGACCGCGGGCGTCATCTGGCTGATCACGCTGCTGTTCATCGACATCAAGCGCGGCCTCGGACCCCGCGACGCGATCAACGTCGACATCTGCGCCCTCTACTGGCACTTCGTGGACGTCGTGTGGATCGCGATCTTCACCCTCGTGTACCTCATCAAGTAAGGGCCCGGACCATGGCCGATACCACGCACACCGTCATGCCCGCGCCCGGCGCCGAGGCACACGCGCACGAGCACCACCACCCCACCTGGAAGACGTACCGGTGGGTGGCGCTGATCCTGACCGTCATCACCGCGGTCGAGGTCTGGGTCTACTACATCCCGTCGTTCGTGGCCTCGCGCGCCTTCGTGCCGTCGCTGCTCATCATGTCGGCGGCCAAGTTCGCGATCGTCGTCATGTTCTACATGCACCTCAAGTACGACGCGAAGCTGTTCCGCGGGCTCTTCGTCGGA
>DASTSH010000202.1:0-5088 GCA_035760785.1 Gemmatimonadaceae bacterium | reverse complement strand
CAGAGCACCAAACCGTAGCCATGCGCGTCACGAGTGGCGCTTCACCGCTTGGCGCGTCGGTCGCGGCGGTCATCCAGAACGCTCAGAGCGCGCTCCACCCCGCGGGACCTCAGGGGGAGCGGTTCATGTCGCTCTGGTGGCTCGCGCTCGCGATCTCGACCGTCGTGTTCGTGCTGGTGGTCATCTTCCTGCTCGTGGCCGCGCTGCGCCGGCGGGAGGAGCGCGGCGCCCCGGAGCCGACGGCGGCGCCCGAGCCCTCGCGCGAGCGGGCGCTGGGGCGCGCGGTGAGCGTGGCCGCGGCGCTCACGGTGGTGATCCTGTTCGTGTGGCTGGTGGCAGATGTGCGCACCGGGCGCGCCTACACCTCGCTCCGCGCGGCCGGCGCACGCTCGCCCATCGCCATCTCCGTGACCGGGCACCAGTGGTGGTGGGAGGTCCAGTACCCGGATACGGATCCGAGCCGCCGTGTGGTCACGGCGAACGAGATTCACATCCCCGTGGGGCGGCCGGTGGTGTTGACGCTCACGTCCACCGATGTGATCCACAGCTTCTGGGCGCCGAACCTCGGTGGGAAGCGCGATCTCCTCCCGGGGTACGTGACCACCACCTGGTTCCAGGCGGACCGCGCCGGCGTGTACCGCGCGCAGTGCGCCGAGTTCTGCGGGCATCAGCACGCGCACATGGCGCTGCTCGTCGTGGCCGAGTCCCCCGATCGCTTCCAGGCGTGGCTCGCGGCGCAGCGTCGCCCCGCGGCGACGCCAACGGACTCGCTGCGCGCGCGCGGGGCGCGCGTCTTCCTCGGCGCGCAGTGCATGATGTGCCACCAGATCTCCGGCACGCCGGCGGGCGGCCAGACCGCCCCCGATCTCACGCACTTCGGCAGCCGGCGCACCATCGCCGCCGGCACGCTCCCGAACACGCGCGGCAACCTCGCGGGGTGGATCGTGGATCCGCAGGGGATCAAGCCGGGATCGCTGATGCCGCAGAATCCGCTCTCCCCCGACGAGCTGCAGGCGCTCATCGCCTACCTGGAGGGACTCGAGTGATGCGCGATGGAAGCGCGGTGCGCGCCACCACCGTGGCCGCCGAGCCGGCGGTCGACGAGCGCCAGCTGGCGACGCGCCACGAGGCGCTCGACGAGCAATGGCGCGACCGCCCGGGATTCATCGGCTGGCTCACGAGCGTGGACCACAAGTCCATCGCCCTACGCTACATCGTCACCGCGTTCATCTTCTTCCTGCTGGCGGGGATCAACGCGGGGATCATGCGCCTCCAGCTCGCGCGCCCCGACAATCACATCGTGGGGCCCGACCTGTACAACCAGCTCTTCACCGTCCACGGCTCCACGATGATGTTCCTGTTCGCGGTGCCGATCATGACGGCGATGGGGCTGTATTTCGTGCCGCTCATGGTCGGCACGCGGAACGTCGCCTTCCCGCGGCTGAACAACTTCGGCTACTACACCTACCTCACCGGCGGCCTGCTCCTCTGGATCGGCTTCCTGCTGAACATCGGGCCGGACACCGGCTGGTTCAGCTACGTCCCCCTCGCCGGCCCGGAGTTCTCGCCGGGGAAGCGCGTGGACATCTGGGCGCAGATGATCACGTTCACCGAGATCGCCGCGATGGTCACGGCGGTGGAGATCATCGTCACCGCGTTCAAGCAGCGGGCGCCGGGGATGTCGCTGGGGCGCGTGCCGCTGTTCGTGTGGGCGGAGGTGATCACGGCGTTCATGATCATCTTCGCCATGCCCGCCGTGATGCTCGACAGCAGCTATCTCGCCATCGACCGGCTGGTCGGCACGCACTTCTTCAACCCGGCGGAAGGCGGCGATGTGCTCCTGCACCAGCACCTGTTCTGGTTCTTCGGGCACCCGGAGGTCTACATCATCTTCATCCCGGCGCTCGGGATGGTGTCGTCGATCGTGGAGACGTTCGCGCGGCGGCCGATCTTCGGCCACACGGCCATGGTGCTGTCGATGATCGCCACCGGCTTCGTCGCGTTCGGCCTGTGGGTGCACCACATGTTCGCGACGAGCATCCCGCAGCTCGGGGAGAGCTTCTTCACCGCCGCCAGCGTCATGATCGCCATCCCGAGCGGCGTGCAGATCTTCTGCTGGATCGCCACCCTCTGGAGCGGGCGCCCGCGCCTGCGCGTGCCGCTGCTGTGGGTGATCGGCTTCGTGATCCTGTTCGTGATCGGCGGGCTCACGGGCGTGATGATCGCCTCGGTCCCCTTCGATCTGCAGGTGCACGACACGTACTTCATCGTCGCGCACTTCCACTACGTGCTGATCGGTGGGGCGGTGTTCCCGCTCTTCGGGGCCTTCTACTACTGGTACCCGAAGCTCACCGGGCGAATGCTCGGCGAGACGCTCGGGCAGTGGAACTTCTGGCTCTTCTTCATCGGCTTCAACATTACCTTCTTCCCCATGCACCTCCTGGGGCTGGAGGGGATGCCGCGCCGCGTGTACACGTATCCGGCGGGGATGGGGTGGGGCGGGCTGAATCTGCTGGCGAGCCTCGGCGCGCCGCTCATCATCGCGAGCGTGGCGGTGTTCCTCGTGAACGTGTGGCGGAGCCGGCGGCACGGCGCCGTGGCGGGGGAGAACCCCTGGGATGCGCCGACGCTCGAGTGGGCCACGAGCTCCCCGCCCGCGAGCTACGGCTTCGCGCACATCCCGGTGGTGCACGGGCGCACGCCGCTCTGGGAGACGCGCGACGAGCTCCCGGTGATCACCGGCCTGCGCACCGACTGCCGGGAGGTGCTCGTCACCGACGTGATGGACGCCGAGCCGGACCATCGCTACGGCCAGGCGGGGCCGAGCGTCTGGCCGTTCATGCTCGCGCTCGCGGCGGCGGCCGGGATCATCGCGTCGATCTTCTCGCCGTGGGGGACTCCCCTGGGCGTGGTGCTCGCGACGATCGCGCTCGCGGGGTGGTTCTGGCCGAAGGGGCGCGAGCGGCGCGAGCTGGCGGCGGGGGAGCGGACATGAGGATTCGCGCGGTGCTCGACGTCCACGACCTCCCGGAGCACGCCTTCGGGAGCCGGGCTCCGATCTGGTGGGGGACGATCGGCCTCTGCCTGATCGAGGGGACGATGTTCGGCCTCGCGATGGCCACCTACCTCTACCTGCGCCTCGACTCGCGCGCCTGGCCACCGCTCCGCACGCCGGATCCAGACCTCCTGCTCCCGACGATCAATCTGGTGGTGATGCTCGTGAGCGTGGCGCCGATGGTGTGGGCGGACCTCCTGGCCCGGCGCGGCGGCTCGAAGGGCGCGGTGCGATTCGCGCTGATCCTCGCGACGGTGCTCGGGCTCGCGGCGCTCGTGCTGCGCTGGTTCGAGTTCGACGCGTTCCACGTGCGCTGGGACACGAACGCCTACGGCTCCATCGTCTGGCTGATCCTGGGGCTGCACACGGCCGAGATCCTCGCGAGCGTGCTGGAGGACGTGGTGTTCGTGGCGTACACGTTCCGATACCCGCTGGACGAGAAGCACCGGGTGGACGTGAGCACGAGCGCCGTGTTCTGGTATTTCGTGGTCGGCATCTGGGTGCCGCTGTACCTGATGCTGTATTTCACCCCACGCCTGGTGTAGCGCGATGGCGGAGCGCACGACGGTCGGTGACGAGGAGCGCCTGACGTCGCGCGGCGCGGTGGCGGCGCAATGGTTCTCGCTGCTCGCGCCTCCGGTGGCGTTCCTGGCGCAGCTCGAGGCGAACTTCGCCATGGTGCGTCCGCTCTGCGCCCGGGATGACCGGCTTCCGCTTCACCTGGTGACGCTGGGCGCGATCCTGGTATGCGCGGCCGCGCTGCTCGTGGCGTGGCGCGCGTGGCGCTCGGTGGCGGGGCCGTGGCCGGACTACGTGACCCCCGCGCCGTCGCCGCGGAGCCGGTTCATGGCGGCGCTGGGAATGCTCACGAGCGGGCTGTTTCTCGTGCTGCTCGTGGCGCAGGCGATCCCGGCGTTCGTGCTCTCCCCCTGCCAGTGACCGATGCTGCACGCCGCGGCGCCTGTCGACGGACCGCTCGGGTGGAGCTGGGAGCCGGGCGCGGTGGCATCGCTGGTGATGATCGCGGCGGCGTATGCGGCGGGTGCGTACCGTCTGCGAGCGCGCGCGCGTCTCGGGCGCGCGGTCGCTCGGCGAGGGGTGGCGGCGTTCGCTGCGGGGTGGCTGGTGACGGCGGTGGCGCTGTTGTCGCCCTTGCACGCGCTGGGTGAGCGGCGCTTCTCCGCGCACATGGTGCAGCACGAGCTGTTGATGGTGGTGGCGGCGCCGCTGCTCGTGCTGGCGCGTCCGCTGCCGGCGATGGTGTGGGCGCTTCCGCGGCGGGCGCGGCTGTCGGTCGCGGGGTGGGGGACGGGGCGGTTGTGGCGCGGGGTGTGGGCGGTGGCGAGCGCGCCGGTGGTGGCGTGGTGGGTGCACGCGCTGGCGATCTGGTTGTGGCACGTGCCGGCGGCGTACGACGCGGCGCTCGGGAGCGAGGCGCTGCACGCGCTCGAGCACATGAGCTTTCTCGGGGCCGCGGTGCTGTACTGGTGGTCGGTGTTGCGCGGGGGGCGTGGGCGCTCGGGGGTGGGGGTGCTGTCGCTGTTCACGACGGCGGTGCACACGAGCGTGCTGGGCGCGCTGCTGACGTTCGCGCCGCACCCGCTGTACGCGGCGTACGTGGAGAGAGGAATCGGAGGGGTGGGGGCAGGGGTGGGAGCGGCGGCCGCGCTGGCGGATCAGCAGTTGGCGGGGCTGGTGATGTGGGTGCCGGCGGCGGCCAGTTATGTCATTGTAGCGCTCTGCCTCATGGTCCGATGGATCCGCGAGGCCGACGCCCGCGCCGCTCGCGCCGAGCTCACGCTCGCCAGGCTCACTGGAGGGTGACGTGACCCACATCTGCTGGTACCAGCTCCGGCGGCGCGCGGCGTTGCTGCTCGCGCTCCCCACTGTCGTCACGCTCGCCGCCTGCCGCCATCGCGCGTGGCGCGAGGCCGCCCTGGCCACCGGCGGCGATCCCGCGCGCGGGCGCCAGGCCATCGGCCGCTACGGGTGCGGCGCCTGCCACACCATCCCCGGCGTCCAGGGCGCCGACG
>DASTSH010000201.1:0-5827 GCA_035760785.1 Gemmatimonadaceae bacterium | reverse complement strand
GCGTTCGTCTCCGAGTGCGTCACCTGGATGATCGTCGTTCCCTGCTCGTTGAGGCGCTTGAACAGCTCCATGATCTCGGCGCCCTGGCTCGAGTGCAGGTTCCCCGTGGGCTCGTCGGCGAGGATGAGCCGCGGGCTCGCGATCACCGCCCGCGCCACGGCCACGAGCTGCTGCTGGCCGCCGGAGAGCTGGCGCGGGTAGAGATCCTTCTTCCCCACGATGCTGAAGCGGTCGAGCGTGTCGGCCACGATCGCCTCGCGCTCGCTCTTGCGCACGTTGCGGTACGAGAGCGGGATGTCGAGGTTCTCGGCCACCGTGAGGTCGTCGATCAGGTGGTACTGCTGGAAGACGAAGCCGATGTACCGCTTGTTGAGCGCCACGCGATCCTTCACCGACATGGCGTGCACCGGGTGGCCGAGGAACCAGTACTCCCCGCTCCACGCCCCATCGAGCATCCCGAGCACGGCGAGCAGCGTGCTCTTCCCCGCGCCGGAGGGGCCCATGATGGACACGAACTCGCCGGGCTGCACGTCGAGGGTGATCCGGCGCAGCACGTAGCTCTGCCCTCCGGCCAGCGGATACGACTTCTCGATGCCGCGCGTGGAGATGAGCGGGCCGGCGTACGGCTCATCGGCCGCCGGCGCGGCGGGCCCGGGCGAGGAGAAGAGCGACTTCAGGCTCATCAGTCGTACCTCAGGGAGACGGTTGGATCGGCGCGCGAGGCGCGCCGGGCCGGAAGATACATCGCGCTGCAGAGGCGTGAGGGTCACGACGCCGGGCGTCCCGCTCGCCACCGGGAGGAAGGTCGGCGGGAGCGAGCCCGCCCGGACGCCGTGACCGGAACCTCGAGCTGATCACTCCGCCTGCAGCGCGAGCAGGGGATCCACCCGCGTGGCGCGGCGCGCGGGGAGATAGCTCGCCACGAGCGCCACGCCGCCGAGGAGCAGCGACACCACGGCGAGCGTGACGGGGTCGCCGCCCCCCACGCCGTAGAGCAGTCCGGTGAGCAGCTTCGCGAGCGCGAGCGCGCCCGCCACGCCGGCCACGATCCCCATCACCGTGAGCACGAGCCCCTGGCGCAGCACGAGTCCGAGCACGTCGGCGGGCTTGGCGCCGAGCGCCACCCGCACCGCCAGCTCGCGCGTGCGCTGCGTCACCATCGACGTCATCACGCCGTAGATCCCCGTGGCCGCGAGCACGAGCGCCACCGCAGCGAACAGCCCGAGCAGGAGCGCCGCGAAGCGCCGCTGCGCGAGCGACTGCGTCAGCACCTCGTCCATCGTGCGGACGCTCCCCACCGCCACGTCCGGGTCGAGCGCCGCCACCTCGCGCCGCAGCGCGCCCGCCACCGACGACGCCGTGCCCGAGGTCCGCACCACGACGTTCACGCCGGGGAAGGGAACCTGCCGCTCGGGGGCGAACACCTCCGGGACCGCGGCCTCGTCGAGCCGGTCGCGCCGCACGTCGGCGACGACGCCCACCACCTGGCGCATCGCCCCGTCGTTCACCGTCACGCTGAGCCGCTGTCCGAGCGGGTTCTCCCCCGGCCAGTACTTCTTCGCGAACGCCTCGTTCACGATCGCCACCGGCACCGACGCCGTGTCGTCGTGCGCGTCGAACGCGCGCCCCGACACGAGCCGCATCCCGATCGCGTCGAAGTACCCGTCGTAGGCGGTGTTGAACGCGACGCCCGCCTCGTGGCCGGGCTCCACCGGGTGCCCATCGAGCACCAGCCCCACCACGGCGTTCGAGCCGCTCAGCGGGAGCACGAGCACGGCGCCCGCGCTCGTCACGCCGGGGAGCGCGCGCATGCGCTCCACCACCCGGCCGTAGAACCGGAGCACGGAGGCGTTGTCCGCGTACCTGTCGTCCGGGAGCCGGATGCTCGCGGAGATCACGCCGTCCGGATGGATGCCGGCGTCCACGCGCTCGAGGCGCATGAGACTCACCGTCAGCAGCCCCGCCCCCGCCACGAGCATCACCGAGAGCGCGACCTGCGCCACCACGAACGCGCTGCGCAGGCGGTGGCCGCTCCCCGCGCCCGTGGATCCGCGCGCGGAGTCCTTGAGCGTGGACTGGAGATCGGTGCGCGCCGCCTGGAGCGCCGGCGCGAGCCCGAACAACATGCCGGTCGACAGCGACACCGCCAGCGCGAACAGCGCCACGCGCCAGTCCACGCCGATGTCCGACGCGTGCGGCAGCGATGGCGGGAGGAGCGACTTCAGCAGCGCCGTCCCCCACGACGCGAGCAGGAGCCCGAGCACCCCGCCGGCCATCGCGAGCAGCACGCTCTCCACGAGGAGCTGCCGCACGATGCGCCCGCGCCCCGCGCCGAGCGCGGAGCGCACGGCGATCTCCCGGAACCGCCCCGTGGCGCGCGCGAGCATCAGGTTCCCCACGTTCGCGCACGCGATGAGGAGCACGAACGCCACCGCGCCGGCGAGCATGAGCAGCGTGGGGCGCGTGCCGCCCACGAGCCGCTCGCGCAGCGGCACCACGCCGGCGCTGAAGCGCGCGTTGGTGCGCGGGTACAGCTCGGAGAGCCGCTTGGTGATGGCCACCATCTCCGCCGCTGCCTGCTCCCGCGTGGCGCCGGGGCGCAGCCGCCCGCCCACCTCGAGCGAGTGCGCGCCGCGGGACTGCTGGAAGGTGGAGTCGCCGCCGAGCGTGAGCGGGATCCAGAGCTGTGACCGCTCGCTCGTGCCGAGCGGGAAGTCGAACGACGCGGGCATCACCCCGACGATCGTGTACTCCCTGGCGTCGATGCGGATGGTCTTCCCCACCGCGCTCCGCGCGCCGCCGAACTGCCGCTGCCAGAGCGCCCAGCTCAGCACCGCCACGTTCGTGTGCCCGGGCTGCTCCTCGTCCAGCGTGAAGCCGCGCCCGAGGACGGGGCTCGCCTGGAGCACGTGGAACAGGTTGGCCGACACGAGCGCCAGCGGCACGCGCTCGGCGCCCGTCTCGAGCCCCAGGCTCAGGCTCCGCGCACGCCACGCCGCCAGCTCCATCGTCTTCGACTGCGCGCGCCAGTCCACGAAATCCGGCGCGGACACCGGGCCGAAGCGGTCCGCGTCCACCATCGCGGACACGGACATGAGCCGCGCGCTCTCCGGGAACGGGAGCGGCCGCAGGAGCGCCGCGTCCACCACGCTGAAGATCGCCGCGGTGGCGCCGATGCCGAGCGTGAGGCAGAGCACCGCGAGCATCGTGAACGTCGGACGCTTGCGGAGGACGCGTGCGGCGTAGCGCACGTCCTGCAGCAGATGCTCCATCAACGAATCTCGAAGCCGCTCTCGCGCAACTGGGCCTCGTCCTGCTGCTCGCGCGCGCCCCGCTCCTCCTCCACCACGCGCCCGTCGAAGAGATGGATGGAGCGGTCGGCGTGCCTGGCGTAGCGCGGGTCGTGCGTCACCATGCAGATCGTCGCCCCCTGCCGGTGCAGCTCGCGCAGCAGCTCCATCACCGCCTCGCCGTTGGTGGAGTCGAGGTTCCCCGTCGGCTCGTCGGCGAGCAGGATCAGCGGATCGCCGGCCACCGCGCGCGCCACCGCCACGCGCTGCTGCTGACCGCCGGAGAGCTGCGACGGGTAGTGCTTCACGCGGTGCGACATCCCCACGCGCTCGAGCGCCTCGAGCACGCGCTTGCGGCGCTCGGCGGCATCCATGCCGCGATAGGTGAGCGGCAGCTCCACGTTCTCGTACACCGTGAGGTCGCCGATCAGGTTGAACGCCTGGAAGATGAAGCCGATCTGCCGGTTCCTCACCCGCGCCCGCTGGCTCGCCGTGAGCTGCGCCACCGGCTGGCCATCGAGCAGGTACTCCCCCTCGCTGGGGGAGTCGAGCAGGCCAAGGATGGAGAGGAGCGTCGTCTTGCCGCACCCGGACGGGCCGGCGATCGCGAGATACTCGCCCTGCTGCACCTCGAGGTGGATGCCGGAGAGCGCGTGCGTCTCCACCTCGTCGGTGTAGAAGATCTTCTTGATCCCCTCGAGGCGGATGAGCGCCTTGCCGTCGCCGTCGGAGGTGGAGCCGAACTGCAGGGCGGGCGCGTCGGCCCGATCGGGGGTCTGGGAAGCCATGGGCGGGGTCCGGTGTGAAGTGTGGGGGTAGGGTGGGGAGCGTTGCGGGTCAGCGCAGACGGACGCGGTCGTGCGAGTCCCAGGCGGACATGTCGGAGATGATCACCTTGTCGTTCACGTTCAGTCCCTGCACGACCTCGATGGTGTTCACCGAGCTGCGGCCAAGCTTCACGTTCACGCGCACGGCTTCCTTGCCATCGGGGGTGAGCTTGAACAGCCCCACCGTGCTCTCCGCCTGGCCGTACGCGGGGCGCCCCACGTAGAGCACGTCCTTCAGCCGCTCCACCTCGATGGTGCCGTCCACGCTCAGGTCGGGGCGAGCCCCCGGGGGGAGGGCGCCGTCGAGCGCCACGTCCACGGTCACGGTACCGTTGTGCGCCGAGGGATCCATGCGCACCACATGCCCCTTCACGATCCCGTTGCGCGTGTCGATCGCCGCCGGCTGGCCGAGCGCCACGTCCTTCGCCTGCGTCTCGGGAATCTGGAGCACCGCCTTGAGGCGCCCCGGCTGTGCCACCTTCGCCAGGAGCGTCCCGGGCTGCACCCACTGGCCGGGCTGGAGATCCATGTCCTGCAACACGCCATCGGCGCCGGCGTGCAACTGCATCGACTCCACGCGCTTCCGCTGGAAGTCGGCGATCGCGCGCAGGCGCGCCACCTGCTGCTGCTGGAGCGCGAGCTGCTCGTCGATGGATTTGGACATCACGGCGAGCCGTTGGGTTTCCACCTCCAGCCGCTTCTGCGCTTCGGTGGCACGGTCGCGGGCGTTCCCCACCTCCACCGGGGAGAGGAGCCCCTTCGTGTCCAGCCCGTTGGCGACGTCCGCGTTCCGCTTCGCCTCGTTGTACTGCTGCTGGGTGGTGGCGACCGTCCCCTCCTGGTTCAGCCGCTGCGTCTCGAGCGTGGTCTTGAGGCTCACCAGCGCCGCTTCCGCCGCGCTGAGCTGCTGCTCCGCGGAGAGTGCCTCGAGCTGCACGTCGGGGTTGCTCATCTCGAGGATGAGCGTGTTCGCCGTCACCTTCTCACCGGGGCGGACGTGGATCTTCTCCACGCGCCCGCCGGTCACCGCCGAGAGGTAGAGGATCTGCTCCGGGACGAGCGTCCCCGGGCCGCGGACCTGCCGCACCATCTCCCCCTTGCGCACGGTGTCGATCCAGAGCGTCCCCCGGTCCACTGAGGGGGCCGCGGGCTCGAGACGTCCCAGCGCGGCCGTCACGATGACGATGCCCACGACGGCGGCACCGCCGACGATCCAGCGACGTCGCTTGCTCTTGGGCTCGCGGGGAATGTCCAAGTGACCTTGCTCCTGACTCGGTGGTGTGGAGATGATGCGGGAATCCGGCGGTTCCTAAGACAAGAGCCGTGCCGCGTCAGGCGTCGATGAAAGTCGCTGCCGTTCAATGAGTTGTACGGATCGCCCCGGCCCGGGTTTCAGCGGGGCGTGGCCGGTTGTGGGAATGACCGTCCCAGGATCGGACACCAGGCCCCCGCCCGCGGCCTGGCGGGCTGCGCGGTTGCGCCCGGCGGGGATCGGGCGAGATTGCCGGTGTCGGCCGTCGTGCCGGCTCCCCACAGCAAAGGAGTGGACCCGTGCCTCACGCCCGCCGCGCCACCGTCGTCGCTCAGCTCTTCGGGCTCGCGCTCGCGCTCGCCGCCACCGCGCTCGTCCGTCGGCGACGTTGAGCGCGCCCGCCCGCGTGGACCACCAGCGATCCCGCGGGACGAGCGCCGCAGAGAGCGCGGCCCGGG
>DASTSH010000200.1:0-15775 GCA_035760785.1 Gemmatimonadaceae bacterium | reverse complement strand
TCTGGCGGCGCTCGCGCTTACACGCTGCGAGCCTCCCCGGGCGCCAGAACGGTCGGCGCGCCGGAATCGGCATCGCGCGTCGGCGCCCGGGGAGTCTCTTGCTACGCGCGGACGCCGCCGTCGCCACACCCCCGCGCCCCGCGGCGACGCTCCGCGACAGCCGCTCGGGCCAGCCACGGTGTGCCGGCCCGCGGCACCGCGCGCGTCACGCGCTCCGCCGTGCGCGCCGCGGTCGCCCCGCGCACGGCGCCCGCCGTGCGCGCCCGGCGCGCCGCACCGGCGCGCGCCGGAAGACCCGCGGAGCGCCGCGCGTGGCGCGCGGCACGCGGCGCGCGTGCCCCTCGGCGCGTGGCGCAGGGAGAGGAGCAGGCGGCGGGGGCCGTTCGCGCAGGCGGCGTTCGCGCGTAGCAAGAGACCCCGCGCGCGCCGGCGATCGAAGCTGACGCGGGCAGGCCGAAGGTTCTGGCGCGCGTGGGGGCTCGCAGCGTGTAAGCGCGAACGCCGCCGAAGCGAATGGCCCCCGGCGCCACGGCCGAGGAGCCCGCGCGGACCCCAGCCAACGCGCCCGCGCGCCGCCGAGGCCGAGGAGCTCGAGCGGAGCTAAGCCAACGCGCCCGCGCGCCACTGCGGCCGAGGAGCTCGCGCGGAACCGACCCGGAAGCCGCCTAGCGCGTCTCGTAGGCGAAGTGACGTGCGTTGCGTGTCACAATGGATCCCACCGCAGCGATCGCGCGATGGTACGACCGACGTGCCCCTTGACGAACTGGAGATGCGGTGTACCATTGGAGCCCATGCAACTTCGCGCGGTCCTCCTCCTTACCAACGCCCTCGGCCTGCAGCTCGGTCGGGGGCTTTCGTGCTTGGGAGGGCGGACCGAGTAGCGCGGCGCTCCGCTGTCGAATGGCCCCTCCCGCACGTGGTGTGGGAGGGGCCATTTGCATCGTGGCCCGCTCGCGCCCGCGCGCCCCGTGGGATCCGCCGCTCGACATCGATGCGGTCGTGCCGTGGTGAGTCCTTCACCCTTCACCTGCACAGGCCCAGATGTCCACACATCCCAATGGCGACATGCGGTCGCCGCACGACCACGACGCGCACCGGCGCGTCGAGCCCCGCCCTCCTCGCCCGAGGGCGGAGCAGCCAAGCATCCGTCGCCCCGTCGACGCGCCGCGCCCACCGCGATCCGACACGGCGGTGTCGCAAGCCGATGGG
This sequence comes from Gemmatimonadaceae bacterium, assembly GCA_035760785.1. Classification (GTDB taxonomy): domain Bacteria; phylum Gemmatimonadota; class Gemmatimonadetes; order Gemmatimonadales; family Gemmatimonadaceae; genus JADGGM01. Next base: position 14,566 of record DASTSH010000200.1, on the reverse strand, counting down.
GAGGCGTGATGATCGACCCGACGACCGAACACACGAGCGACGACGAACAGGCACCGTCCGCCCCTTCCGCTCCCGCGCCCGCCGAGCGCGTTCGCATCTTCGACACCACGCTCCGTGATGGCGAGCAGGCACCCGGCTGCACGATGACGCGCGCCGAGAAGCTCGCGGTGGCGCGACAGCTCGCGCGGCTGCGCGTGGATGTGCTCGAGGCCGGCTTCCCCGCCGCGTCGCGCGGCGATCGTGACGCGGTGGCGGCGATCGCGACGGAGGTGGGAGGGGACGACGGACCCGTGATCTGCGCGCTCGCCCGCGCCACCGAGGCCGACATCGACACGTGCGCCGCGGCCATCGCGCCCGCGCGCCGGCGGCGTATCCATCTCTTCCTCGCCACGTCCGACATCCACCTCGCGCACAAGCTGCGGATGACGCGGGAGGAGGCGCTCGCGCGCGTGGCCGACGCCGTCGCGCACGCCCGCGCGCTCGCGGACGATGTCGAGTTCTCCCCCGAGGACGCCACGCGCTCCGACCCGGCCTTTCTGCTCGAAGTGCTCGCCGTCGCCGTCGACGCGGGCGCCACCACGCTCAACATCCCCGACACCGTGGGCTACGCCGTTCCCGACGACTACGCCGCGCTCATCGCGCGCGTGTGCGAGCTCGCGGCCGGCACGCACACGGTGGTCTCCACGCACTGCCACGACGACCTCGGCCTCGCGGTGGCCAACTCCCTCGCCGGCGTGCGCGCCGGCGCGCGGCAGGTGGAGTGCACGGTGAACGGACTCGGCGAGCGCGCCGGGAACGCCGCGCTCGAGGAGGTCGTGATGGCGCTGCGCACGCGTCACGATCGCTTCCGCGTGCACACCGGCGTCGACACGCGCGAGCTCGCGCGCGCCTCGCGCGTGGTCGCGGACTGCGCGCGCGTCGCCGTTCCCCCGAACAAGGCGGTGGTGGGCACCAACGCCTTCGCGCACGAGTCGGGGATCCACCAGGCCGGCGTCATCCGCCGGCGGGAGACTTACGAGATCATGAACCCCGAGTCCGTGGGCGTCGACGGCACGACGCTCGTTCTTGGTAAGCACTCCGGTCGCCTCGCGCTCCGCGAGCGGCTGCGCGCCCTCGGGCACGAGCTCGACGACGCGACGCTCGCCTGCGTGTTCGAGCGCTTCAAGGCCCTGGCCGACGCGGCGAAACACGTGGACGAGCGCGGGCTCCTGCGGCTCGTCGCCGATGTGCGGGCCGAGCACGAGGGCGCCGCCCCGGAGGTGCGCGAATGAACGACCGCATACCGCGCCAGCCGCGCACCCTGTTCGACAAGGTGTGGGATGCGCACGTGGTGCGCCCGGCTACCGACGCCACGCCCGCGATTCTCTACGTGGACCTGCACCTGGTGCACGAGGTGACCTCCGCGCAGGCGTTCACCGCGCTGCGCGAGCGCGGGCTCGGCGTGCGCGCGCCGCACCGCACCATCGCCACCATGGACCACACCACCCCCACCACTCCCGGCATGGGACACGGCGGTCTCGCCTCGCTCCCCGTGCTCGACGGCGCCGCGCGCGCACAGCTCGAGCAGCTCGCGCGCAACTGTGAGGAGTTCGGCGTTCCGCTCCTTCCGCTCGGCGATGCGCACCAGGGGATCGTGCACGTGATCGGGCCCGAGCTCGGGCTCACCCGCCCCGGCGCCACCATCGTGTGCGGCGACAGTCACACGAGCACGCACGGCGCCTTCGGCGCGCTGGCCTTCGGCATCGGCACCTCGCAGGTGGCGCACGTGCTCGCCACGCAGTGCCTCCTCCAGACACGCCCGCGCACCATGGAAGTGCGCATCGACGGCACCCTCCCTCCGGGCGTGAGCGCCAAGGATCTCATCCTGGCGGTGATCGCGCGCATCGGCGTGGCGGGGGGCACGGGGCACGTGATCGAGTACTCCGGCAGCGCCGTCCGCGCCCTCTCCATGGAGGAGCGCATGACCATCTGCAACATGTCCATCGAGGCGGGGGCGCGCGCCGGGATGATCGCGCCGGACGACACCACCATCGAGTATCTCGCTGGGCGCCCGCACGCGCCGCGCGGCGCCGCGTGGGATGCGGCCGTGCGCCGCTGGCGCGCGCTCGGCACCGACGCCGGTGCCGTGTACGACCGCCGGGTGACGCTCGATGCGAGCGCCCTCGCGCCGATGATCACCTACGGCACCACCCCGGCCACCGCCGTCCCCATCACCGAGCGCGTCCCCGACCCCGCGCGCCTCGCCGATGCGGCGGAGCGCGCGACCGCGCGCCGGGCGCTCGAGTACATGCGCCTCGTCCCCGGACAGCCCCTGCTCGGCACGCCCGTGAATGTCGTGTTCCTGGGAAGCTGCACCAACTCCCGGCTCTCCGACCTGCGCGCCGCCGCCCGCGTGCTGCGCGGCCGGCGCGTCGCCGCGGGGGTCCGGATGCTCGTGGTGCCCGGATCGCAGCAGGTGAAGCGCGCCGCCGAGGCCGAGGGACTCGACCGCGTGTTCACGGAAGCCGGCGCCGAGTGGCGCGAGGCCGGCTGCTCCATGTGCATCGCCATGAACGACGACCGCCTGCGTCCGGGGCAGCTCGCCGTGTCCACCAGCAACCGCAACTTCGAGGGTCGGCAGGGGAGCGGCGGGCGCACGCTGCTCGCGAGCCCGGTCACCGCGGCGGCTGCCGCCGTGGCCGGCGCGATCGCCGACCCCAGACACTTCATCGGAGCGACTGCATGACCGATACCGCGGATCCACGCTCGTGGACCTTCGAATCGTCGTACGTGGCGATCCCCATCGACGACATCGACACCGACCAGATCATCCCCGCGCGCTTTCTCACCACCACCGCGCGCGCGGGGCTCGGCCCGCACGCCTTCCACGACCGGCGTTACCGTGCCGATGGCACCCCCGACCCCGACTTCGCGCTCAACCGCTCGGAGCTGCACGAGGCGCGCGTGCTCGTGGCGGGGCGGAACTTCGGCTGCGGCTCCTCGCGCGAGCACGCCGTGTGGGCGCTCGTCGATGCCGGGTTCCGCGCCGTGGTGAGCACCGAGTTCGCCGACATCTTCCGAGCGAACGCGCTCGGAAACGGGCTCCTGCCCATCCAGGTTTCACCGGAGATCGCCGCCGCGCTGCTCGCGCCCGGTCGGAGCACTGCCGACAGAGTGCACATCGATCTCGAGGCACGGACCCTGACGATCCCCGACGGACGGGTGGTCCAGTTTCCCGTGCCTCCGTTCGCGCGCCATTGCCTGCTGCACGGGGTGGACGAGCTGGGATTTCTCCTCGAAGCGGTCGACGACATCGCGGCGTACGAGGGTGGCCGGGAGAGCGACCTGTCCACGCTCGGCGCCGGCAGCGCGGCGCGACCGGAGGTCGCATGAGCGCGCATTGCCATGATAGTGGCGCGCGCGATGCGAGCGTGCGCGACGCGACCATCGCGCTCCTCTCCGGCGACGGCATCGGCCCCGAGGTGACCGACGCAGCCCGGCGGGTGCTCGAGGCCGTGGCCGAGCGGTTCGCGGTGCGGTTCCGGTTTCGCGAGGCGCTCATCGGCGGCGCGGCCATCGACGCGGTTGGTGATCCCTTCCCCGCCGCCACGCGCGCCGAGTGCGCGGCGGCGGACGCCGTGCTGCTCGGCGCCGTGGGCGGCCCCAAGTGGGACGATCCCTCGGCGGCGGTCCGTCCCGAGCAGGGGCTCCTCGCGCTGCGCCGGACGCTCGGGCTGTTCGCCAACTTGCGTCCCGTGGCGCCGCTCCCCGCGCTGTACCATGCGTCGCCGCTGCGCCCCGAACGGCTGGATGGCGTGGACCTCCTCGTGGTCCGCGAGCTCACCGGTGGGATCTATTTCGGATCGAAGACGCACGAGCGGCACGAAGCGGGAGAGCAGGCCAGCGACCTGTGCGCGTACCACGAGCGGGAGATCGTGCGCGTGGTGCGCGTGGCCGCCGCGCTGGCGCGCGAGCGGCGCGGGCGGCTGACCTCCGTGGACAAGGCCAACGTGCTCGAGACGTCGCGTCTCTGGCGACGCGTCGCCACGCGTGTCGTGGCCGACGAGTTTCCCGATGTGATGCTCGATCACCTGCTCGTGGACTCGTGCGCGATGCATCTCGTGCAGCGGCCGTCGCGATTCGACGTGATCGTGACCGAGAACATGTTCGGCGACATCCTCACCGACGAAGCGGCGGTGCTGGCGGGGTCCATCGGAGTGCTGCCATCGGCCTCGCTCGGCGATCCCGAGCCGGGGCGTACGACGCGGCGGGGGGTCTACGAGCCCATCCACGGGTCGGCACCGGATCTCGCGGGGCGAGGGGAGGCGAACCCGATCGGGACGATCCTCAGCGCGGCGCTGCTGCTGCGGCACTCGTTGGGGTTGGAGGAGGAGGCGACAGTGGTGGAGGAGGCGGTGAAGGATACCGTGGCCGCCGGGGTGCTCACACCGGATGTGGCGGTGGCGGGGCGTGGGGCGACCACGGGAGACGTGGTGGAGAGCGTCGTCGCGCGGGTGCTCGGTCGCGAGGTGGGCACGGCACCGAGCGACGGATCGGCCGTGACCCGGACATGACGAGATGGGCCACCGGGTGTCGCTGTTCACCCGGTGGCTCGCTGCGTCAGAGACTTCCTCGGCGCGTGGCCCCCGGCGCCGAGGCCGAGGAGCCAGAGCGGAACTCGCCCCGGCCGAGGCGCGCGAGCGCCGCCCGGCCGAGGAGCTCGAGAGGAGCCGCGCCTACTACGACCCTACGTTCGGCGAACCGCCGGACGACGGCGGCGCGTGCCAGACGTCGTTCGCGCGATTGGAGTCGATGAGGTGGTGGTCAGGGTCGAGCTCCAGCTTCACTACCTGCTTGCCCTTGACGATGAACCCGTGCACGAAGCGCGGCCCCACCGCCCCCCACACCTCCGCCGGCACGTGGAAGTCGCTCGTCGTGCTGTCGGAATAGGTGATGTGCAGGTACACCGGCAGCACCCCGCGCGCGTGGTTGCCGATGGCCACGATGAAGATCGAGTCCGCCCCCTGCACGCGCACGAACGCCGTGTCGATCCCCTGGTCGAACCGGTCGCCGTCCACGAAGAACTCGCGCCAGAACCAGTCCAGCCGGCGCCCGCTCACGTCTTCCATGGTGCGGTAGAAGTCCGCCGGCGTCGGGTGCTTGAACGCCCAGCGCGCGATGTACGCGCGGAACGCCGAGTCGAACACCGCCGGCCCCAGGATCTCGTCGCGCAGCAGACGCAGCGCCGCCGCAGGCTTCGTGTACTGCGTGTAGCCGACCAACTGCCCCGGGATCCGGTCCGGCGGCACGTCCACCGGCTCCGTCACTCCCACCGTGAGCCCCTTCTCCGTCGTCTCGCGGTTCTCCACTTCCGGGTGCCGGTCGGCGAAGCGCCGGTTCTCGGAGAACGCGTTGATGAACGTGTTGAACCCCTCGTCCATCCATCCGTGCAGCCGCTCGTTCGAGCCGACGATCATCGGGAACCAGTTGTGCCCGATCTCGTGCGTGACCACGTTGTACAGCTCGCGCGCGGTCTTCCACTGCGCCTCCATGGCGAGCATCGGATACTCCATCCCGCTCACCGGCCCCTCCACCGCCGAGATCTGCGGGTACGGGTACCGGTACCAGCGCTCCGAGTATTCCATGATCGACATCCGCGCCTGGTCCGCCGCGTCGTTCCACAGGTCGGCGGCGGAGGGGCGGTAGTACGCCTGCGCGAGGATCCCCCTCCACGACGACGCGTCCCACAGGTAATCCGGCGCGCCGGTCCACGCCACGTCGCGCACGTTCTTCGCGCTGAAGCGCCAGGTGAGCGTCCCCGTCGCGCGCGGACGCGCGGCGCCGCTCTCGAGCTCCGCCTTCGTGACGATGCGCACCACCGAATCCGACTTCGCCGCCTTCGCGAGTCTCGCGATCTGCGTCGGCGTCAGCACCTCTCTCGGATTGTCGAGCACCCCCGTGCCGGCCACGATGTACCCCGCCGGCACGGTCACCGCGTAGGTGAAGTCGCCGTACTCGAGGTAGAACTCCCCCTGCCCCAGGTACGGGTCGGTGTTCCAACCGCGCACGTCGTCGTAGACGGCCACGCGCGGATACCACTGCGCCAGCTCGTAGAGCGAGCCATCGCGCCCCATGCGGTCCGCCCCGTGCACCGGCACCTGGAAGTGCCACGCGATGTTCAGCGTCGCGGTTCCCCCCGATGGCAGCGGTGCCGCGAGCGCGACGCGCATCATCGTTCCATTCACCACCGTGTCGAGCGCGACGAGCTTCTTCCCCACGAGCTGCTGGACGTGCTCGATCACGTCCCCTCCGTCGGCCTGGTCGACACCGAAGCGCGAGTCGCTCCCGTGCAGCAGCCGGCTCATCGCGTTCGGGCGAAACGCGTTCTGCTCGAGCTGGAGCCAGATGTGATCGAGCGCGGCCGGCGAGTGGTTGGTGTACCGGAGCACGAGGTGCCCGCGCAGCGTCTTCGTCGCCGTGTCGAGCGTCGCCCGAATGTCGTAGTCGGCGCGGTTCTGCCAGTATCTCGGTCCCGGGCGCCCGTCGGCCATCCGGTATTCGTTCGGCCTCGGGAGCGGGAGCGGGGCGAAGATCGAGGGGTCCCCCGCCACTTCCGGCGGGAGGCTCTGCTGCTGGGCGAGCGCCGGGTGGGCGGCTATGGCCAGGGCAGTCGCCGCGGCCGCCGCGAGCACTACGAGCCGCGTGTGCGCGCGAGCCGCGTCGAAGGAAAGTGGAGTACGCATGATTGAGGGACACCCCGCGCCTGGAGCCCCCCTACACGGCCGGCGGATGCCGTCGCGGAAGCCGAGCTCGCCCGGTGACGCTACTTCCACACGTTGCGCGCCGGCATATTTCCCGGACATGCCCATGCCGACTCCACTCCGCGCCGTCGTCCTTCTGAGCGGCGGCCTCGACTCCGCCACCACGCTCGCCATCGCCCGCTCTCGCGGCTTCGAGGCGCACGCGCTCACGATCCGCTACGGCCAGCGCCACGACGCCGAGCTCCGCGCCGCCGAGGAGGTCGCGCGCAGCGCGGGGGCGGCCCAGCACGTGGTGCTCGACCTCGACCTCCGGCGCTTCGGCGGCTCCGCGCTCACGGCGGACATCCCGGTCCCCAAGGACCGCTCCGCACACGAAATGGCCGCCGGGATCCCGGTGACGTACGTCCCCGCGCGCAACACGATCTTCCTCTCCCTCGCGCTCGCGTGGGCGGAGACGCTCGGGATCGGCGACATCTTCCTCGGCGTGAACGCCGTGGACTACAGCGGCTATCCCGACTGCCGCCCGGAGTTCATCGCCGCCTTCGAGCGGCTGGCGAACGTGGCCACGAAGGCGGCAGTCGAAGGGCAGCTCCGCGTCACGATCCACGCGCCCCTGCTGCACCTCACCAAAGCGGAGATCATCCGCGAGGCGATGGCGCTCGGCGTGGACCTCGGCGCCACCCGGAGCTGCTACGACCCTGGCCCCGATGGCGCCGCCTGCGGCGAGTGCGATGCGTGCTTGCTGCGCCTGCGCGGCTTCGCGGAGAACGGGATCGCCGATCCCGCGCCGTACCGCGCGAAGCGAGGAGCGGGCGCGTGAGCTACGCGGTGAAGGAGATCTTCTACACGTTGCAGGGAGAGGGAGTGAACGTCGGGCGCCCCGCCGTGTTCTGCCGCTTCGCCGGCTGCAACCTGTGGACGGGGCGCGAGCGCGACCGCGCGACGGCCGTGTGCCGCTTCTGCGACACCGACTTCGTCGGTACCGACGGCGACGGCGGCGGCCGGTTCGACACGGCGGACTCGCTCGCCTCTGCGGTGGCGAGCCACTGGCCGCGCGAGCACGCGGCGTCCGCGCGCCCGTTCGTGGTCTGCACCGGCGGGGAGCCGCTGCTCCAGCTCGACGAAGCGCTGGTGGAGGCGCTGCACGCGCGCGGCTTCCTGATCGCCGTCGAGACCAACGGCACGCTTCGGCCCCCCGCGGGAGTGGACTGGATCTGCATGAGCCCCAAGGCGGGAGCACCGCTCGCGCTGCGCGCGGGGGACGAGCTGAAGCTCGTCTTCCCTCAAGCCGGTCTCGAGGATCCATCGGCGCTCGAGTCGCTCGACTTCCGGCACTTTCTCCTCCAGCCGATGGACGGGCCGGAGCGCGAGCGCAACACGCGCCTGGCTCTGGAGTACTGCCTCGCGCACCCGCGGTGGCGCCTGAGCATCCAGACCCACAAGATCCTCGGCATCCGATAGACCATGGAGCTGTTCAAGGAGTTCACCGTGGAGGCGGCGCACCGCCTGCCGCACGTCGCGCCAGGGCACAAGTGCGCGCGCCTGCACGGTCACTCGTTTCGCATCGCCATCCACGTGCGCGGCGCGGTGGATCCCGTGACGGGCTGGGTGATGGACTTCGCGACGCTCAAGGAGGCGTTCCAGCCGCTGCACGAGCAGTTGGACCACCGCTACCTCAACGAGATCGAGGGGCTCGAGAACCCCACGAGCGAGGTGCTCGCGCGCTGGATCTGGATGCGGCTCGCGCCGAGGCTGCCGGGGCTGTGCCAGGTGACGGTGCGCGAGACGTGCACGTCGGGGTGCATCTACCGTGGTGAGGATCTCGAGGCCGAGGGACCGCCCTCCGCATAGGGGATTTCTCGCCCCCACGTGTCCTGTTTGTGTGGCCGATTCGCCCACATCCCGACGCTCGATGTTCGGGCTCGCCAGGCGCCTTGTCCCCGGCGTGTCCGACCTCACCGCGCCCACCGACCCGGTGCGCGAGTGGTCGGGGCTCCTCCCGCACATCCTCGACACCATGCCTCTGTCGCGCTCTCGCGACCGCGTGCTCGCGAACCTGGACGACCTGTACCGCGAGGCGTTCGACCGCGCCCGGGACGCCGGCGACACCGCGCAGATGACGGCGCTCGACATCGCGTACCGGCGGGAGCAGCTCTACTTCGAGATCCTGCTCGACATCAGAGATGCGCTCGAGCGGCGCTGACGGCGGTGCCCGCCCCTCGAGACTGACCGCACGCCAGGAGAGCGGCCTGCTTCAGCCGGGGCGGCGGACGGTGTACCAGCGCACCGGACGGCCGTCGCGGCCGAGCACGATGCTCGGCGATGGAAGCGGCGCCCCGCTCTCGATCAACTCCGACATGTGACGGGCGAGCTGCGCGCGGATCGCGTCGTCGAAACCCGCGCCGCAGCGGGCGCGGGCGTCGAGCTCCGGGAAGTCGGGAAACATCACCCTCGCCGAGCGCCACCCGAAGGTCACCCAGCCGCCGTAACGAAGTCGGTCGTCGTGCAGGTCGTTTCTCACGTCGCTGCTCTCTCGTGGCGTGGTGCCGCGAACGTTCGCGGAAGCGGTGCGAGTGCCGCCCCGCATTCACCAGACGCACGAGAGGCTCCGGTTCCCTGAGTCCCCTCTTCGATCCCCGCTGCCGCCGATCACCGGGTACGGGGCGCGCGAAGGGGGTCGGTCTCTCTTTCGGCACCCCAATGGAGGATTCCTGATGTCTCGTTCGTTGACGTCCGTCGCCACGCTCGCCCTGGCGCTCGCCCTCCCGGCCGCCGCCCATGCGCAATCGGCGGCCAAGCACATCGCCGAGGGCGATGCGGCCTACGCAGACCGCCGCGCACCGGAGGCGCTGCACCACTATCTCGCGGCCATCGCCGCCGACTCCACGGACGCCGACGCGCTCTGGCGCGCCTCGCGCGTGGAAGCGGAGCTCGCCGAGTACGATTCGTCGAGCGAGCACGCCCAGGCGCTGCTGAAGGACGCGGAGCACCACGCCCGCGGCGCGGTGGCCCGCGCGCCGAAGGATGCGCAGGCGCACTTCGTACTGGCCGAGGCGCTCGGCCGCATCGCGCTGACGATTCCCTCCATGGAGCGTTTGCCGTACGCCACGGAGATCCACAAGGAGACCGAAGCCTGTCTCGCCATCGCCCCGAAGCACCCGGGGTGCCTGCACGTGCTCGCGCTCTGGGACGCCGAGTACATGCGCCTCGGCCACTTCACGCAGGAGATGGCGAACTCGATGACCGGCGGAAAGCTGTTCGCGAACGCCACCTGGGAGGAAGCCGAGCGCAATCTGCTCGCCGCGATCGCGATCGAGCCAACGCGTGCGATCCACCACCTTGATCTCGCCCGGATCTATGCGGACGAAGGCAAGAAGGACTCGGCGCGTGCGGAGTTCGAGGCGACGCTGAAGGCGCCGGTTCGCGACTATAACGACCCGCATTACCAGGCCGACGCGAAGGCAGCGCTCGACGCGATGTAGCCTGCGAGCGCCGGCGCGTGGCGGGAGTTGCCGCGCGCGCCGGCGACGCCAGGGACGCTACGCTCTCACTTCACCCCGCGCAGTCGCCGCGAGGCCCACTCCACCAGCAGCGCGGCGCACAGGATCCCGAACACCCAGCGCGCCACCACCGCCGGATCGAGCGACGCCCGCGTCACGGTGGTGGATGGTGCCCCCAGCCGGTCGATCAGCGACGCCAGCGGCGCCGCATCGCTCGGCACGGCGGCGAGCGGGTGGTGCGGCGCGAAGGCGACCAGCGACACCAGCCCCGAGATCCACGCGCGATGCCGCTCCAGCGCGTCCGGTCCACCGGCCATGCGCCACCGCCACGAGTCCGTGTAGCCCGTCTCGATCACGCGCCCCGGCCCCACGCGGCGCGCCGCGAGCGTGACCGCGTCCCCCCGCCGCTCGAGCACCACCGCATCGGGCGCGAGCGAGGTGATCGGCGTGATCTCCAGCGCCGAGCGCGGCGCGCTGTCGGGCGGAGTGTCCCCCTCGTCCTCCACCACGGTGCCCGCGCCCCCCGGCGCGATCGCGGCGAGCGCCCGCACGCGCGCGGCGGGAGACCAGAGCACCAGCCCGCCCCCTTCCCGCACGAACGACGCGATGCGGCCGGCGTAGCGCGCGGCGGTGCTGTCGAGCGCGAGCACCGCGGAGTAGTGCGCGGTGTCGAGCTCCGCCAACTTTCCCTGGTGCGTGTCACCCTTCGGTGACACCGCGAGGTGCGCGTCCACCTTCCACCCGCGCTCCTCGAGCGCGGCGATGGTGAACTTCCCCTCCCACCCCGCCTCCCCCACCACGAACAGCCGCCGCAGCTCCAGCGAGTCGTGCCGCGCCGCGCGCGCGGCCACCGGCCCCACGATCGCGTCCACCGTCGCCCGCGGCTTGGGGATGTAGCCGCGCACGCCGTCGCGCGTGGCGCGCGCGCTGTCCAGCACCCCGAGCGTGTCCGCGAGCACCACGGTCGCGCTCTCCGGGGCGGCCACGCTCACGTCCACGCCGCGCTGCGGATCGGCGCGCGGCTCGATGGCGATCGCCGTCGGCACGAGCTTCGGGCCGCTCCACGCCACCGCGGTGCCGGCGCCAGTGAGCGCGCCCAGCCAGTCGCGGTCGCGCCCCGCCGGCGGATGGTCGAGCCGCACCTGCACGCGCGACGGCGACGACGACGTGCTCCACCGCGCGAGCTGCCGGTCGAGCGTCGGCGAGGCCGCGTCCTCGACCACGCCCTCTCGCTGCGTCCGCAGCGTGTACACGAGGAACCACGCGAGGAGTGCGATCACCCCCGCCCGGAGCAGCCACTCGAGCGTGGCGCGCAGCGTGTCAGCGCGTGAGCGCATAGACGATCAGGTTGACGCCGAACTTGGTGGGGTCCTGCTGCATGAACTTCTTGGTGTCCGCGTGGAAGTTCCACTCGGAGCTGTAGTCCTTGCTGCTGTAGATCAGCCCCACGCGGCCGTTCACGATCACCGCGTCGAGGTACTTGTGCAGCAGGTCGTCCCCGTAGCCGTTCAGCTCGTGATGCGTGTTCGGCGGTCCGTCGTCGAAGACGAAGAAGCACTTGTAGATCTCGTGGTCCTTCGGCAAGCGGGTCATCTTGCCGAACATCCGCTCGATCTCCTCGTTCGCCGTCTTGTGGAAGACGCCGGTGATGTCGTGGTTGTGGTCGTCGATCATCAGCAGCCCGCCGCGCTCCACGTACTGCTTCACGTTGCGACGCTCGGCGTCGGTGAAGCGGAGCGGGAGGTGCCCGGTGAGCCAGATGAACGGGTAGTTGAAGATCTCGTGCGTGGAGATGTCCACGTACACGCCCACCGGGGCGACGTCGATGGTCGTGTAGCGCGCCACGGCATCGATGACGGCCTCGGGGAGCGACGGCGCGCTCTCCCAGTCGCCGGACGCGTAGCGCGCGGTGGCGAACACGAACTGGCTCATGGCAGCACTCCTCCCCACTCGGCCGGCCCGCCGAGCATCCGCGGCGGTGGCTCCAGCGCCCGGCGGGCGCGCGCGAGCGCGGTGTCCACCGGCGCGCCCTTCCGCAGGAGATCGATCGCGTGCTGGAGCGCGCCGGCCACGGCGGGCGCGGTCGAGAGCGCGGACACGCGGATGTACACGAGCGAGTCCGCGGCCGCCGATGGCGCCGTGTGCGCGAGCGCGGCAACCGCATCGAGGCGGGCGGCGAGCGCGCGGTTCGCGTCGCGCAGCTCGTCGCGCGGGCTTCGGGCACCCACGTTCGCGCTGTCCTTCCCCGTGAGGCGGACCCGCTCGATGTTCACCGCTACCGGCTTGAGCAGCCCGCGCAGGTAGTAGCGGTTCGCGAGCCGGATCTCGTCGAGGATCTTCAGGATCTTCTTCATGTACGGCATCGCCGAGTCGGGCTGCGCCACGCCGAGGTCCTCGCGCGCCGTCCACATGAGGTCCACGGCCTCGCGCAGCTTCTTGCTGACCTCCGTCTCGAAGCTTCCGCCCACGCCGTTGTCCTCGAGCAGCGCGATCACGGCGAGCGCCCGCTTGCGGATGTCCTCCTGCGCGTTGCTGTAGCCGGACGACTTGTGGACGAACTCCTCGTGCTTGTACTGGCGCTTGGTGCGGATCAGCGTGTCGGTGCGCATGTTGAGCAGGCGCTGGCTGATCCACATGGAGTCGATGGGCAGCGGCGGCGCGGCGTTGATGGACGTGGAGTCCACCGGCTCCGCGACCTTGAGCGTGCGCGTCTCGGACACGCCGCGCCCCGGCCCGGTCACGTCGTTGTAGTCGTAGCCGATCACGCGGATGTGCAGCACGCTCCCCGGGGAGAGCTTCATCGTGTCGAGATCGATGGTGGCGCGGATCGTGGTCTCGCGGGCGTTGCCGAGGGCGATGCGCGGCCCGTTGATCAGCTTCGTGTCGAAGCTCTCCTCGGCGCCGGTGGAGAGCATGTACTCCACGTAGCCGTAGTCGAGCCCGATGTCGTCGGTGAGCCCGGCCTCCACCTGGATCTTCCCCTTCGGCACGGTCTGGTACGTGGTGTCGTGCAGGGGGAGCCGCAGGCGCACATCGGGGGCCGAGTCGGTACGCGGCTCGAGCGCCACGAGCTGCTTGTACGCGCGGTCGTGCAGCGTGAGCACGGTGGCGCTCTTCGGCATGGTGAGCCCCACCGCCCACCCGCGCTCGCCGGCACGCGCCGCGAGGTGCCCGGAATCCCAGGTCGCGGTCACCCCGTCCGGCGGTCCCTTGCCATCGAGAGTGATCGCGCTGCCGATGAGCGCCGCGATGTCGCTCGGCTCACGGAGCGTGGTCGCCGGAAGGCGGCTGTACTTCGGCGGCACCACGCGCGCGGAGAAGCCTGCCAGGCGGTTCGCCATCGGCGCGGGAGGGTGATCGCCGAGTCGGTGCGCGAGCGCGATCCCCGCGCCGTGCAGCAGATCGCGCGGCTGGAGAACGACCAGCGCCGCCCCGAGCACGACGAACGCCAGCACCCCGCGTCCGAGGGCGCGCCCCCAGGCGCGGCGGACGATGCGCTCCACGTCCACGCGGCCGGCGATCGCGTGCAGCTCGGCGTGCTCGGCGGCCGGCGCGATTTGGGGATCGATGGCCGTGACGAGCGCGTAGCGGAGCCCGGGCTCGCGCTCCTCGATCCAGAGCGCCACGCGATCGAGCGACCGTGCGGCGCGTCCGCGCCAGAGCACCGCCACGGCGGCACCGAGCGCCGCCGCGACGGTGAGCGGAATGATCGTCGCCCGCGCGAGCGGGGAGAGACCGAGCAGATCGTCCACCACCGCCGCGAGGCCGACGACGGCCATCGCCAGCGTCGCCCCCCACAGGAGCGCGGTGATGACGACGGTGCCGGCGAGCTTCTGCTGCGCGCGGCGGACGCGTTCACGCGGCGTCACGCGGCCGCTCCGGAATCTGGGGTGGACGTCGCGCGCGCCTCGTCGACATCGGTCCACATAGGCGCGGAGCCGCGGCGCACGAGGAGCTCGAGGAGCACGAACAGCAGCGCCGCGGCGAGCAGCCAGGGCACGAGCGGCGTGGCAACGATCTCCGGCGCGCGGACGGCGTCGTGCGCCGCGAGCGCTCCGTCGCCGGCGAGCGCGCGCAGCGTGGCGCTATCCGCGCCGAGCCCGCCGGACACGACCTCGCACGGCGCCACGAGCGCGCGCACGAAGCGGGCGAATGCGGGCCGGAGCACCAGGTCGCCGCGCGTGGGCACGGGGATGGCCACATCACGGATGCATCCGTCACCGACACCGCGCTCCACCGCCGCCGGCACACCGGTCACCCAGCGCGCTGCGACGCGCGTCGCGTGCACGGTGCTGTCGAGCATCCACCGCCGCTCGAGGGGGAACA
>DASTSH010000199.1:0-3419 GCA_035760785.1 Gemmatimonadaceae bacterium | reverse complement strand
AGATCGACCTTCGAGAGGTGTAAAGCTCCCTCCAGCTCGAGCCCGTTGTTCCTGATCCGGCCAATGTTCTCAAAGTGGAACGTGGGGACATCCGCTGTCGCGTCGGCGACCACGAGTTGGAGGAGATCGGCGGCGGTCTGGTCGTAGTACGTGACCCCGATGGACCATCGCGCTCCGCCCACGAGATCGATGCCGATGTCGCCTCCGCGCTGGCGCTCTGGCCGTAGCGCGGGGTTGGCGAGCTGGGTGTAGTAGGGAGTGCGCGTGTACTGCTTCCACGCCGCCAGGGGAGCTCGAATCGCATCCCCGTACGAGCCGCGAAGCTTGAGCGTCGTGCCGCCGACATCGCGTACGTAGGTCAGTCCCACACGTGGCGACGTGAGCGTTCCGACCTCATCGCCGAAGCTCGTGTTGGACTCGGCCCGTACCCCCACGGTCGCGAACAGCGCATCGTCGATGGCCAACTGAAGCTGCCCGAAGTATCCGGTATTCTGCGTGAGGCTGCGATTCGGATACGCTGGGCTGTTCGGATCGGAGGAGATGGTGCCCGAAAGGTTCGTGGCGGCGTACGCGACATAGCCGGTCTCGATGAGTGCCGAATGATCGATCCCCGCCGTCACCGTCGCGTTCGCTCGCGAGGCGACGGGCACCGTCACGGATGTGTTGTAGCGGATCGATGCCCTTCGCCGTTCACCATCGTTGACCAGGAGAAACGTGTCGGCGGGCGTGGTCTCTCGAGGTCTGGTGTTGTGATCGTCCGTGCCGAACCGGTCGATGCCGAGCGTCAGCTCGTGGCGCCACCACGAGCGCGCGACGTACTGCACGTCGGCGCCCCACGTCTCCTGGCGGTAGACGGCCTCCTCGTACAGCGGTGCCGGATCGTACGCCCCGATGGCCACCATCTTCGGGTTGTTGGCGAACCCGTTCGACATGGTGTACGAGCGGCCGGACACATCGACTGTGAACCCGCCGCTCGCGATGCGCACGCCGCCGTACAGGCTGGGAGAGGTGAGGAAGTAGTCCGGGAGCCACGCCCCGATGCGCGTGTACGTCCCCCCAAGGGTGTATCCGGCCGACTCGCTCCCGCCGTTCACGGCGAAGCTGTACGCCTGGCGCGTGGTAGCGCCGTCCTTGAACTGGCTCTCGATGGATCCCAGCGACACGCTGGCGTCCACGTGGGGGCGCGTGAGGCCGGGGGCACCACGCTTCGTGAACACCTGGATGACGCCCCCCATCGCATCGGACCCGTACAGCGTGGCCGCTTCGGGACCGCGGACGATCTCCACGCGCGCGATGCTGCTCGGATCGATGGTCGTGAACGTCGCGTTCGACGACTCGATGCCGTCGATGTACATCTTGGGCGTGTTGAATGCAGCCAGCAGCGAGCTCGCGCCGCGCGCAGCGATGGAGTTCTGGACGGGTGCCGTGAGGCCGAGATCCCAGCTGATGACACCGGGCACGAACTGGCGGAAGATCTGATCCGTACGCCGCAGGTACTGCTGCGCGATCTGGCTGTCTGTCACGACTGTGATCGGCGTCGGTATGGCCTTGATCGCGGTCGGGATCATGGAGCCGGTCACCACCACCTGATCCAGCACCCCCGCCGCCGGCGCGAGCGCGAGGTCCACGGTCGCCTCCTCGCCGGCCACCACCGTCACGCGCGCCGTGCGGCTGGCGTACCCGAGCCGCCGCACGCTCAGCACGTACGTCCCTGCCTCCACCCCCGCGAGCCGGTACGCCCCCGCGTCGTCGGTTACGACCACCAGGCGCGTCCCCTCGAGCGCGACGCTCGCCCCGGCCACCGGTGCGCCGCTCGTGGAGTCGGTCACCCGCCCGCGCACCGCGCCCGGCTGCACCGCCGGGTGCGCGCGCTCCGCCCGCACGAGCATCAGCTCCCCGGTCGCCGCCCGGCGCACCGCCACCCCCGTCCCCGCGAGCACGGCCCGCAGCGCCGCCGGCGCGCTCACCTCGCGCACGCGCACGGTGACCCGCCGCGCGAGCGGCACCACGTCCGCGCTGTACAGCAGGGCGACCCCGCTCTGGCGCGCGACTTCGTCCAGCGCCTCGCGCAGCGGCGCCTCGTGCAGCTCGAGCGTGACGGGGCGCCCCTGGCTCGGTGCCGCCCTACGCGTTCCACGCGCCGCGGACGCGGCGGGATCCGCCGGCGCCGCGGGCCCGGTGGTCACGACCTCCCCACTCGCGCCGCCGGCCGCGGTCGCGGTCCCCACCGCGCTGGGGGCGGGTGCCGCCGCCCCCACGCCTGCCCCCGCGCTCCCCTGCGCCGCGGCCGCCGTGGCCACCGCGCCGACGAGCGCGAGGAGCGCCAGCGGTCCCGCGATGCGCCACGTGTCTACGCCTCTCATGGATGTGCCTCCGGCCCGGGGTCGTTCGGCCCCGTAGGTGATGCCGCCCGGCGATGTCGTTGCCGGACCGCTAGTGATCGTTAGGCAATGTGTGCAGCACGACGGTGCGGCCCCGTCGCTCGTAGCGCGCGTGCAGCGGCGGCGCGAGTGCCGCGAGCACCTGATCCACGCTCTCCCCCTGGAACGACCCCGTGAACCGCCGGGCGCCGAGCGCGCTGTCGGCGAGCACCACGTCCACGTCGTACCAGCGCGAGAGCTGCGCGGCGACCTCGCGCAACGGCACGTCGTCGAACTCCAGCCGCCCATCGGCCCACGACAGGTAGCGCGCCGCGTTCACGCGCGTCACCTCGGTGCTCCCGCCGCGCTCCACCCGGCCGAGCTCCCCCGGCTCGAGCACCCGCGCCGCCGTGGCCGTGGCCCCGGCCGCGCGCAGCGAGACGCTCCCCTCGGCGACCACCACCCGCGCGCCGGAGTCTCCGGGATACGCCCTCACCCCGAACGTGGTCCCGATGTCGCGCGCCACCGCGCCCCCCGCCCGCACCACGAACGGATGCCGCTCGTCGTGCACCACGCTGAACACCGCTTCCCCCTCGAGCGCGACCTCGCGCGTCGCGCTCTCCCCCGCGTAATGCAACCGGCTCGCCGCGCCGAGGGTCACGCTGGTGCCATCGGGGAGCCGGACTCTCATCAACTGCCCGCGCTCGGTCGCATATTCACGCGTCACCCGTTCGCCGCTCCCTCTCGCGGCTCCCCTGATCGGAGCCATCCACCACGCGCCGGCGAACAGCGCCACCACCGCCGCCGCGGCCGCCACCCACCCCCACGCGCTCCGTCCACTCTCCAACTGCGCCACGCGAGGGACGGCACGCGGCACGCGCGGTCGCGGCACCATCCGATGGCTCGGCGTCCCGCTCGGCTTCACCTCCGCATCTCCCTCCTCGATCGCACGCTCCAGCCGCGCCCGCGCCGCGGCGGCGTCGAACCGCTCCTCCAGCTCCGCCGGACTCTCCGCCACCGCGCCCCCCGCACGCACCACGAACGGATGCCGCTCGTCGT
>DASTSH010000198.1:0-6859 GCA_035760785.1 Gemmatimonadaceae bacterium | reverse complement strand
GCCGAGCCTACACGCGCTCTACCTCCCTCCTCTCCCCCACGACCGCCTTCTACACGCCACACGCGTTTCATGGTGGTCCAGCCACCAGGTCCTAGTTTCTAGGTCCCGTCAGTTCCCCACACGCGACACGCGTTGTTTGGTGGTCTAGCCACCAGGTCCTACCCCCGCCCTCCGCTAGGCCAGCCTGCTCGCCACCACCTCACTGATATCATACACCGGCACCTCCGACTCCTTCGCCTTGAGCCCATCGCTCATCATCGTCATGCAGAACGGGCAGGCGACCGCGATCGCGTCGGCGCCGGTGGCGAGCAGCTCCTCGGTGCGCTCGACGTTGATGCGCTTCCCCTGGCGCTCCTCCATGAACATGCGGCCGCCCCCGGCGCCGCAGCAGAGGCCGCGGTCGCGCGAGCGCTTCGGCTCCACGAGGTTCACCACCGGGAGCGCGCGCTTGAGCGTCTCGCGCGGGGCATCGTAGATGTCGTTGTACCGCCCGAGGTAGCAGCTGTCGTGGTAGGTGATCGAGCCCGCGGCGCCCTCGCCATCCTTCAGCGGGATCCGCCCCGCCTGGAGCAGCCGCTCGATGTAGGTGGCGTGGTGGATCACCTCGTAGTTCCCGCCGAGCTGCGGGTACTCGTTGCCGATCTGGTGGAAGCAGTGCGGGCAGATGGTGACCACCGTCTGCACCTGGTAGCGGTCGAGCGTCTCGATGTTCTGCTTCGCGAGCATCTGCCAGAGGTACTCGTTCCCCATGCGCCGGGCCGGGTCGCCGTTGCACGACTCCTCCTGGCCGAGGATGGCGAACGAGATCCCCGCGGCCTGCATGATGCGCGCGAAGGAGCGCGAGATCTTCTTCGCGCGCTCGTCGAACGAGCCCATGCACCCCACCCAGAAGAGCACCTCGGGACGCTCGCCGCGCTCGAACATCTCGGCCATGGTCGGGATCTCCAGCCCGTCGGCCCACTGCGCCCGGTCCGCGGCGTTGAACGCCCATGGGCTGCCGTTGCGCTCCATCGACTCGAAGGTGGGCTGCACCTCCTCCGGAAAGCGCGACTCCATGAGCACCAGATCGCGGCGCAGGTCGAGGATGTGGTCGAGGTGCTCGATCCCCACCGGGCACTCCTGCACGCACGCCCGGCAGGTGGTGCACTGCCAGAGCTCTTCCTCGGTGATGTAGTTGTCCAGGAGGCGGTTCTCGAGCGCCTGCTCCGGCGTGCGCGAGTGCGCGTCCTCCCCCTCGCCGTGCGCCAGCCGCGGGAAGAGGAAGCCCGACGTGTCTCCCACCACGATCGGCGC
Source organism: Gemmatimonadaceae bacterium (assembly GCA_035760785.1). Taxonomy (GTDB): domain Bacteria; phylum Gemmatimonadota; class Gemmatimonadetes; order Gemmatimonadales; family Gemmatimonadaceae; genus JADGGM01. Next base: position 5,566 of record DASTSH010000198.1, on the reverse strand, counting down.
CTTCTCCATGAGCCGCTGGCGGGTGTTGATGATGATCTTGCGCGGGCTCAGGACCTTGCCCGTGAGATTCGCCGGACAGGCGGCGGTGCAGCGCCCGCACTCGGTGCAGGAGTAGCCGTCGAGCAGGTCCTTCCACGTGAGCTGGTCCACGTCCGACGCCCCGAACTGCTCCACCCCTTCCGCCTCGAGGTCGAGGAAGCGGATCACTCCTTTCTGTCCCGGCCCGTTCGCGTCGGAGAAGTAGACGTTGGGGATCGAGGTGATGATGTGCAGGTGCTTCGAGTACGGGAGGTAGTTCAGGAACGCGAGCACCAGCAGCGCGTGCGTCCACCACACCACCTGGTGCGATCCGTTCGCCGTGGCGGGACGCATCCCCGCGAGCGCGCCGGCGATCGCGTGGGAGACGAACTTCTCACGCACGATCGACGTGGGCTCGGCGGCGATCTGGAACGCGTTCGCGAGGAACATCGTCACCATGAGCGCGCCGATCGCGCCGAGGATGAGCAGCGCGTCCTTCTGCTCGAGGTGGTCCCCCTGCAGCCGTTTCGGGTGGATCACCAGCCGCCGGTAGAACGCGAACGCCACCGCGGCGATCACGAGCACGCCGAAGAGGTCCTGCGACACCGAGTAGAGCCGGTACGCCCCCGTGGGGAGGAAGGCGTAGGAGAAGGACGGGAAGATCCCCTGGAGGATCAGCTCGATGGTGCCCGCCGTGAGCACGCAGAAGCCCCAGAAGATCAGCGCATGCATGACGCCCGCCACCGGGTCGCGCAGCAGCTTCTTCTGCGCGAGGGCGATCACGGCGACGTTCTTCAGCCGCTGGAGCGGGTGGTCGAAGCGGTCGTCCGGCTGCCCGAGGCGGAGATAGGCGAGGAGACGCTGGACGTTGTACGAGAAGAACCCCGCGGCGACGACGACCACGACGAGGAAGATGACGTTCTGAGTGCGCATGCGAGGAAGCTACGCCCTTGCGGCGGCGGCGGGAAGCGCCGCCGCCCGTCACCCGCTCACTCGACGCCGAGATCGATCATCCCGATCCGGCCGGTCCCACTCAGCGCGAGCCAGATGCGCCGGCGCACCGGATCGACGGCGATGTTGCGGACGATCGCGCCCTTCGTGGGGATCGGGAGCGTCTCCATCTTCTCCGTGCGTGGATCGAAGGCGACCATCTGCGATGTGCGCGCCTCGTCGAACCAGATCCGGCCGTCGGGCCCGACGGCGATGCCGTACGGTCCCGCGTTCGTGGACGGAGTGGGCCACTCCTTCATGGCGTGCGTCCTCGTGTCCACCATGCCGAGATAGCTCCGCGCGTAGTCAGTGTACCAGACGTGGCCGGTGGAGTCCACCACCAGGCGGCGCGGGCGTGCATCGGCGTGCGGGAGAGCGATCTCGTGGATCGCGCCGGTGGCCGCGACGATGTGGGCGAGCCGGTTCGTGCCGAAGAGCGCGGCCCACAGGTCGGGGGTGCCGGTGGCGGGGACGAGCCCGTACGGCTTCGCGTGCGCCGTGCGCGGCCGGAAGAGCGTCGCCTTCCCGGTGGCGGGATCGAGCACCCCGATGATGTTCGACTGCTGCGCGGTGAACCACACCTTGCCGCCCTGGAGCGCCGGCGTGTGCGGATCGCGCGCCTCCGCGGGGAGCACGAACTCGGTGATGCGTCCCGTGGCGGGGTCGAGCTTGCCGATGCGCCCCGCGGCGTTCCCCGTGTACCACACCGCGCCGTCGGGCGCCACCACGATGCCGTGCGGCCCGGAGGCCGGCGTCGGCGTGGGGTAGTCGGTGATGCGCCCGGTGACGGGATCGAGGCGGCCGATGGCGCTGTTGGCCTGGTCGGTGTACCAGACGACGCCATCGGGCCCCACGGCCGGATCGTGCGGGAACGCGCCGGCGCGCGGGATGACGAACTCCCTGATGCGCGGCGCGCCCTCCGGCGCCCGCGGCGCGGGAACGCCGGGGGCGTGGAGGGCGCGCGGGGCGCCCGTTCCCATGGTGACCGCCAGCACCACCACCCACGACGTGCGCCGTAGCGGCGCGGAGCGAAACGCGGTCATCGTCACTCCTCCATCGGCGGCGGCGGGGCCGCCGCGCGGGTCAGGGCATCACTGTCCCTTCGCTTTCTTCACCGCCTCGGTGAGCACCGGCAGCACCTCGAGCACGTCCCCCACGATGCCGTAGTCGGCCACCTTGAAGATCGGCGCCTCCTTGTCCTTGTTGATGGCGACGATGGTCTTCGAGGTGCGCATGCCGGCCAGGTGCTGGATGGCGCCGGAGATCCCGGCGGCCACGTACAGGTCCGGGCTCACGAGGCGCCCGGTCTGGCCGATCTGGTCGCTGTGCGGGCGCCACCCCTCGTCGGTGACCGCGCGCGTGGCGCCCACGGCCGCGTTGCCGAAGGCCGCCGCCAGCTCCTCCACCAGGCGGAAGTTCTCCGGCGCCTTGAGCCCGCGCCCGCCGCTCACGATCACCGGCGCCTCGCCCAGGTCGAGCTTCGTGTTGCTCCCCTGCACCAGCTCCTTCGGCACCACGCGTGCCGCGCCCGGATCGATTGCCGGCGCCGCGCTCTCCACCCGCGCCGCGCGCGGGCTCGCCGCCGGCGTCACCGCCCCGGGACGGAGCGTGAGGACGGCCGGCGTTCCCGTCAACACGAGCGTGGTGATCACCTTCCCCGTGTACGCCGGATGCCGGACGACGATCGCATCCCCCTCCGGCTGGAACGCGGTCACATCGGAGGCCATGCTCACGCCGAGCTTCGCCGCCACACGGGGCGCCAGGTCCTTGCCGCGCGCCGACGCGCTGAAGATCGCGGCGCGGTACCCGCCGCTCCGGATGCGCTCCGCCGCGGTGGCCGCCGCGACTTCCGGCGAGTACAGCTCGAGCGCGGGGTGCTCGACGACGATCACGGCGTCCGCGCCATGCTCGCCGAGCGCCTGCGCCTTCGCGGCGATCCCCGGCGCGCCGATGAGCAACGCGTGCACCTCGCCGCCGCCGGTCGCATCGGCGAGCTGCCGCGCCCCGGTCACCGCCTCGAGCGCCACCTTGCGCAGCTCGCCGCCGCGCGTCTCCGCAAACGCGAACACGTTCGCCATCAGAGCACCTTCGCTTCCGTCTGGAGAAGTCGCACGAGCTCGGGCACGGCAGCCGGTCCCTCGCCGATGATCCGTCCTCCCGTCCGCTCGGGCGGGAGCTCCATCCCCTTCACCGTGAGGTGCGCCTCGCCGAGCTGCGCGGGCTTCACCTCGAGCGGCTTCTTCTTCGCGGCCATGATCCCCTTCAGCGACGGGTAGCGCGGCCGCGCGATCCCCTCGTCGATGGTCACGACGGCGGGGAGCGGGAACTCGAGGATCTCCGCCGCTCCTTCGAGCTCGCGCCGCGCCGTGCCGCGCCCGTTCGCCACCTCGAGCTTGGACGCCGCGGTGATGCATGGGAGTCCCAACAGCTCCGCGGTCATGGGGCCCACCGACTGGTTGGCCGAATCCACCGCCATGCGACCGAAGAGGATCAGGTCGTACCCGCCCCCCTGCAGCTCCGCCGCGAGGGCGCGGGCGATCGCGAGCCCGTCGAACGGCACGCGATCCGCCTTGAGCTGCACGCCGCGGTCCACGCCCATGCTCATCGCCTTCCGCAGCGTCTCCTGCACCACGTCGGGGCCGAGCGAGATCGCGACGATCTCCCCCTTCCCTTCCTTCTCGTTGAGCTGGAGCGCCGCCTCGACCGCATAGCCGTCGAAGTCGCCCATGTCGAACTTGAGGCCCGTCTCGTCCACGGACGAGCCATCGGTGGCGATCTTGAAGCGCGACTCCATGTCGGCCACGCGCTTGATGCACACGGCGATTTTCACCGTGGAGACTCCATGTGAAAAGGTTCACGAGAAATCTAGCCGCGGGGGAGGACTGTTCAAGCCGAATGGCACGGCGGGACGCGCGCGCGATGGCCCCCCGCGCCTTGCCCGTGCACGTGCGCGCGCGCATCGTTGAGCGTACATGAGCATCTCGACGGCCGTCCCCGCGGGCGGCCCCGCCGGACGCCGCACCTCCGGCGCGCTTCCTGTGCGGCGCCGTCCGAGCGCGCCGCTCACGGTCGGCGTCGCGCTCGGCGTCGCGCTCGGCGCCGCCGCCCGCATCGTCGCGTACGCCGCGCGCCGCTCGATCTGGACCGACGAAGCCGCGCTCGCGCACGACATCCTCCACCGCTCCTGGAGCGCCCTCGCCGCCCCGCTCGACTTCGCGCAGGTGGCGCCGGTCGGCTTTCTCTGGCTGGAGAAGGGCGTGACGTCGCTCTTCGGCCCGAGCGAGTGGGCGCTGCGGCTCATCCCGTTCCTCGCCGCCCTCGCGGCGCTCGGGCTGTTCGTCCTCGTCGCCCGCCGCGTGCTCGCCCCCGCGGGCGCGGTCGTGGCCACCGCGCTCTTCGCCACCGCCCCGCAGCTCGTCTATTTCGCGAGCGAGACGAAGCAGTTCTCCTCGGACGCCGCGATCGCGCTCGCCATCGTGCTCGCGGCGCTCCAGGCGCGCGATCGCGGGCTCGACGCGCGGCGCGCGGGCGCGCTCGGCCTCGGCGGCGCCCTCGCGCCGTTCGTCTCGCAGCCGTCGCTGTTCGTGCTCGCCGGCGCCGCGATCTTTCTCCTTGGGGGCCTCCGCCGCGCCGGCGGGCGGACGCGCGCGCGCCACGTCGCGCTCACCCTCGCGCTCTGGGGCGCCGGCGGAGCGATCGCCGCAATTCATGCCCTGCACTCCGTGTCCGCCCACGATCGCGCGTATCTCGAGGGCTTCTGGGCGACCGCCTTCCTCCCGATCGGCGGCGGCACCGCCGCGTGGCTCGCGCGATTCGCGACGGAGATGGGCACGTGGCTCTTCCCCGCGCCGTGGGGGTGGCTCGTCCTCGCGCTCGTCGCGCTCGGGATCGGCACGCTCGCGCATCGCCGAGACGGCACGCTCACGCTCCTCCTCGCGCCACTCGCGATCGCGCTCCTCGCCTCCGCGCTCCGTCTCTACCCGATGGCGGCTCGCGTCACGCTGTTCATCGTCCCCGCGCTCCTCCTCACCGCCGGAGCCGGCGCGGAGTGGCTCGTGCGCGTCACGCGCCAGATGCGCCTCGGCCGCCCCGCGGCGTGGGGCGGCCTCGCGGTGCTCGTCGCCGGGTGCATCGCGTCGCTGCGCTACGTGATGCTCACGCGCGAGGAGATCCGGCCGGTGATGCGCTGGGTCGCCGCGCACCGCCAGCCGGGCGACGCGGTCTACGTGTACTACGGCGCCGCGCGCGCGTTCGAGTTCTACGCGCCATCGCTCGGCTTCGCCCGCGGCGACTACCGGCTGGGGCGCTGCTCGCGCGCCGACTGGCACGGCTACATCGAGGACCTCGATGCGCTCCGGGGGCGCGACCGCGTATGGCTGGTGCTCGCGCACCCCTTCCACAAGGCGGGGATCGACGAGGACTCGCTCTTCCTCGGCTACCTGGCGCGCATCGGCCGCCCCCTGGCCACCGTCTCCGCCCCCGGCGCGCTCGCGCGGCTCTACGATCTCGGCGACACCACGCGCGCCCGCGCCGCCGCCGCCGGCTTCAGCCCGCAGCC
>DASTSH010000197.1:0-8191 GCA_035760785.1 Gemmatimonadaceae bacterium | reverse complement strand
CTTCTACACGCCACACGCGTTCCATGGTGGTCCAGCGACTACACACTACCTCCTACTCCTGGCCTTCCGCCCCTTCGTTCCGTAGCTTCGACGCCGTCCCCGTACCAGAGCTCCGGCTTTGCGCGACACCTGTGCACTCTCCCGCCGCCACTTCCTCCGCCTCCTCGGCGGGGCGGCTGCGTCCGTGGGGATGCTCTCCGGCACCGCGCCACTCGCGATGGCGTGCTCGTCGCCGCTCGAGGAGAAGGGTCAGCGCACGCTCGGGCCGATCGGCATCCAGCTCTACACCGTGCGCACGCTCATGGACCGCGACGTGGAGGGGACGCTCGCCGCGCTCGCGCGCATCGGCTACGCCGAGGTGGAGCTGGCGGGGCTGCACGGGAAGACGGCGCGCGAGATGCGCGCGATCCTCGACCGGCACGGGCTGAAGTGTCCGTCGTCGCACATCTCCATGCAGGACATCCGCGAGCGGTGGCCCGCGGCGCTGGACGACGCGCACGCGCTCGGCCAGCGCTACATCGTCTGCCCCTGGATCGACGAGAGCGACCGCACCCCCGACGGCTACCGGCGCGTGGCGGCGGAGCTGAACCGCGCGGGAGAGACGGCGCTGAAATCGGGCGTGCAGCTCGCCTACCACAATCACGACTACGAGTTCGCGCCGATCGCCGGCGGCATCGTCCCCTACGACCTGCTGCTCGCCGAGTGCGATCCGTCGCTGGTGCGCATGGAGCTGGACCTCTACTGGATCGTGAAGGCGGGGGGCGATCCGCTCACGTACTTCGCGAGCCACCCCGGGCGCTTCCCGCTCGTGCACGCGAAGGACATCACCGCCACCGGCCAGATGGTGGACGTGGGGAAGGGGACGATCGACTTCCGCGCGATCTTCGCCCGCACGAGCGAGGCGGGGATCGCGCACGTGTTCGTGGAGCACGACGATCCGCCGTCGCCGCTCGACGACGTACGGGAGAGCTACGAGTACCTGCGGCATCTCAGATACTGACCCCGGCCACGAGGGAAGCGCATGAACGGCGTTCGCGTGCGGCTGTCGGCGATGATGTTCCTCCAGTACTTCGTGTGGGGTGCGTGGTTCGTGACCATGGGCACCTGGCTCGGCACCACGCTCCGCTTCGATGGGACCCAGGTGGGGCTCGCCTACGGCGCGACGGCGATCGCGGCGATGATCTCGCCGTTCTTCATCGGGATGGTGGCCGACCGCTTCTTCGCCAGCGAGCGGCTGCTCGCCGCGCTCCACCTCGCGGGGGGCGTGCTCCTCTGGCTCGCCTCCACCCAAGGCACGTTCGGCGCGTTCTACCCGCTGCTCATCGCGTACGCGCTCTGCTACATGCCCACGCTCGCCCTGTCGAACTCGATCTCCTTCGACCACATCGCCGACCCGGCGCGCGACTTCCCGAAGATCCGCGTGCTCGGCACGATCGGGTGGATCGTGGCCGGCATTCTCATCGGCAGGCTCGGCCTCGAGGCGACGGCGGTGCCGATGCGGATCGCCGCCGCGGCCTCCGTGGTGCTCGGCATCTTCTCGCTCGCGCTCCCGCACACACCGCCGCACGCGGCGGGGCGCCCGCTGAGCGCGCGCGATGTGCTCGGGCTCGACGCGCTCTCCCTCATGCGCGACCGGTCGTTCACGATCTTCGTGATCGGGTCGTTCCTGCTCTGCATCCCGCTCCAGTTCTACTACGCGTTCACGAATCTCTACCTGAACGAGATCGGCCTCGCCGAGCCGGCGAGCAAGATGACGCTCGGGCAGATGTCGGAGCTGGGCTTCATGCTCCTCCTCCCCTGGTGCCTGGTGCGGCTCGGCGTGCGGCGCATCCTGCTCGTGGGGATGGCGGCGTGGGCGCTCCGCTACTTCTTCTTCGCGCGCGGCGACACGGGAGCGCTCTCGTGGATGCTGTACGCCGGCATCCTCCTGCACGGCATCTGCTACGACTTCTTCGTCGTCACCGGGCAGATCTACGTGGACGAGCGCTCGGGGGTGAAGATCCGCGCGGCGGCGCAGGGCTTCCTCGCCTTCATCACGCAGGGGGTGGGGCTGTTCATCGGCGCCTGGCTCTCGGGGCGCGTGGTGGACGCGCATCGTCTGGCGGGCGGGGCGGGACACGACTGGCGCGCGATCTGGTACGTGCCGGCCGCCGGAGCGCTCGTGATCCTCGCCGTGTTCGCGCTGCTCTTCCGCCCGGCATCCAGCGCCGCCGCCGCTCCGGCCGGCGTCATGGAGGCGGCGGATGCGGCGGCGGAAGGTGGTGCGGCTCCCTGATCAGGGACGCCAGCTCCCCCGGGCCACCGCGGGGATGAACTCGTCCACTCCGTGCGGCGGGAAATCGAGCGTCCTCCCCTGCTCGGCGCTCATGTACGCCGCCATGAGCAGGCGCACCACGTCCACGCCGTCGTCGAACGTCAACTGCGGCTCCTCCTTCCCCAGGAAGGCGCGCACGAAGTGGCGGTCCTCCGCCTCGTAGCCGTACGCCGCCGCCTCGTTCGCGACGACGGGCATGAGCCCCACCTCCGCGTTCTGCTTCTCCAGCAGGTCCTCTCCCGCCTTGCCGAGCACCTCGCGGCTGAAGAACAGCTTCAGCCCGCTGTCGAGCGTGTTCCACTGCATGGAGTACTCGGGGCCGAGCAGCTCGGCGGAGAGTCGCAGGCCCGCGCCGATGAAGCTCCAGCTCGTGGTGGCCTCGCCGAGCACGGTGCGTCGGTCGTCGGTCTCGAACTCGATGGTGAGCGTGGCGAAGTCCTCCGCCGGGGCGCGTCCGTAGTCCACGTCCGCGCCCATGTTCTCGCGCAGCCGCGCGACGTACTCGGGGCGCGTCCACTTGAGGCTCGCGATGCGCGACGTCACGCGCACGGGGCGCACGCTGGCGAGCGATGCGCCGGGCTCGGTGAGCAGGTGCCTGACGACGAGCGCCGAGTGGCACATCATGTCGTTCAGCACGCCGCCACCCTGCAGCTCCCCGCGCCAGAACCAGGGCATGTGCGGCCCGCCGTGCTCCTCGGCGGCGCGCGCGAGGTACGGCCGCCCGGTGGATGCCGCGCCGCGCTTCCAGAGGAGCGCGCGCCCCTGCTCCACCTGCGGCGCGAACACCTGGTTCTCCAGGTAGCCCGTCGCGAGCCCCACGCGCGCCGCCAGCTCGGCCACGCGCGCCGCCTCGGCCATGTTGCGGGCGAGCGGCTTCTCGCAGGCGAGCCCCACGAGCGTGCCGCGCCCGCTCTCGATCGCGTCGACGATCTCCTCCACGTTCTCGACGCGCGCGTGGTTGGGGCCGGTGAGCCAGATCGCGTCGATCGCCGGGTCGGCCACCATGTCGCTTATCGAGGCGTACGGCTTCGCCTCGCCGATGTCGAGCGCGCGGGCGTACTGTGCGGCCGCCGCCGCGTTGCGCGCGATGGGGCTCCAGACGCCGAGGACGTCGGCGTCGCGCACGCCGCGCCACCCCTGGAAGTGGAACTTCGCGTTGAAGCCGCTGCCGATGAAGCCGACGCCGAGTCGTCGTGTGGTCATGTCGAAGGATGTCGTGTCAGCCGCCGGGGCGCACGTCGCCGTCGGAGTACGCCACGCCGAGCTTCCGCAGCGCGGGCTCCGGGCACCCCTGCCAGCTCGCATGGAAGACATTGCCCTCGTATCCCACGTCGCGCCACCCCATGGGAGTGGCGTAGAAGCCGGAGGCGGTGAGGTCGCGGAAGGCGGTGAAGAAGGCGGCGCCCTGGCTCAGCTCCGGACGCGCGCGCGCGGGCCAGGCGATGTCGTCCAGCAACCGGTGGCGGTGGGCGGTCGAGCAGGCGGCGAAGGGCGCGCCGAACCGCTCGTGGCACTCGGCGTCCAGCCACGCCAGCCCGCCACGCATGGCGGTGCGAGCCGCCGGCGCGGTGTCGGCATCGGCGAGCATGAAGTCCATGAACTCCGGCACTTTCGCCTCGGTGGCGCTCCCCGAGCGCTCGTCGCGCGGGAGGATGTCGTCCACGAGCACGCGCACGGTGCGCCACTCGTGCGCCGAGAAGAAACGGGGAACGAAGGCGCGCGCATCCGCGTCGCCGAGCGCGGCGGCGAGGCGCGCGGCGCGCCCCACGCGCGCGGCGCCGAGGTCGAGCGCCGCGGCGAGCGGCACGGCGCCGAGCAGCTTGAGCAGGTCGCGGCGCGTCGTCGAGAGATGGTCGTCGCTCACAGCGCCCCCGCCTTGCGTTGCTCGATGATGTGGTCGCTCGTGCGCCACGACAGCGCGAGGATCGTCCACGTGGGATTCTTGTCCGCCTGCGACACGAACGGGCCGCCGTCGGCCACGAACAGGTTCGCGCAATCGTGCGCCCGGCACCAGCGGTCGAGCGCGGAGGTCTTCGGGTCATCGCCCATGCGCACGCACCCCAGTTCGTGGATGATCCGCCCGCCGTCGGCGATCCCCCACCCCTTCTCGGCGGCGGGCATCGGCGAGAGTGGCGTGCCGCCCATCGCCCCGATGATCGAGCGGAAGGTCTCCTGCATGTGCTTCACCTGGCGCTTCTCGTGGTCGCTCCACTCCCAGTGGAAGCGCAGCACGGGAATCCCCCAGCGGTCCACCGTGTCCGGGTCGAGCTCGCAGTAGGAGCGCTCGTTGGGGACCATCTCGCCGCGCCCGGAGAAGCCCACCGTCGCGCCGAAGTAGCGGCGGTAGTCCTCCTTCAATGCTTTGCCGTAGCCGCCCCCCGGCGGGAGCGACTGGATCCCATCCATGCTGCCGTACTCCGGCGGGTGCAGCCCGCCCCACACCTCGATGTGATAGCCGCGCGGGAAGTCGAGCTGCTCGTTGTCCAGCCACCACGGCGAGTAGATGTGCGCGCCGCCGACGCCATCCTCGTCGTGCGGCACGTGGTCCATCATGCTCGGGATGAAGCCGGCGACGTCGGTGCCCGTGCTGTCGGTGAGCCAGCGTCCCACCACGCCGCTGGAGTTCGCGAGCCCCTGCGGGAAGCGGGAGGAGCGGGAGTTGAGGAGGATGCGCGCCGTCTCGCACGCGCTCGCCGCGAGCACCACCACGCGCGCGCGCACGTGCCGGTCGGCGCCGGTGCGCTTGTCGATGTAGCTCACCCCCGTCGCGCGCCCATCGGTGCCCACAGTGACCTCGCGCGCCATCGCCCCGCACACGAGCGTGAGCCGCCCGGTGCGGAGCGCCGGCGCGATGAGCACGTCGGGGCTGGAGAAGTTCGCGGCCACGCCGCACCCGCGGTTGCACTGCCCGCAGTAGTGGCACGCCGGGCGGCCGTTGTGCGGGCGGGTGAGGATCGAGAGGCGCGACGGGATGCTCGTGATCCCCAGCCCGCGACAGGCCTTCTGCACGAGCAGCTCGTAGCAGCGCGGGCGCGGCGGCGGGAGGAACCTGCCGTCGGGGTGGTTGCGCAGTCCCTCCACGCTGCCGAAGACGCCGATCAGGTCGTCCACGCGGTCGTAGTACGGCGCGAGATCGTCGTAGCCGATCGGCCAGTCGTCGCCGAGCCCGTCGATGCTCTTGCGGCGGAAGTCGTCCGGGCCGAAGCGGAGGGAGATGCGCCCCCAGTGGTTCGTGCGCCCGCCGAGCATGCGCGCGCGCCACCAGTGGAAGCTGCTGCCGGGAGCGCGGGTGTACGGCTCCCCCTCGATCTCCCAGCCGCCGATGCAGCCGTCGAACTCGCCGAACGGGCGCTGGCGCGTCGGCGCGCCGCGCCGGGGAGAGGCGTAGGCGGGAGTGAGCATGGCGGAGTCCTTCGTGGCGTACCACTCCGGGCCCGCCTCGAGCATCACGACGCGCGCGCCGGCGCGGGTGAGGACGTGCGCCGCCATCCCCCCGCCGGCGCCGGAGCCGACGATGCACACGTCGTACGTGTCGCGCGGCGGCGCCACCGCTGGGGCGCGCCGCGCGTCGGGATTCTCGTCAGGCATCGCGGCTCAGTGGTCGGTCTCCGGGAGCGGACGCACCCAGATGTCGCGGAAGCGCACCGGGTAGCCGTGATTCTGGAGCATGAGCGGGAGGCTGTCCGGGTGCGCGACGTACGGCGGCCGCTCGCCGAAGGCGGTGGGGCCGGTGAGCACGGCATCGTCCTGCACGAGCACGCCGTTGTGCACCACCGTCATGCGCGCGCGGCGGAGCAACTCTCCCTTGGGGCTGAAGCGCGGGCGGCGGAAGATGATGTCGTACGTCTGCCACTCCCCAGGCGCGCGGCTGGCGTTCACCATCGGCGGATACTGGCCGAAGATGGCGGCCGCCTGTCCGTCGGCGTACGTGGTGTTGTGGTACGAGTCGAGGATCTGGAGCTCGTACTTGCCCATGAGGTACACGCCGCTGTTGCCGCGCTCCTGCCCCTCGCCGGTGGCCGGGGTGGGCGTGGCCCACTCCACGTGGAGCTGCACGTCGCCGAAGGCGCGGGTGGTCTCGATGCTCTGCTTCCCGGCCACCTCCATGTAGCCGTTCTCGACCTTCCACTGCGCTGGGGCGCCGGCGCTGTCGGCGGAGCGCCAGTTGGAGAGATCCTTCCCGTCGAACAGCACGATGGCGTCCGACGGCGGCGGCACGGGCTCGCCGGCGGGCGCGGGGGTCACCACCGGCGGCTGCGGTCGCACCATGGAGTGGACCGCGTAGGCGGTGACGATGCGCGACGGGAGGAGCACGGGAGCGGGTGGGGTGGGTGGAGTGCGGGGGCGGCTGGCACAGCCGGCGGCGAGCAGGAGGACGACCGCGGATGCGGCGCGGGAGAGAGCCATGGCGCGTTCGGTGTGGTGGTTGGTGCTGGGCGGCGCGGGCCGGGCGAGGCCCGCGGCGGGGGAGCTTTCCCAGGGTCGAAACGCTAGCGCGCGGGGGGCGCGCAGGCTAGAAGGGGTGAGGGAATCGGGACTCGAGAATCGGGAATCGCGGGGCGCGGGGCGCGGGATGAGCGCTTCCGAGGAGGGCGGAACGGACGGGCCCCTGGGTTGCGTGCGTCCCCGCCCCCATCTTTTCCCGGGATCCCCCTGACCCCCGGCCCCCAGCCCCGAACCCCCGACGATGCGCATCCTGCTGGTGGAAGACGACGCCGAGCTGGCCGGCATCCTGGTGTCGGGGCTGGCCGAGCACGGGCACCAGGTGGTGTGGGCGCGGGACTTCGCCGAGGGGAACTCGCGCGCGCTGCTCGGGAGTCACGACGTGATCATCCTCGACGTGATGCTCCCCGGCGGCAGCGGGTTCGCGCTCTGCCGCGAGCTCCGTCGCCGTGAGATCGGCACGCCCATCCTCATGCTCACCGCCAGGGACACCGTGGAGGACCGCGTGATGGGGCTCGACGTGGGGGCGGACGACTACCTCACGAAGCCGTTCGCGTTCGCCGAGCTGCTGGCGCGCGTCCGCGCGCTCGCGCGCCGCCGCCCCGTGCCGATCCCGGAGGTGATCCGCGTGGCGGACCTGGAGGTGGATCTCACCGCGCACCGGGTGCGCCGCGCCGGGCACGCGATCGAGCTCACCGCGAAAGAGTACGCGCTCCTCGAGTTCCTCGCGCTGCACCACGGGGAGGTGGTGGACCGGGCCGCGATCACCGCGCACGTGTGGGACGAGAATCACGATCCCTTCACCAACGTGCTCGAGGTGCTGGTGCGGCGCCTCCGCCGGAAGATCGACGACGCCTTCGAGCCGAAGCTGATCCACACGCTGCGCGGCGCCGGCTACCGCTTCGGCACCTGACCATGGCGCTCCGGCCGCTCGGCAGGCTCCGGCGCGACCTCACCCTCTGGTACGTCGCCACCTTCTGCGCGATCCTCGCGCTGCTCGGCGGTGGGCTGTTCGTGTCGATCCGGCGTCAGATCTCGGCGCAGCTCGACGGCTCGCTGCGCGACGCCACCACGGAGCTCGAGCGCGCCGCGCGCATCCGCGAGATGGAGGCGCGCACGGCGCACGGGCAGGTGGTGGACGCGGTGGACGAGCTGCACATCCCCGACCGCGCGCTCTACCTGCTCGATCCCGCCGGCCACCCGGTGAAGCCGGAGCGCGCCGACGCGTGGATCCGCGCGGCGGCGCGCGAGGCCGCGGGCGCCGGCCGCGTGGACGAGGACCACGAGGTTCCCGGCGAGCGCGCGCTCCGCCTGCACGCGGAGCGGTTCACGCTGGAGAGCGGGGCGCCGATGGTCGCCGCCGCCGTGGCCGACAAGGTGGAGCTGGAGGACCGCTACGCCTCGCTGATCGTGGCGTTCGGCATCGCGGCGAGC
>DASTSH010000196.1:0-17889 GCA_035760785.1 Gemmatimonadaceae bacterium | reverse complement strand
GCGCGCCGCGAGCGGCTCGCCCGCGCGGCGCGGGAGCGCGCCGGCCGGTACGCGCCGGCGGCGATGGCGCGCGAGTACCTGGCCGCGTACGCGGAGCTTCGCGAGCGCCGCCCCGGCTTGGCGGAGGCCGCATGCGCGTCGTGATGTTCTACCACTCGCTCGTGAGCGACTGGAACCACGGCAACGCGCATTTCCTGCGGGGCGTGGCGTCCGAGCTGCTCGCGCGCGGGCACCAGGTGCGGGTGCTGGAGCCGCGCACCGCGTGGAGTGCGGCCGGGCTGGTCGAGGAGCACGGACCGGAGGCGCTCGGGGCGTACCGGAGCGCGTATCCAATGCTCGAGAGCACGCGCTACGGCCCGGAGCCGTGCCTGGACGATGTGCTCGCCGATGCGGACCTCGTGCTGGTGCACGAGTGGAACGACCACGACCTGGTGCGCCGGATCGGCGAGCACCGCGCGTGCGCGGGTGGCTACCGGCTGCTCTTCCACGACACGCACCACCGCTCCGTCACCGCGCGCGACGAGATGGCGGCGTACGACCTGCGCCACTACGACGGCGTGCTCGCCTTCGGCCGTGTGATCCGCGACGTCTACCTCGAGCGGGGATGGGCGGAGCGCGCGTGGGCGTGGCACGAGGCGGCGGACGTGCGCGTGTTCCGCCCCGTGGAGGGCGAGGCGCGGGACGGGGATCTGGTGTGGATCGGCAACTGGGGAGACGACGAGCGCACGGAGGAGCTGCGCGAGTTCCTCATCGAGCCGGCGCGCGACCTGCGCCTGCGGGCGCGCATCCACGGCGTGCGCTACCCCGCGCACGCGCGCGAGACGTTGGGCGCGGCGGGGATCGAGTACGCGGGGTGGCTGCCCAATCACGAGGTGCCGCGCACGTTCGCGCGCTTCGGCGCGACGGTGCACGTGCCACGACGCCCCTACGTGCGGGCGCTGCCGGGGATCCCCACCATCCGCGTGTTCGAGGCGCTGGCGTGCGGGATCCCGCTCGTCTCCGCGCCGTGGGAAGACGCGGAAGGGCTGTTCGCTCCGGGGCGCGACTTTCTCGTGGCTCGCGACGGCCGGGAGATGCGGGAGCATCTGCGCGCCGTGCTCCACGAGCCGTCGCTCGCGGCGTCGCTGCGCGCCAACGGGCTGCGCGCCATCCGCGCGCGGCACACGTGCGCGCACCGCGTCGATGAACTGCTCGCGATCGCGGCGGAACTGGGACTTCACACGGTGGGGGGGACGATCACGGCATGAGCACGGGTCTCGACATCGCGTTCTTCGGCTCCAGCCTCGTGTCCGCGTACTGGAACGGCGCGGCGACGTATTATCGCGGCATCGTGCGCGCGCTGCACGAGCGCGGGCACCGCGTCACCTTCTACGAGCCGGATGCGTACGGCCGCCAGCAGCACCGCGACATCCCCGACCCGGACTGGGCCCGGGTGGTGGTGTACCCGGGGGAAGGGGAGGACGGCGTGATGCGCGCGCTCGAGAGCGCGCGCGGGGCGGATCTCGTGGTGAAGGCGAGCGGCGTGGGCGTGTTCGACGAGCTGCTGGAGCGCGAGGTGCTGGCGCTGAAGCGCCCCGGCACCCTCGTCGCCTTCTGGGACGTGGATGCGCCGGCGACGCTCGACCGCATGGAGCGCGATGCCGCCGATCCGTTCCGCACCCTCGTGCCGCGCTACGACCTGGTGCTCACGTACGGCGGAGGGGACCCGGTGGTGCGCGCGTACGAGGCGCTCGGGGCCCGGCGGTGCGTGCCCGTGTACAACGCGCTCGATCCGGCCACGCACCACCCGGTCCCCCCCGATCCCCGCTTCGCCGGCGACCTCGGATTCCTCGGCAACCGCCTCCCCGACCGCGAGGCGCGCGTGGAGGAATTCTTCCTGGGGCCAGCCGCGCGGCTGGGCGACCGGCGCTTCCTGCTCGGCGGCAACGGGTGGGCGGACAAGCCGCTGCCGCCGAACGTGCGGGCGCTCGGGCACGTGTACACGCACGAGCACAACGCCTTCAACTGCACGCCGCGGGCGGTGCTGAACGTGAATCGCGAGAGCATGGCGCGCTACGGCTTCTCGCCGCCGACGCGGGTGTTCGAGGCCGCCGGCGCCCGCGCCTGTCTCATCACCGATGCGTGGGAGGGGATCGAGCTGTTCCTGGAGCCGGAGCGGGAGGTGCTCGTGGCGCCGGATGGCGACGCGGTGGCGGAGCACGTCCAGGCGCTCGGGGCGGAGCGCGCGCGCGCGATCGGCGACGCGGCGTACCGGCGCATCCTGGCCGAGCACACGTACGCGCACCGCGCGGCGCAGGTGGAGGCGCTGCTCGGCGCGGCGCGCGCGCGGCTGGCGGAGGTGGCGTGATGGCCGGATCGGCGCCGCTCGACATCGTCATTCTCGGCCTGTCGATCACCTCCTCCTGGGGGAACGGCCACGCCACCACGTACCGCGGGCTCGTACGCGAGCTGGCGGCGCGCGGCCACCGCGTGTGCTTCCTCGAGCGCGATGTCCCCTGGTACGCCGAGAACCGCGATCTCCCCCAGCCGCCGTACAGCCGCGTGGCGCTGTACGACAGCCTGGCGGAGCTGCGGTCGCGTCACGCCGACGCGGTGCGCGAGGCCGATCTGGTGATCGTGGGCTCCTACGTCCCCGACGGCGTGGCCGTGGGCGAGTGGGTCACGCGCACCGCGCGGGGCGCCACGGCGTTCTACGACATCGACACGCCGGTCACGCTCGCGAAGCTCGGGCGGGGGAAGTGCGAGTACCTCACGCCGGAGCTGGTGGCGCGCTACGACCTGTATCTCTCCTTCACCGGCGGGCCGACCCTGGAGCGCATCGAGCGGCGGTACGGCTCGCCCATGGCGCGCGCGCTCCACTGCGCGGTGGACGAGACGCTGTACGCGCCCATGCCGGCCGAGCGATGCTGGGACCTCGGGTACATGGGGACGTACAGCGACGACCGCCAGCCGACGCTCGAACGGCTGCTGCTCGATGCGGCGCGGCAGTGGGACACGGGGCGCTTCGTGGTGGCCGGCCCGCAGTACCCGGAGTCCATCGCCTGGCCGCCGAACGTGACGCGCGAGATGCACCTCGCGCCGCGAGAGCATCGCGCGTTCTACAACGCCCAGCGATTCACCTTGAACATCACCCGCGCCGACATGATCGCCGCCGGCTGGTCGCCGAGCGTGCGGTTGTTCGAGGCGGCGGCGTGCGGCACGCCGATCATCAGCGACTACTGGCCGGGGCTCGACACGTTCTTCGCGCTAGACGAGGAGATCCTCGTGGCCCGGACCACCGCCGACGTGCTGCGCTATCTGCGCGAGATCCCGGAGGAGGAGCGGCAGGCGATCGGCCATCGCGCCCGTCGTCGCGTGCTCGCCGACCACACCGCCGCCCACCGGGCGGCCGAGCTGGAGGGTTACGTCTCCGAGCTGCTCGCGCGCGAGCCCGCCGCATGACGGCGCGACCGGAGCGAGCGACATGACGCGTCTGCTGCAACACCAGGTACTGGCCCCATCGCACGAGCGGGAGCGCGAGATCGCGGCGCTGGGGCCGTGGTTCCACAACCTGCACCTCCCCGACGGCGCCCAGACCGCGCCGGCGCACGCGCTCGGCGACTTCCCGGCGTTCAAGTGGCGCCAGCTCGCGCCGCACCTGCCGGAGGACCTCCGCGGCTGGACGGCGCTCGACATCGGTTGCAACGCCGGCTTCTACTCCTTCGAGCTCGCGCGGCGTGGCGCGCGCGTCACCGGCATCGACGTGGAGCCGCTGTTCCTCGCCCAGGCGCGGTGGGCCGCGCGCGAGTACGCCCTCGAGGAGGCGGTCACCTTCGAGCAGATGCAGATCTACGACCTGGCCCATCGCCCCGAGCGCTACGACCTGGTGCTCTTCATGGGGGTGTTCTACCACCTGCGCTACCCGCTGCTCGCGCTCGACATCGTGACCGGGACGGTGGACCGCCTGATGGTGTTCCAGACGCTGACGATGCCGGGGGAGGACGTGTTCGACGGGGCGGGGCAGGACCGCGAGATCTGGGATCGCGAGGCGTTCGGGACGCCTGGGTGGCCGAAGATGGCGTTCATCGAGGGGGAGTTCGCCGGCGACCCCACGAACTGGTGGGCGCCGAACCACGCGGGGGTGGAGGCGATGCTGCGGTCGAGCGGGATGCGGGTGACCGGACGCCCCGGGCACGAGATCTACCTGTGCGAGCCGGAGCGCGACGTCACCGCGTGGCCGCGCGCCCGTGGACGCGCGGAGCTGCTCTCCGCCACGGGGCGGGGGTGGAGCGAGGACGGGGGCGCGGCGTGAGGGGCATGGCATGATCGTCTACCGCGGCGCGGCGCGGCGCGCGAGCGCGTCGCGGTGGCTCGGCCGCATCGCCCGCGAGCTCGACGATCGGCGCGCGGCGAGCGCGGATCACGATGCGGTGCGCGAGCTGGTGATCGAGCTCGGCGCGCTCGAAGCGGCGGTGAGCGACGCCCTGCATCCGGAGGCGGACGACGTGCACGAGCTGGACGTGGCGCTGCGCGAGATCACCGTCCTCGCGGCGCACGCGCTGCGCCTGTCGTGGGACGGCGCGGACGCACCGGCGCTCGCCGGCGCGCTGGAGCGGGTGCGGCTGGCGGTGGGCACGCTCGCGAGGGCGCGGCTGCCGCGCCTCGTTCACGCGGGCGTTCCCGAAGGCTACGCGTACTACGGGCTGTACCCGGAAGGATACCTCGAGGCGGCGCGCCGGCTCGCGCGCGAGCTGCGGCCGGAGCGGGCGATGTGCGTCGGCATCCGCGGCATCGGCACGAGCCTCGCCGCCGCGGCGCGCGCCGCGCTCGAGGGCGAGGGGTGCCGCGCGCGCTCGTGGTCCGTGCGTCCGCGGGGCGCGCCGTTCGCGCGCGAGGTGGCGCTGGCGCCGGCGCTGC
Organism: Gemmatimonadaceae bacterium; assembly: GCA_035760785.1. Classification (GTDB taxonomy): domain Bacteria; phylum Gemmatimonadota; class Gemmatimonadetes; order Gemmatimonadales; family Gemmatimonadaceae; genus JADGGM01. The sequence continues at coordinate 12,993 of DASTSH010000196.1, read as the reverse complement.
GCGACGAGATGCGGGCGCACGCCGACGCGCTCTGGCTGGTGGCCGACGAGGGGCCGGGGCTCAGCGGCTCCTCCTTCGCCGCCGTCGCCGCCGCGCTGTCGGCGCTCGGCGTGCCTGACGAGCGCATCGTGCTCCTCCCGAGCTGGACTCCGGGCGGCGAGCGCTTCGTGTCCGACGAGGCGCGCCGCCGCTGGGCGCGCCACCGCAAGGTGGTGGTGTCGTTCGAGGAGGCGTTTCTCGCATCGGGGCGGCTCGCGCGCGTGCTCGGGGGCGGGGAGCTGGTGGACATCTCGGCGGGCGACTGGAGACGCCTCTGGTACGGCGATGCACAGCGGTGGCCCGCCACGCACCCGCAGCACGAGCGCCGCAAGTTCCTGCTCGCGCCGGCGCGCGCGGCCGAGCGGCTGCGCACCGAGTCGGGGCGCGCTCCCCTCGCGGCGGCGGCGCGCGACGGCGCACGGGTGGTGAAGTTCGCTGGACTCGGCCGGTTCGGCCGCGCCACCGTGGATCGGGCGCGGCGGCTGGCGAGCGCCGGCTTCGCTCCCGCTCCCATCGCGTGCGCGCACGGGTTCGTCGTATCGGATCTCGTGCCCGGGGTGCCGCTCGCACCCGGGCAGGGGACGCCGGGACTGGTGGAGCGTGTGGCGCGCTACCTGGCGTTCGTGGCGCTCGAGTTCCGCACCGGAGAGCTCGCGCGACGCGACGAGCTCGCGCGGTTGATCGCGGTGAACGCGGCGGAGGCGCTCGGCTCTCCGCATGCGGCCGCCGTCGCGCGCGTGGCGCGCCTCGGCGAGTCGCTGGGCGACACCGCAGCCGTGTGGCTCGACGCGCGCCTGATGCCGCACGAGTGGCTGGTCCACGACGGGGCGCTCCTGAAGACCGATGCCACCGATCACCACGACGACCACTTCTACCCCGGCGCGCAGGACCCCGCGTGGGACCTCGCCGGAGCGATGGTGGAGCTCGCGCTCGCGCCGGCGGATTCGGCGGCGCTCGTGGCGCGCTACCGAGCACTCACCGGCGACCGGCGCATCGGGGAGCGGCTCCCCTTCCATCGCGTGGCGTACCTGGCGCACCGGCTCGGCTACGCCACGCTCGCCATGGACACGCTCTCCGGCACGGCGGAGGCGGCGCGCTGGCGGCCGGTGGCGCGCCGCTACGCGGCGCTGCTGGGCCGCGCCATCGCGAGGGGGGCGCATGCGGCGTGACGACGACGGGGTGCGGCTCTGGATCTTCGACGCCGACGACACGCTCCGCCGAACGCGCGTGCGCGGCCAGCCGTGTCCCAGGGCGCCGGGCGAGTGGGAGCTGCTGCCGGGGGTGGCGCGCCGGCTGCACGCGCTCCCCTGGGGGGAAGGCGCGCTGCTCGGGATCGCGTCGAACCAGGATCAGGTGGGCTACGGGCTGCTCAGCGAGGCGATGGCGCATCGCCTGTTGATGGAGCTGGCGGAGGCGGCCGCCGGGCATCGCCCGCCGGCGGAGGCGGTGCAGCTCTGCCCGCACCGGCTGGAGGTGAAGTGTGCCTGCCGGAAGCCGGGGAGCGCGATGCTCGAGCGCATCATGGACCACTACGGCGTTCCGGCGGAGGAGGCGATGTTCGTCGGCGACGCGCCGTGCGATCGGGAGGCGGCGCGGCGCGCGGGCATCCGATTCCGGCTGGCGCGAGACTTCTTCGGGTGGAGCGAGAGCGGACGATGATCGAAGCGGTGATGTTCTGGAACGAGCCGAACAACAAGTCGCACTGGGATTTTCAGATCGATCCCGAGTGGCGCGACTACAGCACCATGACCGCGCTCGCGGCGCGGCGCGTGCGCGCGATGTGCCCCGAGCTGCGCCTCGTGCTCGGCGGCATCTCGCCGATCGACCCGAATTTCATCCGGCTGCTCGATGATCACGGGCTGCTGCGGCTGCTCGATGTGGTGGCCGTGCACGGATTCCCGCTCGACTGGAACCACTGGAAGATCGATGACTGGCCGGCGAAGATCGCGGAGATCGAAGCGGTCACGAAGCTGCCGGTGTGGGTGACGGAGGTGGGGGTGTCCACGTTCGGCGCCGACGAGGTCCAGGTGTTCGGCCTCCAGCGCACGGCGAAGCTGCTGCTGGACCGCGTGGAGCGTGTGTACTGGTACAGCCTCCTCGATCTGCCGCCCGCGTGGGAGGCCACCACGCGCCACCGGGAGAGCGAGGGGAGCGCCTACTACCGGCACTTCTACATGGGACTCATCCGCGATGATCGCACCCCGAAGCCCGCGGTGGAGCACTTCGATCCGCGCTTCGGGATCTGCCAGTGGTTCCACTTCGAGGACCACCGGCTGGAGTTCGCGGTGGAGTGGCTCAAGCGGCTCGGCGTCCGGAAGCTGCGCACGGGGCTGAGCTGGGCGGACTGGCGGCGCCCGAACGCCGTGGCCTGGTTCGACCGCATGATGGCGGCACTGGCGGACTTCGACGTCACGGCCACCCTCTGCTTCACGCCGGAGGATGCGGGGAAGCAGCCGCACCATACGAGTCCGCCGCGCGACCCGGCGGAGTTCGAGGCGTTCGCCGCGGAGATGATGGAGCGGTACGTTCTTCCCGACCGGCGCGCGCGCGTGGTGGCGGAGCCCGTGGGGGCCGGCGCGGCGATGCCGCCGGGGGCGTAGCGGGGCACGGTGACGACGTTCCTCCTCATCCGGCACGCGGCGATCGACGCGCACGGCAGGGCGATCGCGGGGCGGGCGCCCGGCGTGTCGCTCAACGCGGAAGGGCGCTCGCAGGCTCGCGCGCTGGCGGCATCTCTGCGCGGCGCGACGGTGGACGCGGTCTACAGCAGCCCGCTGGAGCGCGCGTGGGAGACGGCGCACACGATCGCCGAGGCGCTGGGGCTCCAGGCGCAGCTCTCGCCATCGCTTCAGGAGATCGACTTCGGGGAGTGGACCGGGCGCGCGTTCGCGGAGCTGGACCAGGCCCCCGACTGGCAGCGCTTCAACGCGTTCCGCAGCGGCACGCGCGTGCCGGGGGGCGAGCACATGCTCGAGGCGCAGGCGCGCGCGGTGGGCGAGATCGACCGGCTGCGCCGGCGCCATGCCGGCGGCACGGTGGTCGTGGTGAGCCACGGCGACATCCTGCGGGCCATCGTGGCGTGGTACATCGGGCTGCCGCTCGACCTCTTCCAGCGGCTGGAGATCGGCCCGGCATCCACGAGCACGCTCGAGGTGACCGAGGACGGAGCCCGGCTGCTCCTGCTCAACGCCCCGCCGCCCGTGCTCCGGGGCGTGGACCCCGGCGCGTAGCGCGGGGACGCCGCCTCCCCCTTACCCCGCGGGCGCGCATCGCGCAGTTTGTATGGGCAGGGCGCAGCCGCACGCGCGGCGCGCGTGACTACAACGAACGGGAGGAGCCGTGCTCTGGGTCTGGATCTCGCTGTGGGTGGTCGGCGTGAGCCTCATCGTGTTCTCCTTCGCGGCCGGCGTGAGCTTCCGCCGCTGGACGCTTGCGGTGGTGATGTTCATCGTGGGCCTCGCGTGCGTGGGCGGCGCGGTGGCCGCCGGGCACGGCCGCATGAACGCGGTGCACGGCATTCGCGTGGACGAGACAGGGTTGTGACGCGGCGGTAGTGCCGCGCGCGAGAGCGCGTGATGCGGGCGGCGGGTGGGCGCGAGGGCGCCCGCGCGCCGCCCGCTTCGCGTTCTCGATGCCACGCGGCGGGACGGTCCCGGTACGCATCGTGCGCTGCACGTTTCCGTGCAGCGCGATCAGGCACGTATCGATCGCATCGTCGCGGCACTGCGCGATGGCGGGCTCGACGCCCTCGTATGCGCACGACCGACCAACGTGCTCCTCCTCTCGGGGTACTGGCCCGTGGTCGGTACCGCCATCGCCATCGCATCCGCGGACGGTCGCGTGGCCGTGCTCGCGCCGGCGGACGAGGCGGATCTCGCACGAAGCGGGTTCGCGGACATCGTCGACACCTTCGTGCCGGCCTCGTCAGGCGCGGCGTCGGGCGCGAGCGCCGCCGCACGCGCTCCCTTCACGGCGCTCGCGCGCCGCCTCGGGCTTCGCGGCGCGCGCATCGGCCGCGACGGCGGCGAGGACACCGAGCCCGCCAGCTACGCCGCGGTGCACCTGTACGGCGACGCGCTCGCCGAGCTGGTCGGGGATGCCGTCCCTGGCGCCGAGCAGCGGGACGCTGGCGCGCTGCTCGCGACCCTTCGCGCCACGCTCACCCCTCGCGAGCTGGAGCGCGTGGCGCGGGCGTGCGAGATCGCGGCCGACGCGTTCCGCACCGGGGCCGCGGCCATCCGCCCGGGCGCCACGGAGCGCGAGGTCGCCGCCGCGGTGCGCGCGCCGCTCTCCACCTGCGCCGCGGCATCGGAGCGGGCCGATGGCTTCGCCTGGTGCATGGCGGGCCCCGATGCGGCGGAGGCGTGGGCCGCGTTCGCGCGCTCGGGCGCGCGCCGCATCGCGCGTGGGGATGTGGTGCTCGTGCACTGCAACTCGTACGTCGACGGCTTCTGGACCGACATCACGCGCACCTTCGTGGCGGGCCCGCCCGCGCCACGCGTGCGCGCGATGCACTCCGCGGTGCTCGACGCGCGCGAGGCGGCGCTCGACGTGATCCGCGCCGGCGCGACGGGCGCCGAGGTGGATCGCGCCACGCGCGCGGAGCTCGAGCGCCACGGCTTCGGCGATGCGATCCGGCACGCCACCGGCCACGGCGTGGGCTTCGCGGCCATCGCGCACGATGCGCCGCCGAAGCTGGACCGCGATGCGCCCGACGTGCTGGAGGTCGGGATGACGTGCAACGTCGAGCCGGCCGTCTACCTCCCTGGCCTCGGCGGCGTGCGGCACTGCGACGTGGTGTGCGTGGCGGAGCATGGCGCGCGGGTGCTCACCCCGTTCCTCTCCACCGCCGAGGAGCTGGTGCTCGCATGAGCGGCGAGGGGAAGGATCGTGCCCGCGCCGGCCGCGCGATGCCGCTCCCCACGCGGGCGGTGCCGCCGGTGGCGCGCGTGCGCCAGCACCTGGCGAGCGATCGCGTCCCCGATCCGCGCGGCGCCGTGCGCGAGCGCCTCCTCGACGCCGGCCTGCGCGACGCCGTGCGTCCGGGTGCGCGCGTCGCGATCACCGCGGGGAGCCGCGGCATCGGCGCGTTCGTGGAGCTGGTGGCGGGGATCGTCGATGCGGTGCGCGCGTGCGAGGGGGAGCCGTTCGTGATCCCCGCCATGGGAAGTCACGGTGGGGCCACGGCCGAAGGGCAGGTGGAGGTGCTGCGGCGGCTCGGCGTCACCGAGGAATCCGTCGGCGCGCCGGTGCGCGCCACCATGGACACCGTGGCGCTCGGAGCGGCGCGGAACGGCGCGGTCGCGCACGTGGACCGCCTCGCCGCCGAGGCCGACGGCATCATCGTCCTCGGGCGCACGAAGACCCACCCCGAGTCCATCGGGCGCCTCGCCTCGGGGCTGCTGAAGATGACCGTGGTGGGGCTGGGGAAGCAGCGCGGCGCGTTCGAGGCGCACTCGCACGGGCTGTGGGAATCGGTGCGCGAGGTGCCGAAGGTGACGCTCGCGCGCGCGCCGATCCTCTTCGGCGTGGCGGTGGTGGAGAACGCCTTCAAGCACCCCGCCGTGATCGAGGTCGTGCCGCCCACCTACGATGCCTTCCTCGAGGCCGACCACCGGCTGCTCGACGTGGCGAAGTCGCATCTGGCCACCATTCCGTTCGCCAGGCTGGACGTGCTCGTGGTGGACGAGATCGGCAAGAGCGTGTCCGGCGCCGGGATGGATCCCAACCTCGTGGGGCGATGGCGCGCGGTGGACGGCGTGCCGCGCATCCCGGACTACCGCCGCATCGTGGTGCTCTCGCTCACGCCGCCATCGCTGGGGAACGGGCTCGGCATCGGGATGGCCGACTTCACGACGCGACGCTTCGTGGACGACTTCGACCCTGCCGTGACGCACGTGAACCTGATCACCGCCTCCGAGCCCGGCGGGAACACGCGCGAGGCGCACGTGCCGGTGGTGCTGGAGACCGACCGTGAGGCGATCGAGGTGGCACTGGTGTCCTCGCTCGCGGGAGAGGCGCCGCGCCTCTGCCGCATCCGCAACACCGAGGCGCTCGATGAGCTCTGGGTGTCCGAGGCGCTGCTCGACGAGGTGCGGCAGCACCCGAAGCTGACGATCATCGATCCCCTCTCGCCGATGCGGTTCGACGGGCGGGGCAACCTGTTCTAGAGGAGCGTAGCATGCCGAACGCATCTGACGTGCTGGTCGAGACGATGCTGGATTGGGGAGTGGACACCGTGTTCGGCCTCCCGGGCGACGGGATCAACGGCATCATGGAGGCGCTGCGCGTGCGCCGGGACCGGGTGCGGTTCATCCAGGTGCGCCACGAAGAGGCGGCGGCGTTCATGGCGTGCGCGCACGCCAAGTACACCGGCCGGCTGGGGTGCTGCCTCGCGACGTCCGGCCCCGGCGGCATTCACCTGCTGAACGGGCTGTACGACGCGAAGCTCGATGGCGCGCCGGTGCTCGCGATCACCGGGCAGACGTACTCCGATCTCCAGGGGAGCCACTTCCAGCAGGAGATCAACATGACGCTCCTGTACCAGGACGTGGCCGTGTACAACCAGGAGGTGATCAACCCGGCGCAGGTGGAGATGCTGGTGAACGAGGCCTGCCGGCACGCGCTCAACCACCGCGGCGTGGCGCACATCACCTTCCCCGTGGACTACCAGGAGTTCGAGCCCGACGGCAAGCAGTCCATGCACAAGCGCAAGCACTTCACGAGCCGCCGGTGGACTCCACACGTGGCCGTGCCGCGCGAGGAGGAGCTGCGCCGCGCCGCCGTGATCCTCAACGGGGCCAAGCGCCCCGTGATGCTCGTGGGACAGGGCGCGCTCGGCGCGCGCGAGGAGGTGATCGACGTGGCCGACACCCTCGGCTCGCCGATCGTGAAGGCGCTGCTCGGCAAGGCCGTGGTGCCCGACGATCATCCGCTCACCACCGGCGGGATCGGCCTGCTCGGCACCACGCCGAGCCAGGACGTGATGGACGAGGCCGACGCGCTGCTCGTGGTCGGCTCGTCGTTCCCGTACATGGAGTACCTCCCCGACCCGGACAAGGCGAAGGGGGTGCAGATCGACGTCCGCGCCGACCGCATCGGCCTGCGGTACCCGGTTGAAGTGGGGCTGGTCGGCAACGCCAGGGAGACGCTCGCCGCGCTCCGTCCGCTCCTCAAGCGCAACCGCCATCGCGGCTTCCTCGAGGATGCGCAGAAAAAGATGAAGGACTGGTGGGAGGTGATGGATGCGCGCGAGCGGCGCGACGACATGCCGATCAAGCCGCAGCGCGTGGCATGGGAGCTGTCGGAGCTGGCGGATGACGACGCGATCATCTCCACCGACTCCGGGACGATCACCACGTGGATCGCGCGGCACTTCCGGATGCGGGGCACCCAGCAGTTCAGCTGCTCGGGGACGCTGGCGACGATGGCGCCCGGGCTCCCCTACGCGATCGCGGCCAAGCTCGCGTTCCCGAAGCGGCAGTCGATCGCGTTCGTGGGAGACGGCGGCTTCACGATGCTCATGGGGGAGTTCCTCACCGCGGTGAAGTACGAGCTGCCGATCGTGGTGGTGATCGTGAAGAACAACGCGCTGGGGCAGATCAAGTGGGAGCAGATCGTGTTCCTCGGCAACCCGGAGTACGGCGTCGAGCTGACGAACCCGAACTTCGCCGTGTTCGCGCAGGCGTGCGGCGGGATGGGGATCACCGTCACCGAGCCGGCGGCGATCCGCCCCGCGCTCGAGCGCGCGCTCCGGGCGGGGAAGCCGGCCGTGGTGGAAGTGGTGGTGGACGCCAACGAGCCGCCGATGCCGCCGAAGATCACGGCGCGGCAGGCGATCCACTTCGCGGAGGCGCTCGCGAAGGGGCAGCCGAAGGGCGGGCGAATCGCGCTCACGCTCTTCCGGGACCGGCTGCACGAGCTGATCTGAGGGGGAGCGATGGCGATCGAGCTGCCGATGCTCCGTCGCGTCGAGACGCCGGAGGATCTCGGACTGCACATCGACGCGCGCGCGCTCGAGCGCGACCTGCGCGCGGGCGTGCGCGGCGACGTGCTGTTCGACGCGGGCCACCGCGTGATGTACGCCCATGACGCCTCCAACTACCGGCAGGTGCCGATCGGCGTCGTGCGTCCGCGCGACGCCGGCGATGTGGTGGCCGCCGTGGAGGCTGCGCGGCGCCACGGCGCGCCCGTGCTCGCCCGCGGCGGCGGCACGGGGATCCCCGGCCAGTCGGTGAACGTCGCCGTGGTGCTCGACTTCTCCCGCTACATGACGGAGGTCGTGGAGGTGGACCCGGCGCAGCGGCGCGCGCGCGTGCAACCGGGGACCATCCTGGACACATTGCGCCACGCGGCGGAGCGCCACGCCCTCACCTTCGGCCCGGACCCCGCGACCCACAGCCGCAACACGCTGGGCGGGATGATCGGCAACGATTCCTGCGGCGTGCACTCGGTGATGTCGCAGTTCTACGGCCCGGGGCCGCGCACCGCCGACAACATCGAGTCGCTGGAGATCCTCACCTACGACGGGCTCCGCACGCGGGTGGGGGCCACCAGCGACGAGGAGCGGCGCCGCATCATCGCCGAGGGGGGGCGGCGCGGCGCGATCTACGCCGCGATGGAGTCGCTGCGCGACCGGTACGCGCCGCTCATCCGCGAGCGCTACCCGAAGATCCCGCGGCGCGTGTCGGGCTACAACCTGGACGACCTGCTCCCCGAGAACGGCTTCCACGTGGCGCGCGCGCTCGTGGGGAGCGAGTGCACCTGCGTGCTGGTGCTCGAGGCCACGGTGCTCCTCATGCCCAATCCGCGCGCGCGCGCGCTCGTGGTGCTCGGCTTCTCCGATGTGTACGCGGCGGCGGACGCCGTGCCGCGCGTGCTCGAGACCCGTCCCATCGCCTGCGAGGGGATGGACGACAGCTTCCTCGAGGACATGCGCAAGAAGGGGATGTCTCCACCGCGCGAGGACATCTTCCCCTCGGGGCGCGGCTGGTTGCTGGTGGAGTACGGCGGCGAGACGCGCGACGCAGCGGTGGAGGCCGCGCAGGCCCTCGTTCGCTCGGGGAAGACGGGCGCCACAGGCGCGAAGCTCTTCGACGATCCCGCCGAGGAGCAGCTCGTGTGGCACCTGCGCGAGGAGGGGCTGGGCGCCACGGCGCGCGTGCCGGGAGAGAAGGACACGCACGAAGGGTGGGAGGACTCCGCCGTCCCGCCGGAGCGGCTCGGCGACTACCTGCGTGCTCTCTCGCAGCTCTTCGAGCGCTACGGCTACCACGGCCCGCTCTACGGGCACTTCGGGCAGGGGGTCGTGCACACGCGCATCGACTTCGATCTCGTCACCGAGCCGGGGATCGAGCGCTTCCGCGCGTTCCTGCACGACGCCGCGCGCCTCGTGGTCTCACTTGGCGGATCGCTCTCCGGCGAGCACGGCGATGGTCAGGCGCGCGGGGAGCTCCTGCCCATCATGTTCGGCGAGGAGCTCGTGGAGGCGTTCCGCGAGTTCAAGGGGATCTGGGATCCCGAGTGGAAGATGAATCCGGGGAAGGTGGTGAACCCGTATCGGGTGGACCAGAACCTGGATTTCGGGGCGGACTACGAGCCGGCGCAGCCGTCCACCCATTTCCGGTACCCGCGCGACCGTGGCAGCTTCGAGCGCGCCGTCACGCGGTGCGTGGGCGCGGGGGTCTGCCGCCGGCTGTCCGGCGGCACCATGTGCCCCAGCTACATGGCGACGCGCGAGGAGCGGTGGTCCACCCGCGGGAGGGCGCGGCTGCTGGGAGAGATGCTTCGCGGCGATCCGCTGCGCGGCGGCTGGCGGAACGACGAGGTGCGCGAGGCGCTCGATCTCTGCCTCGCGTGCAAGGGGTGCCGCGCGGAGTGCCCGGTGAACGTCGACGTGGCCACGTACAAGGCCGAGTTCCTCTCGCACTACTACGAGGGGCGGATGCGCCCGCCGGCGGCGTACGCGATGGGGTTGATCCACCGCTGGGCGCGTGCGGCGTCGCACGCGCCGCGCCTGGTCAACGCGCTCACGCACGCGCCGGGGCTCTCCGCGATCGCGAAGCGCGTCGCGGGAATCGCGCCGCAGCGCACGATCCCGCGCTTCGCTTCCGAGCCGTTCACCCGCTGGTTCCGGCGGCGGCCAGTGGTGAATCCCGGCGGCGCGCCGGTGCTGCTCTGGCCGGACACGTTCAACAACTACTTCTTCCCCGCGACGGCGAAGGCCGCGGTGCGCGTGCTCGAGCGGGCGGGCTTTCGCGTGGAGATCCCGCCGCGCTCGCTCTGCTGCGGGCGTCCGCTCTACGACTGGGGGATGCTCGACGAAGCCCGGCGGCTGCTGCGGCAGGTGCTCGACGTGCTGCGCCCGCGGATCGAGGCGGGGGTGCCGGTGGTGGGGCTGGAGCCGAGCTGCGTGTCGGTGTTCCGCGATGAGCTGACGGAGATGATGCCGAACGACCTCGATGCCCAGCGGCTCTCGGGGCGGACGTACCTGCTCGGGGAGCTCCTGCGCGACCACGCGCCGTCGTACGCCGTGCCCCGGCTCGCGCGCCGGGCGCTGGTGCACGGCCACTGTCACCACAAGGCGATCATGCGCATGGACGCCGAGGTCCGGATGCTGAGGCAGCTCGGCCTGGACTACGAGATGCCGGACAGCGGCTGCTGCGGGATGGCGGGGGCGTTCGGGTTCGAGCGGCGGCACTACGACGTGGCGATGCGCGTCGGCGAGCGCGTGCTCCTGCCGGCGGTCCGCGGCGCGTCGCCCGACACGCTGATCATCGCGGATGGCTTCAGTTGCCGCGAGCAGATCCGTCAGGGAACCGGGCGGCAGGCGCTGCACCTGGCGGAGGTGCTCGACCTCGCCGCGGCCGGGGATCCTGGCGTGTAGGGGGATCGCCGACGCCACGGCCCCGGCCGTGTGGGCGTTCCGCCTGGAGTGGGACGCGGGAATGGCGGACGCAACTTCGTTCCATTTCCCGACGGTGTACGCGGCGGCGCCAGGGGATACTTCCTCCAGTCCATCGGACCACACTGGAGGGTGTGATGACCATCGTGAAAGTGTTGGCGACGATTGCCGCAGCGGGAGCCGCGAGCGTCGGCTTCGTGATCAATACCAGTGCACGCGGCGCCGACGTGGCGCGCGTCGATTTCCGCGACGTCCGGACGGTGACCGAGCCCGCGTACGCGGCCCGGCTCCGCCCCGCGGCCGACGCGCCGGTGAAGGAGTTCACGATCCCGATCGAGAACGCCACCATCGAGATCGCCAAGGGCGTGACCTACCAGGGGTGGACGTTCGGCGGCACGGTGCCCGGTCCCGTTCTGCGGGTGCGCGAAGGAGATCGCGTGCGCGTGAAGGTCGTGAACCGCTCCCCGATGCCTCACTCGATCGACTTCCACGCGGCGCGCATCGCGCCGAACATCGCCTATCGCACGATCGCGCCCGGCGACTCGCTCAGCTTCGAGTTCACCGCGCGCGACCCCGGGGCGTACCTGGTGCACTGCGGCACGCCTCCGGTGACGATGCACCTGATGCAGGGGATGTACTTCCCGATCATCGTGGATCCGCGGAGCGGCTGGGGGACGAAGGCGGACGAGGAGTTCGTGCTGGTGCAGAGCGAGTTCTACGCGAAGGACGGCGCGCCGGGCGCCGCGGAGAAGGAGCCGGACTACACGGCGGCGACGGAGAAGCGTGCCAGCTACGTGGTCTTCAACGGCCGGGCGTTCCAGTACAAGGACCAGCCGCTCCAGGTGAACGTCGGCGACCGCGTCCGCTTCTTCGTGGTGAACGCGGGGCCGAGCTTCGCGAGCGACTTTCACATCGTCGGCGCGATCTTCGACCGCGTGTACCCGGACGGTGATCCCTCGCACGCCCTGCACGGCGTGCAGACGCAGGAGATCCCGGCGGGCGGGGGCGCGGTGTTCGAGACCGTGTTCGCGCCGGACGGCAGCGGGGAAGGGATCTACCCGTTCGTGACGCACTCCTTCGCCGACGCGGAGAAGGGCGCGGTGGGGATGATCCGCGTGGGGCACCCGACCCAGTTCGCGACGATGTCGCACTGATCGGACGGCGCGTCCGCGCGCCGAAGATCCGTGCCACGACGGGGCGCCTCCGCGAAGGAGCGCCCCGTCGCACGTTTCCGCGCGTGACGCCGATCCGCCCTCGACGCGGCACGCGCGGTACGCCAGTTGCTTCGTGTACAGGCACGTCACCAACCGAGGACTACGACGATGCTCTGGACCCTGGCGGTCATTCTCTTCATACTCTGGTTATTGGGCTTCGCGGTGTTCCACGTGGCGGGCGGGCTGATTCACGTCCTGCTCGTGATCGCGATCGTGGTGGTGCTGGTGCGACTCATCACGGGACGCCGCCCGGTCGTCTGACGACCGAACGAGTATCGAGGGCCGGAGCGGCAGCTCCGGCCCTTTCTCTTTGTGTCCCGCCCCGTGCCGCCGGGGCGCGTGGCGTGCCGGGGCTCCTGGTGCTGGCGTGACGCGGGCCGTGGTGGGCTCCGTTGACTGGCGTGATGCCGGCCGTGGTGGGCTTCCGGGACTGGCACCGGCCGTGGTGGGCTCCGTGGCCTGGCGTGACGCGGGGGTGTGGCTCTGGCGGCGTCGCGCTTACACGCTGCGAGCCAACCCGTGCGCCAGAACGTTCTGCCCGCCTGACGAGCCACTACCGTCGGCGCCCGGGTTGTCTCTTGCTCCGCGCGGACGCCGCCGTCGCCACACCCCCGCGCCCCGCCGCGACGCTCCGCACCAGCCGCTCGGGCCGGCCACGGGGCGCCGGCCTGCGGCGCCGGCCCGCGCGCCGCGCTCGCCCGCGGCACGCCTGGCCGGCGCGCGGCTCTCGCTCAGCGCGCGGTGCACGGCGCGTGGCCCTCGCTGCGCGCCGCGGCGCGACGCCCGGTGCGCGATGCCTGGTGCGCGGCACGCGACGCGGAGGACGCGGCGCCCGGC
>DASTSH010000195.1:0-3340 GCA_035760785.1 Gemmatimonadaceae bacterium | reverse complement strand
CATCGACACCGCCACCGAGCGGGCGCTGCTCGTGGAGCGGCTGCGCGCCATGGAGCGCGAGCTCGCTCCTGGCGATCCCATCCGCCGCGCCTGGCTCGACGACCAGACGCCCGAGCAGGCCGCGCAGCGGCTGGTGGGCGGCACGAGGATCGGAAGTCCCGCGGAGCGGAGGCGCCTGCTCGAGGGAGGCAAGACTGCCGTCGCCGCGTCCACCGACCCGTACATCGTGCTCGCGCGCACGCTCGACCCCATCAACCAGCAGCTCCAGCAGCGCGCGGACCAGCTCCAGGCGACGGTGGACGCGAACGGGGAGAAGATCGGCAAGGCGTTGTTCGCCGTGTACGGCACGTCCATCCCCCCCGACGCCACCTTCACCCTCCGCATCACCGATGGCGTGGTGAAGGGCTACCCGATGAACGGCACCGTCGCCCCGCCGCACACCACCTTCTACGGGCTGTACGACCGGTCCGCGGCGTTCGGCGACCATCCGCCGTTCGCCATCCCCGCGCGCTGGCAGAAGGGGGAGAGCCGCCTCGACCTCGCCACGCCGTTCGATCTCGTGTCCACCAGCGACATCATCGGGGGCAACTCCGGGAGCCCGATGGTGAACCGGAAGGGGGAGGTGGTGGGGCTGATCTTCGATGGGAACATCGAGTCGCTCCCCAACAACTTCTTCTACACCGACAGCGTCGCGCGCGCGGTGAGCGTGGACTCGCGCGCCATCGTCGAGGCGCTGCGCCGGATGTACGACGCGCAGCGCATCGCCGACGAGCTGGTGGGGGCGGTGCCCTGAGCGGGGGGAGCGCGACCACCGCGTGGCTCCCCGCACCGGTGGCGCGCGATGCTATCTTGCGGCGCCGCGTCGGCGACCTCATCTCTCGAGGGCGCCGCGCCCGGCGACCACCCCCGCACCCACGCACACCGATCAGATGAACCCGAACGAGCCATTCGACTCCGAGTCAGAGGCGACAGCCGCCGCACCGAGCTGCCCCAAGTGTCACGGGCCGATGTGGGACAACCGCGCATCGAAGCGCAACCCGAAGGCGCCCGACTTCAAGTGCAAGGACAAGAGCTGCGACGGCGTCATCTGGCCGCCGCGCGGCGCGGCGGCCGCGGCCGGCGCGCCCGGCGCGGCGAGCGCGGCTGGTGCGGGGAGCGCGCAGGATGCGGGCTGGAGTCCCTCCTGCCCCATCTGCGGCGGCCCCATGTGGGACGACCGCGCGACCAAGCGCAATCCGCGCGCGCCCGACTTCAAGTGCAAGAACAAGCCGCGCGTTCGCGGCGGGCCGGGGTGCGAGGGCGTGATCTGGCCGCCGCGCGATGGCTCGACGCGCTCCTACGCCCCACCGGCCGCCCAGCCGGCGCGCCCCGCCGCGCGCCCTGCCGCGCCCCCACCCCCGCCGCCGTTCGACGATTCGCCCCCGCCCGACGATCGCGACGCGCCGTTCTTCGAGGAGGACGACGACCTCCCGTTCTGACGGCCGGGTAAAGCGCCGGCGGCGAAGCCGCCGGCGCTCCACCGCCCGGGTGCATCACTGCCACGGCGCGACGAGCGTGGGGAACCCTCCCGCGCGTACCCGGGCGATGTCTCCCGGCTCGTTCCAGAACTGCCGCGAGCGGTTCCCCACGCTCAGCAGGAGCTGCAGCTTCCCGCCCGCGCTCTTCGTCACCGGCACCGCGATGTCCGCGCGGATGAGCTGACGCGACTCCGGCGGGATCGCCATCAACAGGCTCACGCCCACGCTCCCGCGCACGCCGGTGTCCTCACCGAACGGCACGTTCCCCGCCCACATCTTGCCGAGGTCGGTGAACGCCGCGAACCCCCACGTCGCGTGCGACGTCACGTGGCCGCGCACCCACCGCTGCTCCAGCCGGAGCACCGCGCGCTCCGCGCCCGCGATGCGCGAGTCGCCGAAGCCGCGCAGCCCCCCGCGCGAATCGCGGAAGGTGAGCTGGAAGGGGATGCGCTCCCGCTGCGCCCCCGAGTACTCGCCGGAGGCGATGAACGTCTGCGTCGCCGACGTCTTGAGGTACCACGCGAGCCGGCCGCTCGTGACGATGTCCCCCCACCGCCCCACCGTCCGGTCGCGCCGCGCCTCGCTCCGCACGCGCATCCCCACGAACGAGTGCGGCGTGCCCACGCCGCCGTACACATCGGCGCCGGCGAACCAGTCGCGGTCGCTCCCGCCGAACCAGGAGATGCTGCGCCCCAACTGCGCGGCGATCTGCACGCCGCGCGCGATGTCCTGCTCCCCGGTGAGCGCGTCGAAGCCGCGCGCGCGCACGAAGCTCAGCAGGCGGACGCCGCCGAGCGCCGACAGGCGCGTGTTGCGGACGGGCGGATACGCCGAGGCGAGCGCGAAGGTGCTGTCGGGGACGAAGCCGGAGTCGGAGATGATCACCCCCGCGTTGGCGGGGTCGATGTGCTCGTGGGTGAGCCCGGCGCCCGCGTAGACGCCGCTGTTGGCGCCGGCGACGCGGAACACGCCGGCCACGTCGAACAGCCGCCGGACCAGGCCGAGCGACAGCGCGTCCCCCTCCGGGCGCAGGAACGACTGATAGCCCTGGATGTCGCTCACGCCGATGTGCCAGGCGTCGCGCTGCAGCGTCGTGTAGAAGGGGTGCGCGAAGCCGGCGCTCAGCTCGTGCGCCACGGGGTGACGCTCGGCGATGAGCGTGAGCGTGTACGGGCGCTGGAACACGTGGAAGTGCTCGAACTGCGCGCCGAAGCCGGTGCGGTAGGCGAAGCCGCGCTCCCAGCTGAGCGCGCCGTACACCCCCTCCCCCGCGATGTTGGCGTTGCCCAGGCGGAGCGAGGTGATCCCATCGCTCCCCACGCTGCCGCCGATCACCAGCGGCACCTCGTCCACCGTCCGCACCTGCACGTGCACCGTGCCGCCGCTGTCCGGGTACGCGATCACCGAGGCATCGGCGATGAACGGCTGCGCGCGCAGCACGCGCGCGCTCTCCTGCCGCGCGAACTCGGTGCACCGCTTCCCTTCCTCGAGCTGAAGGTACGACTTCACCACGCGCGGCTCGGTGTTGGCATACGTGAGCAGCGAGCGCACCACCGTGCGTGGGATGAAGCCGCGCGTCTTCTCCATGATCGCCGGCTCCTGCGGCACGATCACGATGCGGCTGATCGTCTGCCCCGTGCAGGGGACGCCCATCCCCATCGAGTCGCGGGCTGGCACCACGTCGCGCGCGGGGGTGGGCGCGCCGCGCGCGCGCGTGGTGTCGCGAACGCCCGTGGTGTCCTGCGCCGCGACGGCGTACAGGGGGAAGGCCGTCCACAGTGCAACGGTGCAGAACAGCGTCGGCCGCACGGAACCTCCCGCCG
>DASTSH010000194.1:0-18934 GCA_035760785.1 Gemmatimonadaceae bacterium | reverse complement strand
ACTCGTAATGGTACCGCATGGATGGCGTTCTACTGCGCGGCCATGCTCTCGTTGGCGCTGGAGCTCGAGAGCGAGGACCCGGCGTACGAGGACGTGGCCTCCAGGTTCTTCGAGCACTTCGTGGCCATCACCGACGCCATGGTTCCATGGCGACGCGCTCCGGGTGGAGTGCCGCACCGGCTCCGGCCACCGCATGACGCTCCAGCGGGTGGCGCGCGAGCTGATCGCGGACATCGCTCGCGTGCGCGAGACGCCGGGCGCCACCGTGCTGCCGCCGACTCCCGAGCCGGTTGCCGCCCCCGCGGGCTGGCGCTGAGCCGTGGGCGCGACGCCCCTTGTCGCGCGCGATGAGCGACGCGCCCTCCCTCTGCCCCCGATGCGCGCGTGCCCCGTGGCGACCATGGCCACGGGGCACGCGCGCATCGGGGCACCGCGCCGCCGTCACCGGCTCAGCGTGGCGGCATCGCGCGCCGGGTCGTACACGCAGGAGACCCGCCACTGCGAGCCGCGGTCGCCGCGCACGTACATCTGCGTGCTCAGCATCCCCCGCCGCGTCCTGCTCCAGTCGCCGAAGCCGTCGACGCGGGCGTGCCAGCCGCTCGCGGCGCGGGCGCACGCGTGCCGCGCGCGCTCCTGCGTGCCGTGCCACGACCGGTCGTCGCCGCGATCCGGCCCGCGGCCGCGATCCCAACCGGAGTGGTTCCCGCGGTCCCAGTGGTCGTCGTCGCGGTCGTGGTACACATCGCGCCGGCGGTCGTCATCGCGGCGCCCGTAGCGGTCATGATCGCCGTAGCCGCCGTTCCCGTAGCCGCCATTCCCGTAGCCGCCGTCCCAGCCGCCGGTCACGCTGAAGCGCGCGCGGCATCCATCGCGCACCCACACGTAATCGCGGCCGATCCCCCACGTCTGGTTCAGGCGACACGGGGAGTGGCTGAGCTGCTCCGCCAGTTGCACGTGACTCCCCATCGGCACCCGGCACTGGGCTGGATACGGCGCCGACTCGCAGGTGATCGTGCGCGTCCCCTGCGCCCGAGCCGTCGTGGTGACCCCCATCGCCGCCAGCGCCGTGCACATCGTCGTGACGAACGAGATTCTCCGCATACGCTCCGTCCTGGTCGCGGTTCGCGGCACCCACGCGTCGCGCCCGTACTCCGGCGCGAGACCATCGCGCGGCCGCGCGGCACGTGAGAAGCAACGGTCGCGCCCGGCGTTGTGCCCCTGGATCGGGGCTCGAGCGCGCGCGCTGTCCCGCGCGCGCTGTCCTCCTGTCATCCGGAATGGACGGCGAACGGCCCCCGGCTGCCGCGCGGCAGCCGGGGGCCGTTCGCCGTTGGTCGTGAGGCGCGTCGCGCTTACGGCTGCGCGCGCGTCTCGCCGCGAGGCGCCTCGCGCAGGGGCGCCTGGTAGCCGGCGGCCGCTCCCGTCACGGTGGGGCGGATGTTCTGGTTCACGCGGAACAGGTTCGTGGGATCGTAGCGCCCCTTGAGCTGCATCAGCCGATCCAGGTTCCCCCCGTACGCCGCGCTCACGCGCTCTCCCTCCTCGCCGGTGAGGAAGTTCACGTACACGCCGCCCGTGGCGTGGGGCGCCGCCGCCTGGAACAGCTCGCGCGCCCAGGCGATGCACTGGTCGTCCTTCGCCGCATCGGCCCAGCGCCCGTGCACGTTCATCACCCAGTTCGCGTCCCGGTGCGAGTACGCCGTGGCATCGTCGGGCACGCGCGACACCGCGCCCCCCACCTGCGCCATGGCGATCTCCGTCTGCGGGTCGGGGATCCGTCCGGCGAAGCGGAGCAGCACCTCGATCATCGGATCGGTCAGCTCCGTGAAGTCGTGCGACTTCCAGTAGTTCCGCATGCCGGGCACGAGGAGCGGATCGAGCACCTGCTGCCACGCCGCGTACGGGTGCGGCGCCACCACGTCGGCGATGGGGTGCCCGAAGCGGCGCAGCGGCTCCATGGTGCGCTCCCCCATGGCGGTGTCGCCGAAGTAGATCATGGCCAGCGCCAGGATCTCCTTCCCGTGCCAGTCCGTCGCGAGGAACGGGAGCGGCGGCGCCTGGCGCAGCACGAACCAGCACACCATCTCGTCGGGTGCTCGCATGATGTAGTCGCGGTAGTAGCGGAGCACCGTCCGTGCGTCGCTCAACGGGTGCACCACCAACCCGGACAGCACCTCCGGTCCCACCTCGTGCAGCCGGAACTCGAACGAGGTGACGACGCCGAAGTTCCCGCCGCCGCCGCGGATCGCCCAGAACAGGTCCGGGTTCTCGGTCGCGCTGGCCCGCAGCGTCTCCCCATCCGCCGTGACCACGTCCGCCGAGATCAGGTTGTCGATGGTGAGCCCGTACTTCCGGCTCATCCACCCGAACCCGCCCCCGAGCGTCAGCCCCGCCACCCCCGTCGTCGAGTTGACCCCGAGCGGCGTCGCGAGCCCGTACAACTGCGCATCCCGGTCGAACTCGCCGAGCGTGACCCCCGGCTCCACCGTTGCCGTGCGCGAGGCGCGATCCACCCGCACGCCTTTCATCGGGGTGAGATCGATCATCAAGCCGCCGTCGCACACCGCGTTGCCGGCGATGTTGTGTCCGCCGCCGCGCACGGCAACGAGCAGCCCGTGCTCGCGCGCCATGCGCACGGCGCGCACCACATCCGCGGCGCCGGCGCAGCGAGCGATGAGCGCCGGGCGGCGGTCGATCATCGCGTTCCACACCGTTCGCGCCTCGTCGTAGCCTGCCATGCCGGGGGTGAGGAGCTGCCCGCGCAGACTCGCGGCCAGTCGGTCGATCTCTTCCTGCGCGAGGGTGATCTCGCGGTCGTCGCTGGTGCGGATCGTCGTGCCTGGCATGGCGTGCCTCCTTTCGGCAACGGAAGCGCGGCGCGGCCTGCCATGTGACGGCAGCCGGGCTCGCCGCATGGGTACTCGTCGACGGATCGACCGGGTGCGGACGGCGCCATGTATGCGGTGCGCCGGCTGACGCGTCAAGGCGCGCGTAGGCCACACCACGTGTCGCGCGCCGCTGTGCTCGGGCGCGTCGCGGCTGAGCGCGGCACCACCGGCCGGCGCCGGCTGGGGAATCTCCCGCGCGCATCGCGGGTTCGTGGCTGGTCTCGAGCAACGAGAGGTATCGAGCATGCACACCTCACCGACGAGCACCCGCCGCACGACGACCACGCTCGCGCTCCTGGGGGCCGCCACGCTGGCCGCGTGCGGCGATCCCATGACCCCGATGGCGCCGCCTGACGAGTCGGCCGCCCACTCGCGCGCCGCGAGCGCGCTCGGGCTATCCGACGGCGACTACGTGGCCGAGCTCCACCCGCTCAACGCCGCGGTGCAGAACGCGCTCGATCCGGAGCGCGCCGACGGCCCGCTCGGCGTGGCCCGCGGCAAGGCGTTCTTCACGATCCGGAACGGCCAGTTCTCCGCGCGCGTCGACGCCCGCGGGCTCGAGCCGAACATGCCCCACGCGCAGCACATCCACACCGCGACGCGCTGCCCGCCGGCAGCGGCCGACGTGAACGGCGATGGCATCGTCGACGTGATCGAGGGGGTCCCCTTCTACGGCCCGATCCTCATCCCCCTCGACGACAACCTGGCCGTCCAGGGCGCGGGCGCCTTCCCGGTGGCGACCGGGCGCCAGGGCTCCATCCAGTACCAGGCGTCGGTGGCGCTGAACACGCTGCTCGCCGACCTCGATGCACCCGATCCCGACCCGACGGATGCGATCGTGAAGCTGAACGGCGCCCCGCTCGCCCTCGAGACGCGGCACGTCGTCCTCCACGGCGTGGACATCCACACCTTCCTCCCGCCGTCCGTGGCGACCCTCGGCACCGCGCCGCCCCAGGCCACCCTCCCCGTGGCGTGCGGGCCGGTCAGGAAGATCGACTGACCGGAGACCGACGCTGGCGCGGAAGGCGGCGGACGGACGGCGCGGGCACGGACGACGTGACCCGCGCCGTCTCGCATCCGCGCGGTCGCTAGGCGCTCCCCCACCATTCTCCCCGGTCGGTCCGTGGCCGCCGTGAGGGAGCGCCGGATTGACGGCGCACCGGCGATCGCTATCGTGGATCCGTCGCGAGTGCGCTCCAGCACGGAGGGATGGCGGATGGCGCCCGGCACCACGCTGAATCTTCCGAAGTTGATCGCCGGCATCGCGGCGTTCGTGCTGGTCGGCTTTCCGCTCGTCGCCTACCTGTGGGAGACGCTCAATCAGCTCATGGCCGGCGACGTGCGCCCCGGACGCCTTGCCCTCTCCCTGCCGCTGCTCCTCATCTTCGCGGGCGTGCTCGTGATGCTCGCGCGCGCCGTGCGCCGCTGGGAGGGGGAACGGCGCGAGGCGCTCCACCCTCCGCCCACACCGTAGCGTCATGGCCACCGATCCACGACTCTCGCGGCCGACGGAGCTCGAGGCGCCGGCCACCGGATCGAGCAGCCCCGAGCGGACGGAGCTCGCGCCGCAGGAGGAGCCGTCCACGCCGGGCACGCTGTTCCTGTGCGTGATCCTCCTCATGATCGTCGCCGGATTCTGGGTCGTCGTCTATCTCGAGCTCCTCCACCGCTGAGCCAGCGAGGCGCGGCCGCCGCCATGAAGGTCCACACCTACGAGAAGGCATTTCTCGCCGTCGGGATCGTGGTGCTCCTCGCCTGCATGGCCGCGCTGGTGTGGGCGACCGTGGCCATGGGCATCCACCTCCCGGGCCCCGCGGGGCGCATCGATCCGAAGACCGTCTACCGGACGCCGCCATTCGACCATCCGGGCGTCAGGCAGGTCGCCCCCGGCCGGTACGAGGCGGTGCTGGTGGCGCAGACGTGGGCGTTCAACCCGCCGGTGATCCGGGTGCCCGCCGGCGCGGACGTGGAGTTCATCGCGACCACGGTGGATGTCATCCACGGCTTCGACATCGAGGGGACGCGGCTCAACATGATGCTCATCCCCGGGCAGATCAGCCGCAACAGTCATCGCTTCACCGAGCCCGGAGAGCACCTCATCATCTGCCACGAGTACTGCGGGCTCGGGCACCACACGATGTCCGGCAGGATCGTCGTCGAACCCGTCGCCACCGACCTCCACGCGCCAGAGCGGGAGCACGAGGGCGAGCACGAGCGACACTAGGAGATCCGCCATGGCCGCGCTCACCCCCACCGTCGTGGATCCCACCGGCTACGAGCTCCCCGCGTCGCAGCGCCGGCTGCTGCGCTGGATGCTCTACATCGGCTACGCCGCGCTCACCGCCGGCGTGTTCCACGGCCTCGCCAACGCGCTCTCCTACGCGCGCATCAGCATCCTCGGCTGGTTTCCCGCGCTCCACACCTACTACCAGGGGCTCACCGCGCACGGCGTGGCGAACGTGTTGATCTTCACCTTCTCCTTCGCCAACGGCTTCCTCCCGCTCATGACGGCGCGCGCGCTGAGCCGCCCGCTCGACCTGCGGCTGCTCCGGGCGAGCTTCCTCGCGCTGCTGCTCGGGAACCTGCTCGTCATCTACGCCGTGGTGAGCAACCGGGCGAGCGTGCTGTACACCGCGTACGCCCCGCTCCAGGCGCACTGGACCTTCTACGTGGGGCTGGTGCTCGTGGTGGTGAGCACGTGGCTCGCGCTCGCGAGCATGCTGCTCGACCTGCGCGGCTGGCGGCGGGAGAATCCCGGTGCGCGCATCCCGCTCCTCGCGTACGTCTCCGTCACGTCGTACCTGATGTGGTTCCTGGCGTCGCTTCCCGTGGCGGTGTCGTTCCTCGTCTTCCTGATCCCGTGGTCGCTCGGCCTGCGCGCCGCCGTCGACCCGCTGCTCACGCGCACGCTCTTCTGGTTCACCGGCCACGCGATCGTGTACGCGTGGCTCCTGCCGGCGTACGTCTCCTGGTACGCGCTCCTCCCCCGGCAGGTGGGGGGGACGCTGATCAGCGACTCGTACACGCGGATCGTGTGGATCCTCTTTCTGCTCCTCTCGATCCCCACCGGCATCCATCACCAGTACACCGACCCGGGCATCTCCCCCTCGCTCAAGGCGCTGCACGGCGTGCTCACCTTCGGCATCTTCTTTCCCAGCCTGGCCACGGCGTTCAGCGTGATGGCCGCGCTCGAGATCGGCGGGCGGCGCAACGGCGGGCGCGGGCTGCTCGGCTGGATCCGGCGGCTCCCGTGGGGCGATCCGTCCGTGACCGCGCAGCTCCTGGCGATGCTCACGTTCGTGCTCGGCGGCGCCACGGGACTCATCAACGCGAGCTACACGATGAACCAGGTGGTGCACAACACCACGTGGGTGCCGGGGCACTTTCACATGACCGTGGGCACCGCGGTGGCGCTCACCCTCATGGGTGTGGCGTACTGGCTCATCCCGTACCTCTCCGGGCGCGCGCTCTACAGCCGCCGGCTCGCGCTCGCGTCCGCGTGGACGTACACCATCGGCATCCTGATCTTCGCCCGCGGGATGATCTCGGGCGGACTGCACGGGATGCCGCGCCGCACCTTCATGGCCGGCGCCACGTACTACGATCCCGCGTGGCGGCTCCCCGGGATTCTCACGGGGATCGGCGGGACGCTGATGTTCGTGGGCGTGATGCTCTTCTTCGTCGTGATCGGGCTGACGCTCGTGGCCGGACGGCGGGGCGAGGCGCCGATGGACATCCCGGTCTCCGAGACGCTCACCGCGCCCGCGCTCACCGGATGGGAGCCGCGGCTCGACCGGCTCGGCTGGTGGTTCGCCGCGGCGGTGCTGCTGATCCTGATCGCGTACGGGCCGTTCTTCCTCACCTACGCGCCGCGCGCGGTGTCGCCGGGATTCAGAATCTACTGACTGGCGCGCCTACCGGATGGTGTAGAGGTAGGCGGCGATGTCCCTGGCATTTCCCTCGGTGACGCCGAGATTCGGCATCACCGTCCCCGGTTCGATCGCCTGCGGCATCTCGATCCAGCGGATCAGGAAGTCCGGCGTGTTCTGCACCTCCCCGGCGATGTACGTGCGTCGCGACCACGCGGTGAGCGGCGGCCCGACGGTGCCGCCGTCCTGCACGCCCGGGATCATGTGGCAGGAGTTGCAGCCGTAGTTCTGGATCAGCGCCTTGCCGCGCTCCGGATCGCCGCCGGCGATCGCGCGCGTCTGCCCACGCGCCTGACGACAACCGCCGAGCGCGGCGACGAGACCGATCGCCGCCGCGGCGGCGATCCACCCCGAGAGTCGTCCATGGCTCCAGCCCGCGCGCATCATGCGCTCCCCTCCTGTCAGTGGTGTGGTCGCGACGTGCTGTCCGGCACGAGGCCGCCGCGGTACGGCGGCGCCTTCTTCGCGCCGGCCGGTGGCGGCACGGGCTCCCGGAGGAGCGCGCGCGTGGCGGTGCCCGTGCTGGCGGCGGCTTCCCCCATTCCCGCGTGGCTCTTGTGCCCTCCCGGCCACGGCTCGCCGCGCACCTGGCTGATCGCCCACACGTACGCGGCCACGCGCCGCACCTCGTCATCGCTGAGATCCGACTTCCCGCCGCGCCCCGGCATCCGGATCGGCGAGCGCGTGAGCGCGTCCGGGATGCCGAGCGTGATCAGCGAGTCGAGGTCGTGCCAATCCTTCTGCGCGTACGCGAGCGACACCGTGATCGCATCCCCCGCCGCCGGCTCTCCCTCTCCCTCCGCGCCGTGACAGACGAAGCAGTGCCCCTTGCCGTGATAGATCGAATCGCCCGCGACGATCGTCTGGATCGTCATTCCCGCCGGGAGCGTCGGGAGCGTGTCCGGCTGGTCGGGGTCCGGGGTCGACGTCGCGCCGCCGCTCTGCTGCCGCCCGGGTCCGCCCGGGTTACCGCTCGCACCCGCTTCGGCGCCCTGCTGTCCGTTCTTCGCGGCCTGTCCCTTCCCGGTGCCCTGCCGCCGCTGCTGCTGGGGCTCGGTCGCGCCGGCGTGACCGCCCTGCGCGCGCGCGCGCGCCGGCGCGCACAGCGCGAGGAGGGCGAGGGTGGCGAGCACCGATGCGGTCGCGCGCGTCGTCATGGGGTGCCTCGGTTCGGCAGCGCGAACACGTACAGGTAGTCGCCGCGCGGTGTGTCCATCGTCTGGATCCCCGTGGCCGCCACAGCCACGTACTGCGTGCCGTCCAGCTCGTAGGTGATCGGCGGCGCGTTGATCGCCGCGCCCGTCTTGAACGACCAGAGTTGCCGGCCGGTCTTCGCGTCGAAGGCGATGAACCGCTCGTCCGAGGTCCCGGTGAACACCACGCCGCCGGCGGTGGCGACGGAGCCGGAGATCACCGGCTTCCCCACGCGCTCGGACCACGCGATGCGGCCGGTGCCGAGGTCCACCGCGGTGAACAGGCCGTAGCTCTTCATCGTGTCCACGGGAGAGACGCCGCCCCCCCACCACTGCGCCGGCGGCCGCAGCACCTCGTGCTTCTGCTTCATGCGCTGGGGGAGGAAGTTGGCGTCGATGTACATGTAGCCGGTGCGCGGACTGTACGACGGCGGCCCCCAATCCGATCCACCGAGCGTGCCCGGGTTCACGATCACGCCGGTCGGCGTCGGCGGCGTCATGTAGTTGAGCAGCGGCACGAACGGCGCCGACTTCCGGATCGGCTTCCCCGTGGCGCGGTCGAGCACGTAGACGAAGCCGTCCTTCCCCGCCTCGGCCACCGCCTTCACGATCTTGCCGGTGGAGTCGCGCACATCCACGAGCATCGGCGGCGTGGTCGCGTCGTAGTCCCAGAGGTCGTGCGAGACCTCCTGGTAGTACCAGCGCAGCTTCCCCGTCTCCGCATCGAGCGCGACCACGGAGCAGGTGTAGAGATTGTCCCCGGGGCGCACCGTGCCGTCGTTGTCCGGCGCCGGGTTGCCGACGTTGATGAAGAGCAGCCCCAGCGCCGGATCGTACGACGGGTGGTGCCACATCGGCCCGCCTCCGTGCTGCCACGCGTCGGCGTACTTCGCGCTGTCCGCCTTCTCCCTCGCGACGTCGCGGTGGAACGACTGCCCCCACTCGTCGTGCTCGCGCCACTTCCCCCACCACCCTCCTTGGGCGGGGCTCGGGATGGTGTAGAAGCGCCAGCGGTGCGCGCCGGTGTCCATGTCGTAGGCGTCCACGAAGCCGCGCCCCCCCTGCTCGCCGCCGCTCATGCCGGTGATGACCATCCCGTCCAGCACCGTGGGCGCGCCGGTGATGTGGTAGCCGAGGTTCGGGTCCGCCACCTGCACGTCCCAGAGCTTGCGTCCCGTGCGCGCATCGAGCGCGACGAGGCGCGCGTCCACCGTGCCCATGAACACCTTGCCGCCGTACACCGCGACGCCGCGGTTGATCGCCGCGCAGCAATCCACCGTGGTGCGGTACTGGTGCGCGTACTCCCACTTCTTCTTCCCCGTGCGCGCATCGAGGGCGAACACGTGATTGAGCGCGGTGGAGATGTAGAGCACCCCGTCCTGCACGATCGGGCCGGACTCCGACGCGTGCGGGATGCCGGAGCGGTGGACCCAGGCGAGCTGGAGGCGGCCGACGTTCGCGGTGTCGATCTGCGCGAGGGGGGACCAGCGGCGGTTCGAGTAGTCGCGTCCATAGGTGGGCCACTGCGCGCTGTCCTGTATCGCCGCGCGCAGCGCACGGTCGGCCTCTTCGGCGCCGGTGCTCGCCACCTCCCCGCCCGCTTCCTCCTGGTGCGTGCGCGAGCAGCCCGCGAGCACCAGGATGGCCAGCGTCATCGGCACCACCCATCGTCCTCTCCGTCGAACCCCGCCTGTCATCTCCATCGCTCCCTCGTGCGTGCTGGCCGCGATGCATGGCATTTGCCATGCCTGGCGCGCCGTTCGCGCGCGAGCACCACCGCGATGGGCTTTCTTTGTGCGCCGCGCGCGCTTCGCATGGGAGAGCCGGGGTATTCGTATGGGAGTCCATACACAGTGGCGCGCCGCTTGCCCCTCGACGCGGGGCGCGGCCGCGTGCAGCGCGCGGCGCGCTCGTCACAGGAGGTGTCATGTCCTCGCGCATCGTCGCGGCCCTGCTCGTTGCCGGACTCGCCGCAATCGTCGTCCCCCGCCGCGCATCGGCGCAGGAGGCGCCGCACTGCCGGATCGTCTGCCGCCCGACGTTCAGCGTCGGCCTCGGCGGCCTCACGTCGCACCTGTTCGATCAGCCGCGCGTGGCGAAGGCCAGCGGCGGCGTCGCGCGCCTCCCGACGAAGACCAACCTCTACGCGAGATTCCTCGTCGTCGCGCCCACCGCCCTGCCGCGCACGAGCCTCGTCTTCAGCGCGAGCTGGCTCCCCACCGCGAAGACCGCGGCCAACCCGTTCACCGAGTACACGGCGAGTGAGCTGGGGGACCAGACGCTGCACGCCAACACGCCGTCGCTCACGCTCGGCGCCGCCGTCGATCTGGTGCGGGCCAAGCAGACCCGCAACCTGTTCGGGCTCGCCGCCTACCTCAACGACCTGTACAGCCCCGCCGCGCGGCCGTCGGACCGGAGCTCGTACACGCACAAGCTCGACCTCGGGTTGTCGAGCAGCATCGCCGTCTTCGATTGGACCCCGCCCCAGACCTACCTGCACCAGTCGAAGGCGTTCCTCATCCTCGACTGGACGGCGACCGGGCTGCCGCACAGGGGAGACGAGGTCCCCGCCGGCGAGCGCACCTTCCTCGAGACGGTGCGGCCGTGGTCGTTGATCTACGGGATCAGCTTCCCGATCGCGTCGGGAAAGTGAGGGCGGCGGGGCGGACGAGCGCGGTGCGGCTCGGGGTCCGCGCACGTCGTCAGCATCGCCTCGGCCGCCCTCGGCGCTATTCAAGCTCCTGGTTGACCCGCGAGAGCCGCGTGAGCAGCTGCAGGCGGCTCTGGAATCGCTCGGGAGTCATCCGCTCGAGGTAGTCCTCGGTGATGCCGATCATCCTGGAGCGCGCATCGTAGGCGACAGTCGGGTAGGTGCCCCACCGCTGCAGCTCGTCGATGAGCCCGAGTCGCGCGAGCCCATCCCTGAGCCGGTCGTTCTCCGTCGCCACGTGCCAGGACTCCGTCCCGTGCAGCGCATCCGAGGCGCGCTCGTAGCCGTATCGCACCTCCCAGTCATTGCCCGCCGGCTCCCCGACGCCTCGCCGGATTCTCCGCGCATCCCGCCCCGCGACCGTATCCATGGCGATGGCGAAGTAGGCCTGGGCGTTGTTCGGGCTGCGCGGAGAATCCGATGTGGGACCGGCACGCGCGATCACCCCTCGCCCCTCGTAGCGGCCGGTCATCTGGCCGCCGTGGGCGCGTCCGTCGATGATGGGTGCAAGAGGTGCCCAGAACCTGCGCCGCTGCCGGTGCCAGCGGCGGACGTACCACACGAGGAACAGGGCCAGCAGGATGAAGCTCACCAGCCAGCCGCGCAGCTCGGCGAGGGGACTCGGAGGCATCGGCTCGCCCTCCACGCATCAGGGTTGCGAGAGCGTTCGGCACGTCATTGCAGCGTGAGCTCCACGCGTCGGTTCCGCGCCCGTCCCTCCGGAGTCGCGTTGGTGGCGATGGGCCGGGACTTCCCGAAGCCGGCCGTCGTGAGCCGGTCGGGCGCCACCTGATGGCGCTCCACGAGGGCCCGCTTCGCCGCTTCGACCCGGCGTCGCGAGAGCTCCAGGTTCGCCGCCGCATCCCCGATGCTGTCGGTGTGTCCCTCGAGCCGGAGCTTCCACTCCGGGTGCCGCTGCATCGCGGCGGCGATCTCGCGGAGCACCGGCTCCGACTGCGGGCGGATGGAATCGCTCGCGAACGCGAAGTAGATGCCGTAGACGATCGCTCGCCGGCGCGTCGCGAGCGCGCGCTCGATCTCCCCTCGAGGCGCGCCCGCGCCCGCGCGGGCGGACGGGTGCTCGGGGTACTCGATCTTCACCACCTGCCCGGCCCTGCTCCTGAGGATCAGGGGGAGGTCGGGATCGTCGAGCACCCAGCAGACGAAGTCACTCACCTGCTTCCCCGTGCTGTCGGCGACGTGCCCGCGCGCGACGATGGCCCGCACCACGACGGGGCTGTCGTTCACCAGGATGTTGAACGAGACGGGCGTGGGACTCAGGCGCCGGAGCGTGCCAGACGCGTAGAACACGCGCGGCCAGACGAGCAACACGCGCCTGGCGTTCCGCACCGTCAGCCGAGCCTCCCCGCGCGTCTTCAGATCCTCGAGCACCGCCCGCGACACGCCGAGCGGCGTGCTGCCGGGGAGCACGGCCGATTCCCCCTCGGCGTACACGTTGTCGCTGATCCGGGCGGTGCGGATGTCGGCGGCGAGCGCCGCGCGCCGCACCGTCACATGGAGCGTCTTCTCGCCGAGCATCTTCGCGAGCAGCCACGGCACCGGCACCTCGGCCGATGCGGTGAGCCACACGGTGTCCTTCCCGACGGAGTCGACGCTCTCGATGAGCTCGTAGTCCCCGATCTCCTCGGTGACCGCGGTGACGATCGTGAGCCCCGGCACGAGCGGGATGCGCGCGGAAGGGAGCTCCCGAGCGGAGCTGTGGCTCGCGGCGCGCACCTGCGCATCGGACCGGCCGGCGACCAGCGCGAGCGCGATCGTGCCGGCGGCCGTTGCGAGCGCCCTGCCGCGCGGCCATCTCGGTCTGTTCGGCCAGGCGATGCGAGCCATGGCCCCTCCGTGTGCTACGGCACTCGAGAGATGTTGGGCGGCGGCCGATGGCTCGAGTCCTCACGGCTCCCCGAGTCCGGGCCGAGGCCGAGCTTGTACGGTGTGCTGCTCGATCGGACCGGGCCTGGTGCGCGGCGCCGGCTCGTCAGGCTCTCGGCGCTCGGCGAGACCTGGCCCACGCGATCCGCCCGCTTGCTCGACTTCTGGCAGCCGCCGATCGCGATCGCCGCGAAGGCTACCGCTCGGAGCGGCACGACCGCGCGCGCGCGGCTGGTGCGCGCACGGCGCGCCTCGGGTCGGGCGGGGCTCCCCTGTCGCGCCGTCACGGAGCCCCCGGGAGCTTCACGCCGGGCTTCAGCACCGCGACGGGCTTTCCCTGCCCGTACGCTTCGACGATGCCCCCTTGCCCGTCGTAGCCTGCCTGAACGACGCTCGCACCGCCCAGCGTCAGGGCGAGAACGCCGGCACCCGGATGAGCCTGACTCTGCGCGAGCTCCGCCTCGGGCGCGCCGATCGGCCCGGCGAAGACCGTTCCGAAAGCACCCTTGGTCGCGATCCCCGCCTGCCCACCTCCGCCGCCACGGACGACGACCTGCCCGTCGCCCTCGGCGTTGCCGGCAGTGATGGTCGTCACGCCCGCGGAATTCCGCAGCAGCATGCCGCCTCCGCTCCCGTCGATCGTCTCCCCGATTCCGGCGACGACGTTGGCCTTGTCCCGGATCTTGAGCGCGTGATTCCCCGCGGCCAGGCGGCCGAGCTCTATGCTTGGCTTGCCGTTCTCCTCGAGGAAGTAGCCCGCGCGGGACTTCTCGGCTCTGAGAAGTGCGGCGGCTCCGCCATCGCGACTCCATGCCGCTACGTATCCATCCCCCTCCGGCGTCGATGCGATCGCGGCCGTCGGGCGTCCGTTCACGGCGACGAAGGCGCCTTCGTGGAGAGATCCCTCCGCGGCAAGACCGATGTCACCGATCAGCGCCACGGGCTCGGCGGCCTGGTTCGCGACGTAGAGCCCCGATTCGTTCTCGAGGATGCCGAGCGCGCCGATGACGTTCCCCTCGGCGCTGCGCACCTTGAGGAATCGCTGGACTCCCTGGGTGTTCACCTCGAGGATCGTCTTCCCCGCCTCGTCCACGACTTTGAACGGCGCCCTGACCGTGACCACCTGGGGCTCCTGCATCGCACGGCGCTCGCCGCCACGACCGGCCGCGCCCACGACCACGGTGCCCACGGCCATCACGAGCACCATCGCGGCAAGCCGGCCGGGGCGCACCCTGTGTCGCTGTCGCTGCGCCATCACGCCCTCGAGCTCGTCGCGAGCACTCGCCAGCGCGCGCTCCAGCGCGGCGACTCGCTGCTCCAGCGAACCTGCACTGTCGGTCATGGGGCACCTCCGTTGGCCAGCCGGACTTCAGCGACCTCACACGATTCCGGTCACCTCGGGGAGTGGGGTGAGTCCCGGCGATTCACCCGACGCGCGGCGGACACCTCAGGATCGTCGGATCACCGCCCGGGAACCCCTGCGCCGGACCGTCGGGCTGGGTCTTGCCGTGGTGCGTCGCGTCGTCGTACCTGCGCTGCAGATCGTTCTCCTGGTCGGCGAACGCGTTCAGCTTCTTCTGGAGATTCGCGACCGCCTCGTCCCGGCTCGGTCCTGTCGCGGAGACGGTCCCCCCCGTCTGCGACTGGAGCTGGCTGGCGAGCCGCTGCGCGACCTGGATGTGCCCCTGCTCGTGCTGCATCACCGCCCGGTTGTAGCGGTCGACCGCGGCCTGCTCCGCGGTGGTCCCGTGGTCCAGCACCACCTTGTTGACGTTGACCTCGGGATTGGTGGTGAACGTGACGGGCACGCTCGCCGTCCAGCTCTTCCCATCGGCGCTCTGTGCCACGCGCAGGTTGCTGGGGGAGAAGCTGGCCCTGAAGTGCGGATTGGCGTTTCCCGGCTCGAAGACATTGACGTGCGCGGCCGCCGCGGCGCAGTCATCGAACTTCTCGGGAGTCACATTGGGCGAGTTGCCGCCACCACCGCCGCCGCCGGCGCCGCCACGGCTGGCACCTCCGCCGCCCGCACCGCCGCCGCCACCTCCGCGTCCAGCATGTCCACCCCCGCGACCTCCTCCGGCGCCGCCGCCTCCGCTCTGCCCCAGCACCCCACCTCCCTGCTCGCCGCCATCTCCCGCGCCACGTCCGGACAATCCCAACCGCTGGCCACCACCGCTCGGCACCGCCGCGGCCTCCGACGGCTCCCAGTCGATCGGATTCAGCGTGCCGTCTCCCTTGCCGGGGCGGCCGACGAGCGCAGGCGGAACGTACAGCTCGACGCGCGTGCGCGTGTAATCGGTGGGGAAGTAGCGGATGAAGAAGCCGCGAGGATGATCGGACCAGCGACCGCGCGGCACCGCGGCGGGGCCGGCCGGGGCGACGCCGGCGAGCACCGCGAGGCGCTCCGCGTCGGCGTACGAGAGCGAGGGCGAGATCAGCGCGCGACGGAGGTCGTTCTCCGCCTCCAGTGCCCGGCGCGCCGGCTCCGGCAGCTTCCCCTCGACCTCCGCCAGCACCGCGGGGGTGAGCACGTCCAGCGTGCCGCTCCGGAGGCCGCTCAGCTCCGATTGCGACAGCAGCGTGGTGGCCGCCGCCTTCACGCGCGGATTCAGGTCGTCGTACTTCGCGCGCGCGAGGAGCGCCCAGAGGAGCAACTGGATGTCCGGCTGCGCGACCTCCGGGTGCGCGAAGCTCCGATCGAGGATCGTCCGCACGAGGTCGGCCTTCTTCCCCCGCAGCGCCGCGGTCAGATAGCCATCGCCGCCGGGCGCCGGACCGTGCGTCCCCGCCTTGAGGCAATAGCTCTCCACCTCGATCACGTAGAAGCCCGGTTCGGTGATGACGAATCCGCCGGTGCTCGTTCGCGGAAGACGCGCGAGCGCGCGGTAGGGCGCGTGCGTGCCGAAGGTGTCGGGGAGGAAGAGCGTGTCGTGGGTGTCGCCGAACGACGTGCTCAGCGGATCCTCACCCAGCAGCAGCTTGTCCGCGCTGGAGAGCCGGGCCGCGGCGCCGAGCGCGACGGCCTCCGGATCGATCGCCGAGCGCACCTGAGCACAGGCGATCACGCCCGCGGCAACTGCGGCAGCGATGATCGCGGCGAGACCGGCGTGCTCCCGTCGACGCTCTGTCTGCATGGGCGCGTGTACTCCAGCGACTGCGGTCCCATGCGTCCGGGCGTCCGGCGTCATCCTCGCGAAGCGCGATGCGACTGGCCGGAGCCGGAGCGACCGGCCAGTATAAACTCTCCCGGCCAGCGCCGCCAGAAGATCGTCGGCGCACCCCGGAATGCGAGCACGGCCACCCGGTGAGGTGGCCGTGCTGCGCCGGGCACGAGCGCGGAGTGCTACTTCAGGCCGAACGTCGTCGTGGCCAGCACGATCCCCTGGTAGGAAACGGTGGTCCTCCAGCTCCCCGTGCTCCACGCCGTGCTCGACTTCAGATTGAAGATGTACTGTCCCGCGGTGGTGTCGTACCGCCACGCCGTCGAGCCGGCCGAGTAGTCGTTCACGTCGATGCTGGCCCCGTCCACCGCTCCCTCCAGCTCGATCACCAGGCGCAGTCCGTCCGCGAGATCGGTCGCGGGCGTCCCGTCGGCGTAGGTCGGCGGCAGGAACTTGTGCGGGATGGTGGAGCCGCGCTTGTGCACACTGAACGGTGCGGTCATGCGCAGCGGCGCCAGGAAGCCGGTGCCGTCGACGTTCAGGCCGATGAACACGTCGAAGGTGCTCGGCGCGCTCTCGTTCCCTCTGGCGTCCTTCGCGGTGCAGCTCACGGTGGTGGTGCTCCCGATGGGGAGCACGGTTCCGGCCGTGTAGTCGCAACCGAAGGTGGACGGCTCGGAGACGTGGTTCACATCCGCCACCGCGATGCCGAGCGACTCGAGGTCGAGCGTCGCGCCGTGGATGTCGGCGGCGATCAGGGTGATCGTGCTCGTGGGAAAGCTGGTGAAGTAGGCCGGCGTCGTGTCCACGATGGTGATGTGGAAGCTTCCCGTGGTCGTGAGCCCACCGGCATCGGTGACCGCGCAGGTGACCGTCGTCGTGCCGAGCGGGAAGGTGTCGCCGCTCGCGTGGTCGCAGGACACGCTCGACGTCAGGTCGCCATCCTCGAGATCGCTCGCCGTGGCGGAGAAGCTCACCGCGGCGCCGGCACTGCTCGTCGCCTCGGCCGTGATGTCCGATGGCACCGTCAGCGACGGGCTCGTGTTCACGTGCGCGCAGTCGACGAAGGTGACGTGGACGGTGGCGCTGGTTCCGGCACCGAGCTTCGCGCCGGTCTGGTTGGTGTTCGTGATGTTGGACGGCGTCAGCACGATGTTGGGAACGACCGTCCCCGCCCCGGCGGCGCTCGCGTTCTCCACCGTGAGCGTCACGTCGTTCTCCTGCGGGGGGACGGGACCCGTGCCGCGCGGCCCCACCGTGATCGTCGTGGGCGCGGAGTACGACCACGCGTGCGTGGCGCCATCGTACGTCGCCTTGGTGTAGACGGAGAACGTGGCGGTACCATCCTGCCTGCCACTGGTCAGAAAGATGACCTTGACCTGGCCCGTGGCGGTGGCGGGGCAGGCACTCGGCGTCAAGCTGAGTGGCGTGGTGCTCGATCCCACGGCGGTCGATCCCACCGAGCCATCCACGACGGACAACGACGGCCGGGTCGGCCGCGGCGCCGGGGCCGGCGCCCCTTCGGTGATCACCATCAGCCGGGAAGACGAGACGTTCGAGACGGCGGTGGGGCTGTCGCTACCGTTGCACGCGCCGACGAACGCCAGCGCAGCCAGCGACAGGACGGCGGAGTACCTCATGGGCGGCGTCTCCATGGAGACAAGGTCCGGTGCAGCGCGGAGGGCGGTGAGGCGAGGCGAAGTGAGCAAGAGCACGGCCTCGGCCGCACGCGCCCGGGCGCGTGCGGCCCGGGCGGTGGGCGACCGGCGGACAACTCGCGATCCGCAATGCGCTTAGGCAACACCGGGAAGGGACGCCGCGGGCCCGGAGGGCATCCCGGAAGTGCCTCGCCAGACGTCCGGGCGCCGAGCGATGATGCGTGGCCGCCTCGACACTATTGCAACGTCACGGCAGCAGGAGCGTCGTCCGTCGCCGTGTCTGTAGGGCAAAAGCCGGCGCGATCGAGAGCATCGGCGACACGGCGGGCGACGACGATCCGCATCGCGTGCCCCGCGCGAAGATTCACCGGGCCCGTCGCGAAGCGCGCCGCCCACTCCGCCACGCCCGAGTCCTCCCGCACGCGAAACCCGGCGGCGCTGAGCTCCAGCGCCATCTCCTCCGGCGACCAACTGCTCCGCATCGGCTCGCGCACGAGGCGGAGGACCCAGGCCGCGAGCCATGGGGGCATCGCCGTGTGATAGTTCACGATGAGCGTCGACCCCACGGCGCTCAGGCGGCGGACGTCGGCCAGCGTGCTCCGCATCGCGTCGCGCGCGAGGTACATCACCACCCCCTCCCAGATCCAGCACGTGGGCCGCGCCGCATCGTGCCCGGCGCGCTCGAGGGCGCCGGCCAGTGCGTCGTGCCGGAAGTCGACCGGCACGTAGGTGACGCGCGCGATCGCCGAGGGGAGCGCGGCGATGCGCGAACGCTTCGCCGCCTGCGTCGCCGGCTGATCGACCTCGAGCACGCGTACCGCTCCCAGCTCCGCCATCCGCCACGCCCGGCCATCGAAGCCGGCGCCGAGGATGACCAGTTGCGTCGCGCCCGCGGCGATCGCGTCGCGCACCGCGGCATCGATCGCCTCGGTGCGCAGCGCCATCATGTCGGCCTGCACGCGCGCGAAGGCCAGCGACAGGCCGTCTTTCCCCGCGCGCAGCGCGCGCTCCACCCTCGCGAGCCGCCGCGCCCACCGGGCGTCGAGCAGGGCGCGCGCCGTGGGATCGTGAAAGTCGCGCACGTGCGAGGCGCCAGCGTCGGCGAGGGCGCGCAGATATGCCACGTACATGGCGGTCCGGCTGTAGCTCATCCGCACCGCCCGGCACTCGCCGCGGCCGCCAGCTCCTCGTAGAGACGCGCCGCCGCGCGCATCCCCGACCGGAAGTGATCGAGGTACAGGTGCTCGTCCGGCGCGTGGGCGTTCTCCCCCGGCGCCCCGATGCCGAAGAGGATCGTCGGCGCACCGAGCGCCTCCTGGAAGACGGAGACGATGGGATTCGATCCCCCTTCGCGGGTGAGCAGCGGCGGGCGTCCGAAGCCGTGCGCCATCGCGCGCATCGCGGCGCGGAGCGCAGGCGCGTTGGCGGGGAGCGACCATGGCCGTCCCCCGTGCAGCCGCGTCAGGCGCACGGTCGCGCCGCGCGGCGCGACGGCGCGCGCCACTTCC
>DASTSH010000193.1:0-9688 GCA_035760785.1 Gemmatimonadaceae bacterium | reverse complement strand
TCGTCATCCCGCCCGGTGGAGCAGTTGATGCGCTTGTAATGATTGTAGACGGCGACGGCGAGCGCCTTCTTCGCCTTCTCCTGCCCGATCACGTACTGATCGAGGACTTCCTTGATCTCCTGGGGGGTGGGGACCTGCGTGATCGCTTCAGCGACCTCGCGCTCCTCGTCCTCGGCGAGAATCTCGTTGCAGAGGGAGATGCACTCGTTGCAGATGTAGACCGAGGGCCCGGAGATGAACTTTCGCACCGAGTCCTTGGACTTGCCACAGAACGAGCAGCGCAGGTGTTTGTCGTGCGACATAGGCATCCGCGATACAGGTGAAGCAGGCAAGGGTGCGCCGCTGTTGAGGGGCGGCGCGGGGGGGTGCGGAGATACTTAACACCCCCCTGCGAAGACGGTCAAGCAGAGTAATGACTCCCCTGCTCGTGAATCATTTCACAATGTCGCCTTCTTCTCGACTGGCGCGATGCTGCGCGCCTGCACGATCACGTTGTCGATGAGGCCGTACTCCTTCGCCTCTTCCGCCGACATGAACCGGTCGCGGTCCACGTCGCGCTCGATCTGCTCCACGGAGCGCCCCGTGTGCTTCGCCATGAGCTCGTTCATCTTCGCGCGCAGGTAGAGGATCTCGCGCGCCTGGATCTCGATGTCCGCCGCCGTCCCCTGCGCGCCCCCCGAGGGCTGGTGGATCATGATGCGCGAGTGTGGCAGTGCGGAACGCTTCCCCGGCGTCCCCGCCGTGAGCAGGAAGGCCCCCATGCTCGCCGCCATCCCCATGCAGATCGTCCGGATGGGAGCGTTCAGGAACTGCATGGTGTCGTAGATCGCCATCCCCGCCGACACGCTCCCGCCTGGCGAGTTGATGTACAGGTTGATGTCCCGCTCGGGGTTGTCCGCCTCGAGGAACAGCAGCTGGGCGATGATGATGTTCGCGACGTCGTCGTTGATCGGCGTCCCGAGAAAGATGATGCGGTCCATCAGGAGCCGCGAGAAGATGTCGTACGTCCGCTCGCCGCGGCTCGACCGCTCGATCACGTACGGAGGATAGATCGTGGACATGAATTCGTCTCGCAGTTGTAAGTCGCGGATCGGGCGCCGGAAACCGGGTGACGATCGGGATGGTGCAGGGAGGCCGATCGCCCCCGATTCACCGGCGCCAGTTCTTCAGGCGATCTCGTTCTTTTCCGTGAGCCAGGCGAACACCTTGTCCTCGGTGATGCTCCGCTCGAGCTCCTTGATGCGTCCGGCCTTCTGCAACGACGCGTACACCTGCCCGGGGTCGGCGTTGCGCTTCTGCGCCACGTCCGCCACGCGGTCGTCGATGTCGCTCTCCGTCGCCTCGAGTCCCTCGCGCTTCGCGATCGTGTCGATCACCAGATCGCGGCGCACCTGACGCTCCGCCATCCCCCGGAACTCGGTCTGGAAGCGCTCGCGCTCCTCCTCCGGGATCTGGTACGCCTGGATGTAGGCCTCCACCAGTTGCGCCACCCAGCTCGGCGGCACATCGAACGGGTTCGCGGCGATGATGTCGTCGAGCAGCTTCTGACGCACCTCGGCATCCGCCTCGCGCTCCGCGTGCCGCACGAGGTCCTCGCGAACGGTCGTGCGCAGCGCATCGAGCGAGTCGAAGTCGCCAACCTCGCGCGCGAGCGCGTCATCCAGCGTGGGGAGGGATTTCCGCTTCACGTCCTTCACCGTCACGCGTACCGTCTTCGTCTTCCCGCGCTGCTCCTCGTCGGGGAAGTCGTCCGGCCACTTCACCGGCCGCTCGGTGGTCGCGCCGGGCGCCGTCTCCATGATCACCTCCTCCACGCCAGGGATCGCCTGGCCGGAGCCGATCACGATGCGGTACTCGCGCCCTTCGCCCACCTCTCCCGAGTCATCGGCGGTGGCCAGCTGCACGGTCACCATGTCGCCGGGCTGTGCCCGCTCCTCCACCGGCGACCAGGTCGCGCGCTCCTCGCGGAGGTTGTCGATCTGCTCCTGCACCTGCTCGTCCGTGACCGGACGCACGGTGCGCTGCACCCGGAACCCCGTGGTGCGCGGCAGCTCGATCGTGGGGCGGACCTCGAGGTGCAGCTCGAAGGTGAGCGGCTGCCCCTCATCGAACTTGAGGTCGTGGACGTGCGGCTGCGTGGCGAGCTCGAGCTTCTCCCGCTCGAGCACCTCCTTGAAGGCCTCCTGGATCAGCGCCTCGATGGCCTCTTGCCGGATGGCGTCGGCGAACTTCCTCCGCACCATCGCGGCCGGTGCCTTGCCCGGGCGGAATCCAGGGAGACGCACACGCGTCGCGTAGCGGCTGGCCGCGCGATCCTCCGCGCTGCGCACTTCCTCGACCGGCACCGAGACTTCGAGCAGGCGCTCCAGTCCCTCGGTCTTCTTGGGGGTGATGGCGATGTTCATGGTGATAAAGATAATCGGTCCACCAAGCCGGAAGGGGCGGGGGTGGCCGCGATAGCGGGGGTGGCCTCGATGACGTGCACGATGCCGAGGAGCGTCCGGCGCGCGCCGACGATCCCGAGCCCCGCGCGCCGCGCCAGCTCCAGGGGCTCGCGGTTGGGGTGGCACCCCATCCGCGCCACGCTCCGTGCCTCCGCCCGGTCCTGCCAGCGCCCGAGCCACCCCCGGTCGCTCCGCCCATGCTCCAGCAGGAAGATCCGCCCGTCCGGGCGGCAGACGCGCGACATCTCCCGCAGCGCGCGGATGGGATCGGGGAAGGTGCACACGCTCAGCGTGGACACCACGCCATCGAAGCGCGCATCGGCGAACGGGAGCGCCTCGGCGTCCGCCGCCGCGAAGTCCACCGCCACGCCGAGGGCGCGGGCGCGCCGGCGGGCGCGCGCGAGCATCGCGGTACTCGCGTCCACCGCCGCCGGACGGAGCCCGCGCGGGTAGTGGCGCAGGTTGGCTCCAGTTCCCACCGCCACCTCCAGCACCCGGCCGCGCGCGCGCGCCACGTGGCCGGCACGCAGCCGGCGCAGCGCCACCCACACCGACACCGCCACCAGCAGATCGTAGCGCCCCGCCAGGCGGTCGTAGATGCGACGCACCTCGCGCGTGTCCACGGGGGTCAGTCTCCCTCGTCCTCGCGCACGCGCTTCACGGTGAAGCGCAGCTCGGGGTGCGCCTTCGCCCCGGCCGCGACAACATCGCGCACCGCCTTCGACGTGGACGCGAAGAAGTCGTGCGCCGGTTCGTCCTCCCCCTCCACCCACACCGTCACCTGCAGCCGGATCGCCTTCCGCATGTGACCCCTCCTCCGCTCAATCGGTGCTGGCGCCGTCCAGCGACACCCACCGCCCCCCGCGTCGCGCCTCGATGCGCATGATGGGGTGGATCTCCCAGATCGTTCCGCGCGTCTTCCCCACCTGGTCCGGGTGCTCGGGATCGAGCATCAGCCAGCCGCTGATGCGCACGCGGTCGCCGCGCCGCGCCAGCGCCTGCAGCGTGCCGATGCGCCACGCCGGGTGCGACGCGCGCACCCGCGGCGTGGTCTCCACCACGATCGACCGGCGGCGGTCCTTCCCCGGCGTGGACGAGAGCCAGATGTGCCAGTCGCGATACTTCGAGTCCGCGCCGTGGCAGTTCGGCGTCTCCGGCCCCTCCACCTTCGCCCCCGCCAGGTACCCCTCGATCTGCACCGGAATCCCCTCCCACTTCGCCACCGCCTTCCGGTCGGCGGTGGACCACTGCCGCCGCGCGCGCCGCTCCACCGTGCTCGGCCATGGCAGCGACTCCACCGAGTCGAATGGGACGCTCACCCACGCGCCGTCGTCCACGCGGTTCTTGAGCCGGTTGAGCTCCGCGTCGCGACCATCTCCCTGCGGAGGGCAGCCGTCGAAGGTGATCTCCTTCGGCTGTGGCTTCACCGGCATCACCGGCAGCCCGTGCTCCATCGCCGGCGCCGCCGCGGGCACCACCGCGCCGCTCGCCGACTGGGTGGTGGCCGCCGTCGGCGCGTGCGCGCGACGCGACCGCACCACGATCACGATCGCGATGATCACCGCGATCGCGAGCAGGATGAGCACGAGCTGATACACCAGCAGCCCGCGCCGACGTCCAGCGAATCGCATCATGCGCTCCTCACCGGGCGGCGCGCGACGCCGCCGCCCAACCGTTGTTCGACCGGTCGACGTCCTGGAACCGGTTCTCCGGATCGAGCATCACCCGGGCCACGTGCCGGCCGTGCAGCGGCTGCGTGATCGTCACCTCGCGCGTGCCGCCGAACCACACCGAGGCGGGGCGCGTCACCGTCACCGAGGAGCCGTCGGTGAGCTCCACGCGCGCGATCACGGGCATCGCCATCTCCCCGGCGTCGCGCACCGCGAGCTCGAGCGCTCCCCCGCGCTCCCGCACGGACGCCACCCGCTGGTCCACCGTGCCGCTGGTGAACCACCACGCGTTCCAGAACCACCCCAGATCCGTCCCCAACCGCCGCTGCATGAACATGAAGAAGTCCCACGGCGAGGGGTGCTTGTACTTCCACGCCTGCGCGTACGCCGCGAACGCCCGGGTCACCGCGCTGTCGCCGGCGACGCCGCCGAGCGCGCGCATGGCGAGCGGCGCCTTCGCGTACGCCTGCTCCTCGTACAGCGGCCCGGCGAAATCCGACGGCCACATCATCGGCGGCTCGAGCTCCGACCCGGCCACCTTCCGGTACTCGGCGCCCACCAGCATCGGATCGGCGGGGCGGCCTTCGCGCGCGGTCTGCGCGCCGGCATCGATCCACTCGTTGAGCCCCTCGTCCTGCCAGCCGTACCACGTCTCGTTCGATCCCACCATCATCGGGAACCACTGGTGCCCGAGCTCGTGCGTGGTCACCCCCACCCCGGGGCCGGAGAAGATGATCATCGGGTACTCCATCCCCGTCTCCGGCCCGTCGGCCACCGTGGCCTGCGGGAAGTCGTACGGCATCACCGTCTTTCCGAAGTACTCCAGCGCGGTCTTCGCGTACTCGGCCGTCCGCGCGTACGCCGCGTGCTCGGGCCAGTAGAGCACCTGGACCAGCGTGGACTCGGGCGCCATGGCGTGCGTGGCGTCGAGCACGAAGTTCTTGGATGTGGCGAACGCGAAGTCGTTCACGCGCGGCGCCGTGAAGTGCCAGGTGAGCGACTGTCCGGCGGCGGTGGACTGGCCGGGCGCGCGCTCGGCG
The DNA here is from genome assembly GCA_035760785.1 of Gemmatimonadaceae bacterium. Taxonomy (GTDB): domain Bacteria; phylum Gemmatimonadota; class Gemmatimonadetes; order Gemmatimonadales; family Gemmatimonadaceae; genus JADGGM01. Next base: position 4,534 of record DASTSH010000193.1, on the reverse strand, counting down.
GCGCTCACCACGTGCACGGTGCTGTCGCTGCGCATGGCGAGCGCGAGCCGCTCGCGCGTGGTCGGCGAGAGCACCTCCTCCGGATTGCGCAGCGTCCCCGTCGCGCCCACCAGCCACCCCGATGGCACGGTGATCTTCACGTCGAAGCTGCCGAACTGGTTGTAGAACTCCCCCTTCCCCAGGTACTGGTCGGTGTCCCACCCGCGCAGGTCGTCGTACATCGCCACCTGCGGATACCACTGCGCCACCTGGTACAGCTCGTGTCCCCAGCGTCCCATCCGCTCCCCGCGCATCCCCTGCGGCACGTCGGGCACCTCGAACTCCCAATCCACGTCGAGCGTCGCGGTGGCGCCGGGGAGCACGGGGCTCGCCGGGTGGATGGTGGCGACGGTGCCGTCCACGGAGTACGCGTCCTGGTCGCCGAGCGCCACCGGCGCGCCGTTCACCACCAGCCGCTCCACCTTCATCCCATCGGTGATGTCGGTGACGTAGTCGTTCCGCGATTCCTCGGCGCGGAAGTAGTTCTGGTAGAGCCGCAGCACGATCGCGTCGAGCGTGTCGGGGGAGGTGTTGTGCAGCGTGATGTGCTCCCGCCCGCGGAGCGTGGCGGTCTCCACCTCGAGGTTGGCGTCGATGACGTAGTCCACCGACTGCTGCCAGTACTGCCTCCCCGGGGCGCCGGTGGAGTCGCGCGTGCCGGCGGCGTAGGCGCGGCGGATCATCGGGCCGAGGGGGATGTCCCGAGGCACGGCGCGCTCCGGCCAGTGTTCGGCGGAGGTGCGCTGGGCGGCGAGCGGCGCGGCGAGCGCGACGCAGAGCAGGGGGGCGAGCAGGGCTTTGGCGTTCATCGTCGGTCGCGAGTGAGGAGGTGTGGCCGCTCCCGCTCGCGGGCGGGCGCGGCACCTCGAATCTCTCGCGCGGTGCGCGGAGGCGCCAGCGGCGGCCGCGTGCGTGGCGCGAGTCGTCGCTTGACATCGTCGCCGGCACGTGAGTAGACTGCGGCCACAATCGATGTCGTGGTGATTTGCCGCCTATTGCAGCCACGTTAAACAAGTGCTAAAACGCGACCCTGCCCGGCGGCATCCTCGCCGGGCATTTCGTTTTCCGATCGCCGTGGCGGCACCGACCTCTTTCTCTCGAGGCTGCGCCATGAGCCGGTCGCCCGACACGCCGTCCCCATTCGATTCCTCCACGCTGCACCCCGAGACGCTCGCGGTGCGCGCGCAGGCCCCCCGCACCGGGGAGCGCGAGCACTCCGTGCCGCTCTTCCTCACGTCGAGTTTCGTCTTCGAGAGCGCCGAGCAGGCGCGGGCGATGTTCGCCGACGAGATCCCGGGGAGCATCTACAGCCGCTACTCCAACCCGAACGTGGACGAGCTGGTGCGGAAGCTCTGCCTGCTCGAGGGCGCGGAGGAGGGGATCGCCACCGCGAGCGGGATGGCGGCGGTGTTCGCCACGCTCGCCGCGCTCCTCCAGCAGGGCGATCACGTGCTCGCCTCGCGCGCGCTCTTCGGCTCCACGCACCAGCTCCTCACGCGCGTGCTGCCGAAGTGGGGGATCACATCCACGTACGCCGACAGCGACGCGACGATCGAGGATTGGGAGCGCCTCGTGCGCCCGGAGACGAAGCTCGTGTTCGTGGAGACGCCGTCGAATCCCGGGCTCGACCTGATCGACCTGGAGGCGCTCGGCGCGCTCTGCCGCCGGCGCGGGCTCACGTTCGTGGTGGACAACTGCTTCACCACCCCGTGGCTGCAGCAGCCGATCCGCTTCGGCGCGCACGTGGTGGTGCACTCGGCCACGAAGTTCATCGACGGGCAGGGGCGCACGCTCGGCGGCGCGGTGGTGGGCTCCGCCGACCGGATCGCCGACATCCGCTGGTTCGCCCGGCACACCGGCCCCGCGCTCTCGCCCTTCAACGCCTGGGTGCTCTCGAAGAGCCTGGAGACGCTCCCCGTGCGCATGGAGCGGCACTGCGCGAGCGCGCTCGCGGTGGCGCGGCACTTCGAGGGGCACCCCGAGGTGGAATCGGTGCGCTATCCCTTCCTGGAGAGCCACCCGCAGCACGAGCTGGCGCGGCGGCAGATGTCGGCGGGGGGCGGGATCGTGGTGCTCGTGGTGCGCGGCGGGCTCGCGCGCGCGCGCCGCTTCCTCGACTCGCTCGATCTGCTCTCGCACTCGGCGAACCTCGGCGACACGCGCACCATCGTGACCCATCCCACGTCCACCACGCACTCCAAGCTGAGCGAGGAGGAGCGCCAGCGCGTCGGGATCGTGCCGGGGCTGATCCGCATCTCCGTGGGACTCGAGCATCCGTCGGACATCATCGCGGATCTGGAGCGCGCGCTGGCGCGGTCGGCCGCCCCGGTGACGGCCGCCGCGTCCTGACGCGGCGCGCACAGGAGACTTGTGCAACGCCGGCGGACGCGGTCGTCTTCACGACATGCACACCCACCGGCGCCGTCCCCTCGTGCGGCAAGCGCTCCCGATGCTACTCGCCTGGCTGCCGGCCCTCGGCGGGTGCGGCCATCCACCCGCGCCGCCCGCGCCGCCCGCCGCGGCGCCCGCCGACTGTCACGAATCGGCAGGGCAGACCACCTCACACGCGGAGGTGCGAGGGCGCGTGACGGGGAGGGGAGGGCGGCCGCTCTGGGGCGTGTTCGTGATCGCGGCGCTCCGGCCGGGGTGCGGCGAGAGCTACGGCGCCAACGAGCCAGCCACCGACTCCGCTGGGCGGTTCACCCTGCGCATCGATCATGGCGGACCGCCGCGCAAGGCGATCTCGATTCCGATCACGGTCACCATTCCGCCGACGCCGCCGAGTGGTGCGGCCGACCGCGCGCACGCCGCCGCCCGCCCCGTGGAACCGTGGGAGCCATCGCTGGTGCGGGACGTCCGCGTGCGCTTCGGCCGCATCGACCGCCCCGCTCCCGTGACACGGCTCGCGCTCGAGCTTCCCGGCGTCGCGCCGGAGAGCGTGCCGACGCCGCCGGAGACCACGCTCGCGGGGCTCGCCTACGGCGCGCGCGCCGAGGTGGCGGGGGCGGCGCCGCGGCAGCTCCACGTGTCGTTCTCCGTGGTGAACACCGCCGCTCGCGCGCGCCACCTGGAGTGGGGCGCGTGCTCGCTCCGGCTCCGGGCGTATCGCGCGGGGGAGGGCGGGGCGCCGGTGTGGCGCTCCGAGGCGCGGCGTCCGGTGGGGAGCGAGACGCCGTACGTGTGTCCACTGTACCTGGCGACGGGGGACCTGGCGCCGGGGGACAGCATGCGCGCGGGGGAGCTGCAAGCGTACGTCTCCGTCCCCGAGATCCTCGCCGACTCGCTCCCCGCGGGGCGCTACCACATCACGGCACTCATGGAGCTGAACGACCGCTGGACTCCGGAGCTGTCCGCGGGGGACGTGTATCTCGATCCGGCCGTGGACCCGCTGCCTGACGAGCGCGAGATCGACTCCGTGGTCTACCGCGCCGCCGTGCTCGTGGGGGATGGCCCGCGCACCCTCCGGCTCCGCATCACGGCCACGAATCGTGGGTCGGCCCCGGCCACGATCGGCGGGTCGCCGGCGGTCAGCTGTCCCGTGCTGCTCTACGCCGTGGCATCTCGGGAGCGGCGCGACCGCTGGTACGTGCCGGGGCACGCCGAAGCGTGGGACGCCCGCGGCTGTCCCCTCGAGATCCCCCGCGTGACGATCGCTCCGGGGGAGACGCGCACGTTCGAAGGGGTCGTCGGCACCGCCGGCGGCGCGCCGGACAGCACGGCGGTCGGGCGCCTCTACTTCATCGCGGGGCTCTGGCTTGCGAACGCCTCGGGGAAGGTGAGACACGCCGTGCTGTCGGCCGGCGATGCCGATGTGCGCGCGGTGCTGCGCGCGGCGCCGGTGGGCGACGTGCCCCCCGGCTTCCCTCCCGCGTTCGCTCCGGGGCGAGCATCCGGGAGCGACACGACCATCGGCGGACTGCGCTATCGGGCGACGAGCCATCTCGACACGAACGGCTGGTTGGAGACAGAGGTGACCGTCACCAACGTGTCCGCCCGGCCGGTCCGCATCGGCTGGGAGTTCTGCGCGGTCGCTCAGCGACTCTATCGGGGTCCCGCGCTCGGCGGCGCGCCGGTGTTCGACTGGCTCGCGCTTCCCGGCACCGGCTGCATGCAGTACCTCACCACTGGGCGCGCGCCGCGAGCCGCGAGCCGGGCGCGGCCGACACGCTCCTCCTGGGCGCGGGAGAGGTGGAGCTGCGGCGATGGCGGCCGCCGCCCCGCTGACACCCTCCCCGCGCGGCGCTATCATGGAGCGCCCCGACGCACGCCGGCGAGCGCGGCGCGCGTCACGCGCCTGAGCCAGAGCCACCGGAGAGGGCAACGTGGCCACGGCAATCCGCACGCGGATCGATGGCTCCCCCGGCGGCGCGCTCGCGCCGGTGCACGGTCACATGCCGGCGCTCGATGGGCTGCGCGGGATCGCGATCCTGCTGGTCATGTACGCGCACTTCACCATGCCGCACGCGACCACCCCCTCCGGCCAGCTCCTCGCCGG
>DASTSH010000192.1:0-29860 GCA_035760785.1 Gemmatimonadaceae bacterium | reverse complement strand
CCAGCGCCGCGCCGTCCGGAGACTCGCGCAGCTTCTCGAACGCACGCTCGCGAATCTGCCGGATGCGCTCGCGCGTGACGCCCATGAGCGCGCCGATCTTCTCGAGCGTCATGGCCTCGGACCCCTCCTCGAGACCGTAGTACAGGTAGAGGATCTTCCGCTCGCGCGGCGTGAGATACTTGCGGAACACGCGGTCGATGAACTCGCGCATCAGCTTGAAGTCCGTCGTGTCCTCGATCTCCGCGCCGTCCACCCCCACGAAGCGCTCCCCGAGCGTGGAGGCCTCGCGGTCCGAGCGATCGATCGGTGCGTCGAGCGATACTTCGGTGGCGGACATCTGCCGCGCCGCACGTACCGTTTCCGGCGTCTCCTCGATGAGACGGCTGATCTCGTCGTCGGTGGGATCGCGCTTGAGCACCTGGGCGAGCACCGTCTCCGCCCGCGCGAGCTTGATGAGCTGGGAGTTCTGGTTGAGCGGAATGCGAACGGAGCGCGTCTGCTCGGCCAGCGCCTTCAGCACCGCCTGGCGTACCCACCACACCGCGTACGAAATGAATTTGACCCCCTGATCGGGGTCGAATTTCTTGACCGCTTTCAGGAGGCCTTCGTTTCCAATGGCGACGAGCTCGCTCAGATCGAGTCCGTGCCCCTGGTACTTCTTCACGTACGAGATGACGAACCGGAGATTGGCGGTGACCAGTCGCTCGGCGGCGGTCTCATCGCCCTTCTGTGCACGACGCGCCAGGCGGCGCTCTTCGACGGGGTCGGTTATGAGTGGAAGCTTCTGGATGTCCTGCAGGTACTGATCGAAAGCGGTGGAGGGAGACGAACGAAAGAACCCTTTGGACCTGCTTTCGGCCACATGCTCCATACTCGCCCCGTTCCTCGTTTCGAAGGTGGACGAACCGGAAAGCGGCTCTCGTGCACCGAACCGCCAGGGACGCGCACGATAACTCTGGTTACTGGTTAGGTCAACAGCCACGAATCGTGCCGCGGCGGCGCCGATTTCTGCCGATCTGGCATTCCATTGGACCACAATGAGTTGCACGGATCGGTGGGGCGGCGACTGGGAGCGGCTCCCGGTCGGCGCCGGCAATGTCTTCCCAGGCCGGCGCGGCCGACGCAGAGGTGGTCGAGCGGGGGCCGGTCAGGCCGTCGGCGGGTCGCGCGGCTTGGTCTTGTTCGTCGCCGTCACCACGCCCAACCCGATCAGCACGAGCGCGCCCACGCCGATCCAGGTGATCGGCACGTTCAGCAGGTAGGCCGCGATGGCGAGGCCGATCACGAAGATGATGTAGCCGAGCAGGTAGGTCGCGAAGGAGGACATGATGCCTTCCGGTTGCGGTCGTCGGGGGGAACGGCAAGTGTAGTGCCCAGCCCGGCGCGCTCGTGAGGTCAGCCGAGGACCGCCATCACCGCATCGTCCGGCACGGCGATCCCCCACCCGCCGTCGCCAGGATCCATCTCCCCCACGCGCCGGGGGAGGGCGTACTCCACCGTGCCCCGGCGTGCCTTCTTGTCGCTCCGCGTGGCGGCGAGTATCCGCTCCGGCGTCATCCCCGAGGGGAAGCGCGACGGCAGTCCGGCGCGCTCCACGGCATCGCGCACGAGCGCGGCCGTGCCGCGCTCGGCGATTCCCAGGCGCTCCGCCAGCTCCCCTTCCAGCGTCATCCCGATGGCCACTGCCTCGCCGTGCAGGAGGCGATAACCGCTCTCCGCCTCGATGGCGTGCCCGAGGGTGTGGCCGAAGTTGAGCGCCTTGCGCACCCCGCCCTCTCGCTCGTCGCGGGTGACGATCCCAGCCTTGATGACGATGCTGCCGGTGATGAGCTCGCGCATCGTGTTTCCACAGGGATCGGCGAGCAGGGCGGGGAGCTCCCCGGCCACGCGCTCGAAGTAACCGGCATCCGCGATGATGCCGTGCTTGATCGCCTCGGCGGCGCCGGCCCGCAACTGTGCCGCGGGGAGCGTGGCGAGCGTGTCGGGGTCCACCACCACGGCCGCCGGAGAGTGGAATGCGCCGACGAGGTTCTTCCCCGCCGGGGTGTCGACACCGGTCTTGCCGCCGATGGATGCGTCGATCATCGCCAGCAGCGTGGTGGGCACCTGCACCACGGGGACGCCGCGCATGTAGGTGGCGGCGACGAAGCCGGCGAGATCGCCCACGACGCCGCCGCCGAGGGCGACGACGGTGGTATCGCGCCCGAACCCGCCGGCGAGCAGCTCATCGGTGAGCCGCGCCCAGCTCTCGCGCGTCTTGTACGCCTCGCCGGCGGGGATGCGGAAGATCCCGCTGCGCTCGGCGCCGAGCGCACCGGCCGCGCGCGCGGCGTAGAGCGGCGCCACGGTGTCGTCGGTGATGATGGCGTAGCGGTGCGCCGGCGCGGTGCGCGACGCCACGCCGCCCAGATCATCGAGCGCGCGCGGCGCGACGAGGACCTCGTAGCCGTGGAGCGAAATGGAGGGCATGGCGTGCCCGCGCTACCACGTGACTTCGGCCGCGCCGGCGCGGCGGTTGGCCACGCGCGCGAGCACGAACAGGAGATCGGAGAGGCGATTGAGGTAGCGGATGACGATCGGCGGCAGCTCGACCTCGTGGGAGAGCGCGATCACGCGCCGCTCCGCGCGGCGGCAGACCGTGCGCGCGACGTGGAGCGCCGCGGCCTTCGGGGTGCCTCCGGGGAGGATGAACGACGTGAGCGGCTCGAGCTCCGCCTCTCCATCGTCGATGGCGCGCTCGAGCTGCGCGATGCGATCGTCGTCGATGCGCGCCTTCTCGAGCTGCTGCTTCACCTTGTCGGGGTGCGGGGTGGCGAGGAGCGCGCCGAGGCCGAAGAGGTCGCGCTGGATGGGAGCGAGCACCTCGTCGATGCGCGGCATCATCTCCACCGAACGCGCCATCCCGATCACGGCGTTCAGCTCGTCCACGTCGCCGTACGCTTCGACGCGCGGGTGGTCCTTGGTCACGCGACCGCCGCCGAACAGGCCGGTGTCGCCCTTGTCTCCGGTCCGAGTATAGATGCGCATGAGCGGGAATCTATGCGCGTGGGAAGGGTGGAGTCAGAGGGGGAGTAGGACCTAGTCGCTGGACCACCATGGAACGCGTGTGGCGTGTGGGAGACTGACGGAACGAGGAGGGAGGTACGGCGCGTGTAGGTTCGGATGTAGGTGGACTCTCTCTACGACCGAACCTACTCTCGCTCTACCTCGCTCCTCATCCCGTCGGTCTCCCACACGCGACACGCGTTGTTCGGTGGTCTACCCACCAGGTCCCAGCCCCCCTAGCCTCCAGCTCCCAACCAACGCCACCACCGCCGCCGCCGGGGCTCACCGTTCACGCGCAGCCCGCGCTCGAACGCGGAGAAACGGGTGAACTCGCCGCTCTGGCGGGCGCTCCCCTGGAAGGAGGTGGGGAAGAGCATCGCGAGGTGGTCCTGGAGGCGGTCGGGGGTGGCGACGACGTCCTGCGCCTCGCACCAGCGGTCGAGCGCGCGCCCCATCTCCGCGGCGGAGGGGCGGTGGGCCGGATCGCGCTCGAGCGCGGCTCTGAGCACCTCCTCGATCTCGCGCGGCACCGTGGGTAGCACCTCGCGGATGTCCCGCAGCGGACGCCACGTCACTTCATCGATCACGAGCTCCGTCGCATCCTCGACGAACAGCGGCTCGAGGGCGAGCAGCTCGTGGAGCACCACGCCGACGGAGAACACGTCGCTGCGCGCGTTCACGTCGAGGGCGAGGATCTGCTCGGGGCTCATGTAGTGCTTCTTGCCCATCATCATCATCGGCGACGTGGCCATCGGATCGATGGAGGTGGTGGCCTTCGCGATCCCGAAGTCCGCCAGCTTGATGTGCCCATCCCAGGTGGCCATGATGTTGTTCGGCGACACGTCGCGGTGCACGATGTCGAGCGGCGTGCCGTCGGGGCCCGTGAAGTCGTGCGCGAACGAGAGCGCGCGGCAGACGCGGCTCGCGATGTACGCCGCGATCGTCGGCGGGATGAGCTGGTCGAGCTCTCGATGGCGCTCGATCACGGCGCGCAGCGTGGGGCCCCTGATGTGCTCCATCGCGATGTAGTACTGCCCCTCCACCTCGCCGAGCCAGTAGATCTGCACGATGTTCCCGTGCACGAGGTTCGCGGAGAGCTTGGCCTCATCGATGAAGAGCTGCAGCCAGGTCTTCTCCTTCGCGTAGCGCGGGTGGATGACCTTCAGCGCCACTCGCTTGGCGAAGCCCGCCGGCCCGAGCTGCTCCGCCTCGTACACCGTGGCCATCCCGCCCTGTGCGATGCGGCGCACCAGCCGGAACGCCCCGGCGTATTCCAGAATGTGGTCGTCCTGGTGCATTATTGAGGGATCGAGGGTCGGCGCCCATCGCGCCACGTTCTCCATCCACCGCGTCACATGCCGCACGAGATCAGGGACATCACCATCATCGGCGGGGGGCCCACCGGGCTCTTCGCCGCGTTCTATGCCGGAATGCGCGGCGTCACCGCGCGCATCGTGGATGCGCTGCCGGAGCTCGGCGGGCAGCTCCTCGCGCTGTACCCGGAGAAGTACATCTTCGACGTCGGCGGCTTTCCGAAGATCCTGGCGAAGGACCTCGTGAGCGGACTGGTGGAGCAGGCGAGCCAGTTCTCCCCCGACATCCAGCTCGACCAGCGTGTCGTCTCCCTCGAAGAGGACGGCGGCGGGTTCACGCTGGTCACCGACACGGACCGGTTCCCGTCGCGGTCGATCGTGATCGCGGCGGGGATCGGGGCGTTCTCGCCCCGCCGCCTCCCCCAGCCCGCCGCCGAGCCGTGGTACGGGCGGGGGATCTTCGACCGGGTGACGGACCCCGAGCGCTTCCGCGGCCAGCGGGTGCTGATCATCGGCGGCGGGGACTCCGCGTTCGACTGGGCGCACCAGCTTCTGGAACGGGCCGCGGAGCTGACGCTCATGCACCGGAGCGACCGCTTCCGCGCGCACGCGGCCACGGTGCAGGTGGTGACGGAAGCCGCGGCCGCCGGACGGGCACGGCTGCTCACCTTCCACGAGCTCGCCGACGTGCACGGCAACGACCGGGTGCACGGCGCGACGGTGAAGGACGTGAAGGCGAAGACGCACCATCAGATCGACGTGGACGTCATCCTGCCGATGCTGGGCTTCGTGAGCGACCTCGGCGCGATCACCGAATGGGGGCTGCGGCTCGAGAAGGACGAGATCGCGGTGACGAGCACCATGGAGGCAGGGCGCGCGGGGATCTGGGCTGCGGGTGACATCACCACCTACCCGGGGAAGCTCAAGCTCATCGCGACCGGCTTCAGCGAAGCCGCGATCGCCGTGAACCAGGCGGTGCACTGGCTGTACCCGGAGAAGAAGGTGGCACCGGGGCACTCGTCGAACATGGCGATATTCGGCCAGACGGCCGACTGACTAGGGGCCGGAGGCCGGGGGCTGGGGGCCGGGGGGATTCCGCGGACGGCGGGGACGGGGACTGGGACGGTCGAGCTTCTCGCGAAGGGAGCGGACCAGACCGGAGAGGAGGCGGCCGGTGTCGGTGGCGAGGGAGAAAGCCTGTGACGCATCTGCGTCGGAGACGTACGAGACTCGCACTGCGATCTCCAGAAGGGTCTCCAGTTCGCCGAGGGAGCCGCGGGAGTGGGAGAGCGCCTGGAGAAACTCGGCTGTGGAATGGCGCGCGTGCCCCTCGGCGATGTTGGTCGAGATCGAGACCGCCGATCTCCGCATCTGATCCCCGAGCGCGAATCTCTCTTCCTTGGGTAGCACGCGTGTGATCGCGTAGCTCGCCACCGCCAGCTCCACCGCCCGCTGCCACACCTCGAGATCGCGAAAGCTCCTGATCGCCCCCACCATCCAACCTCCCTCGGCGGACCATCCGCCTCCCGAAACGAATAACGGCGGCCCCCAAGGCCGCCGCCATCGTTTCCCGGTCCCCATCATCTCCCCAAGTCCCCCTGACCCCCGGCCCCTGACCTCCGGCCCCTACTCGTAAGAGATCCGCGGATCCGCCGCCGCGTACACGAGATCGGTGATCAGGTTCACGACCACGAACACCACGCTCAGAAAGAGGACGGCGCCCTGGATGGCGGGGAGGTCGCGGCGGCTGATGGCGTTCACGACGTAGCGACCCAGGCCGGGCCAGCTGAAGATGGTCTCGGTGAGGATGCTCCCCGTGAGGTAGTAGCCGAAGTCGAGCCCGAGCACGGTGACCACGGGGATCAGCGCGTTCCGCAGGGCGTGGCGTCCGAGCACGGTGCGCTCGCGCAGCCCCTTCGCTCTCGCGGTGCGGATGTAGTCGCCGCTCAGCACCTCGAGCATCGACGAGCGCGTCATGCGCGCGAGGAAGGCGATGGAGCGCGAGCCGAGGGCGAGCGCGGGGAGCACGAGGTACTTCACCCCGCCGAACCCGGACGGCGGGAGCCAGCGCAGGAGGACGGCGAAGACGAAGATCAGGATGAGTCCCACCCAGTAGACCGGGAAGGAGATCCCCAGGTAGGCGGCGCCGAGGGAGAGGCGGTCGAACCAGCCGTCGGGGCGCGCGGCGCTGAGCACGCCGATCGTGACGCCGATGGCCACGGCGAGGAGCATGGCGGCGCCCGCGAGCTCGAGCGTCTTCGGGAAGCGCTCGCGGATGTCGCGGGAGATCGGGCGTCCGGTGATGTACGAGGTCCCGAGGTCTCCCCGCACCACGCCGGCGGCGTAGTGCGCGAACCGCTCGGGAAGGGGCGCGTCGAGGTGAAGCTGGGCGCGGAGGCGGGCGATCGTGGCCGGGTCGGCCCGCTCGCCGACCATTTCCAGCACCGGATCGCCGGGCGCGACGTAGATGAGGAGGAACACCACCACGAGCACCCCGACGAGCGTCGGGATGGCGAGGAGGAGCCGTCGCGCGATGAAGGAGCCCACGGTCAGCGCGGCGCGATGGAGACCGAGCCGAGCGGCTGCCCGTAGAAGATGCGCGGCACCTCGAACCCCTTGATCCACGGCTGCACGGCGTACAGGTCGTTGTAGAAGAAGAGGTAGAGCATCGGGGCGTCGGCGAACTCCAGCGAGTCGGCCTGCCGGTAGAGCGCGATGCGCTTGGCATCATCCGCGGTGACGCGCGCGCGAGAGACGAGCTGGTCGTAGGCGGGGTTGGAGTAGAAGGAGACGTTCCCCCCCACGCCGCGGTTCGCGCTGTGCAGCAGCGGGTAGAGGAAGTCCTCCGCGTCCGGGTAGTCGGCCCACCAATCCTTGATGTAGAGGTCCGTGGCACCCTTGCGCGAGGCCTCGCGCACGGCGTTGTTGTCGCGCTGCACGATCTTCACGCGGACCCCCACCTGACCGAGATACGCCTGGATCGACTGCGCCACGCGGGCGAACGCCGGGTCCTGGCTGTGCCAGAGCTCCAGGTCGAGCCCATTCGGGTAGCCGGCGGCGGCGAGGAGCTGCTTCGCCTTCGCCGGATCGTATGGGTAGGGTGCCCGCGCGGTGTCCGCCCCCTCGAGCGACGGCGGGATGACGCCGGCCGCGACGCGTCCGCGTCCCCCGATGATCTTCGCGAGGATCGTCTTCACGTCCACCGCGTAATTGAGCGCCTGGCGGACGCGCGCATCGCGGAGCGGACCGCGGGTGGTGTTGATGGCGACGTACCAGAAGCGGAGCGCCGGCGCGGAGACGAGGAGCGCTTTCTTCTCGTCCGTGTGCTCCCACCGCTCCGTCTCGTCCTCGGGGACGTAGAGGAAATCGACGTTCCCGGACTCGAACTCGGCGACGGCGGTGCTCGGCTCGGGGATGATGCGCGCCATGAGCGAGTCCATGGAAGGCGCGCCTCCCCAGTAGTCCGGGTTCCTGGCGAAGAGCACGTAGTCGTCGTGCTTCCAGCGCACGAACTTCCAGGGGCCCGTCCCCACCGGGTGCTGGCCGAAGTCGGCGGGGGTGGAGTCGGGGACGATCGCCGCCGCCGGCATGGCGAGCAGCTTGGGGAAGACGACGAGCGCGGTGTCGAGCGTGATGCGCACCGTGCTGTCGTCCGGGGTGGCGAGGCCGGCGATGTGGGGGGCGGAGCCGCCGGCGAAGGCGCGCGCGCCGGTGATGGGGTAGAGGGGCCAGCCGCGTCCACCCTGCCGGAGCACGCGCTCGAAGGAGTGGACCACATCGTGCGCACGGAACGGCGAGCCGTCGTGGAACTTCACCCCCTGGCGGAGGTGGAAGGTGTAGATCCTGCCATCATCGGAGACATCCCACCGCGTGGCCAGGGCGGGGTGGAGCTGGGCATCCGGGGCGAGGCGCGTGAGACCGTCGAAGACGTAGCTGACGGCGCGCCCGGTTGGGACGTCGGTGGAGAGCGCCGGATCGAGGGAGCGCGGATCGTAGGTGTCGCGCGAGTCGATCAGTGTGTGCCGTTGTGGCGCGGATTCGCTGCCGCGGCAGGCAGCGGCGAGCACGAGCAGGGCGGCGACGCGGAGGTGTCGCCGGAACATCGTGGCCATGGCGATGCGGGTGATGGCGGACGGCGGGAAGGCGCGCCGCGCCAAGTTGACAGCGGCGGTGTAACGAGTGAACTTACCGGGCCTCAAGTAATGCGTCAATCGTGAGTTACGTCCTGTGCGTCGACGATCACGAGGACATGCGCCTCATGGTGCGCGAAGTCCTCGTTTCGGCGGGGCACGAGGTGAGCCTCGCGTCCGATGGGTTGTCCGCGCTCGCGTCGATCCAGGAGCGCGAGCCCGACCTCCTCGTGCTGGACCTCGTCATGCCCGGCATGTCGGGGATCGAAGTGTGCCGGGCGGTGAAGCTGAATCCGTTCACCGCGCGGATCCCCGTGCTCATGCTCACCGCGCGCGGCGACGTGGAGCACAAGGTGGAGGCGTTCGAGGCGGGGGCGGACGACTACCTCGCGAAGCCGTTCGATCCGCGCGAGCTCCGGGCGCGGATCGTGGCGCTCCTGCGTCTCGTGCGTCGCGAGGGGGACCGCAACCCGACGAGCGGGCTGCCGGGGGGGAAGGCGATCGAGGATGAGATCGCCCGCCGGGCGCAGCTCCGCGAGCCGTTCGCGATCTGCTACATCGATCTCGACAACTTCAAGCCGTTCGCCGACACCTTCGGCTTCACCATCGCCGACATGGTGATCCGCGACATGGGGCAGGCGATTCGCGGGGCGGTGGAGATGGCGGGGAGCGGGCGGAGCTTCGTGGGGCACATCGGCGGCGACGACTTCATCGCCGTGACCACGGAGCGGGACGCGGAGTCGATCGCGCGGGAGTGCGCGGCGCGCTTCGTGGACGTGGCGACCCGCGCGGTGGGGGAAGAGGCGGTGCGGCGGGGGCATTTCATGGGGATCGACCGGGAAGGGCGGGCGCGCGAGTTCCCGATCGCGCGGCTGTCGGCGGCGATCCTGAAAGTGGAGCCCGACCGCTGGATCTCGGTGAGCCACATCGGCGCGCTGGCTGCGGAAGTGAAGCGGCGCGCGAAGCAGCGAGGCGCGGGCACCATCCTCGTGCAGGCGGTGTAGACGGAGGACGCCCACGTCGACGCGGCCGCTCCGCGCCGGGGTCGGGGCACGTCATCTTCGAGGGCGAGGCATGGAACGAGCGCGCGGTGGAGGGCGGGAGCCGTCCACCTATTACTACCGACGGAACCTTCGGCCGGCCGAGCTGCTCCCCGCCATCGGCATCGGCGTGGGTGCCGGGCTCACGGCGTTCTACTTCGCGCGCATTCTCCTTCAGCGCACCCCGCTCGAACCCGCGGCGGACGCGGCGCGCCCGCGCGCGGCCGCCGGACACCGCGCCGGGGCGCCGGCGATCCGCTCGCGCTCGTGATGCGGCGCGTTCTCCTCGCCCTCGCGCTGCTCGTGATTCCGGGGCTCGCGCGGGGGCAGGATCTCTCGTGCGACGCCGGAGACCTCGAGATCCGGAGCGTGGACTTCTCGGGGAACACCCACTTCAGCGACAGCGAGCTGGAACGGGCGATCGTCACCACGCCGTCGAGCTGGGCGCGGCGCGTGCTGCACCTGCCGCTCGGCGCCAAGCGCTGCCTGGACACGCTCGAGGTGCAGCGCGACGCCATCCGCCTCCGCCTCTTCTACCGGCAGCGCGGCTACTACAAGACCACTGTCGACTCGAAGATCTCGCCCACCTCGCCGGGGCGCGTGGCCGTGGGCTTCGAGCTCCACGAGGGGCCGCCGGTGCTCATCGACACGCTCGTGGTGAGCGGGCTCGATTCCGTTCCCGACCGGTTGCAGCGGAGGCTCCTCCGCACCCTCGAGCCGTTCCGCCAGTCGATCTACGACCGCATCAAGCTCAAGGCCGCCATCGACTCGGTGGTGGACCGGCTGCAGAACAACGGCTACGCGCACGCCACCGACCCGTTGCGCGACATCACGGTGGACAACGCCACCGATCGCGCGTCGGTGAAGCTCGCGTTCACCCCGGGTCCGGTGGCGCACATCGGAGCGATCGACTGGCAGGTGGCCTCGAGCGTTCCCGGGCAGCCGCCGGCGATCGACACCGCCACCATCCGCGAGCTGCTCTCGTTCGCGCCGGGCGACCTGTACCGGCAGCGCGAGCTGCTGGAGTCGCAGCGCGACCTCTACGGCCTCGAGACGTACCGCCACGTGGACGTCGAGATCCCCGACAGCCTGCAGCGGAGCGATACCTCGCTCACCGTGCTCGTGCGGGTCGGGGAGTCCAAGATGAACTCGATGCGCGTGGGCGTGGGGTGGGCGTACCTCGACTGCGTGCGCACGCAGGCGCGCTTCACCGACCGGAACTTCCTGGGCGGGGCGAAGCGCCTCGAGCTCTCCGGCCGGCTCTCGCACATCGGGCTCTGCCCGGGGATCGTGCGCGACGACTCGGCGTTCACGGCGAAGCTCAACTACTTCACGAGCGCCACGCTCCGCCTGCCCACGCTGTTCGGTCCCCGGAACATCCCGTCGTTGACGCTGTTCAGCGAGCGGAGCTCGGAGTACCGCACGTTCATCCGCTACACCCCCATCGGGCTCGCGGCGCAGGTGACGCGCGACCTGCACCCGCGCGCGATCGGCCCGGGGGAGCCGCTCACGCTGGGGTACCGCGTGGAGTACGGGCGCACGGAGGCGGATCCGGCGGTGTTCTGCCAGATCTTCAACCGGTGCACGCTGTCGGACATCGCGACGCTCCAGCGGAACGCGACGCTCCAGGTGGGGAGCATCGGGATCGCGCGCGACCGGACGAACAGCCTGTTCAACCCGACGCGCGGCTCGGTGGCGCGCCTCGAGCTGCGCATCGGCGCGACCACGGTGGACACGGGAGGGACGGCGTACTTCAACCGGCTCCTCGGTGAAGTGTCGACGTACGCCTCCATCGGGCAAGGCAGCGTGGTCGCGGCGCGGCTGCAGCTCGGCACCGTGTTCCAGTGGAAGGGGTTCCAGGGCGCCCAGGGATTCGTCCCGCCGCAGGAGCGGCTGTACGCCGGGGGGCCCAACTCCGTGCGCGGCTACAACCAGAACCTGCTCGGGCCGGTGGTCTACATCGTGGGGCCCTCCTCGATCCAGGACAACGTGGTCGTGGATTCGAGCACGCACCTCCCGCGACACCAGTTCGTGGCGTACGACACCGCGACCATCCGGCAGTACTCGCCCACGGGGGGGAACACGCTGGCGGTGGGGAACCTGGAGCTCCGCACCCCATCCCCGTTCCTCTCGAACATCGTGCAGCTCGCCTTCTTCGCGGACGCGGGGCTCGTGTGGAACCGGCCGGAGGATCACCCGCGGCTGCGCGACATCCGCGTGACGCCGGGGGTGGGCGTGCGCGTCAACTCGCCGGTGGGGCCGTTCCGCGTGGACGTGGCCTACAACAAGTACTCGCAGCAGGCGGGGGCGGTGTACGTGCTCGACCCGAACAGCCGCAAGCTGCTGTGCGTGAGCCCGGACAATCCGTTCGATCAGGGGGACATCGAGTCGGCGCCGGGCAAGGCGTGCCCGAGCCGCTTCACGCCGGCGCAGGGGAGCTCCTTCCTGAACCGGCTGACTTTCAATTTCAGCATCGGACAGGCCTTCTAGTCGATGTCGCGCCGGCGCGTGGTCGTGCTCGCGAGCGCGAGCGTGATGCTCCTCCTCGCCGTCCTGGTGGTGGCCGTGGTGCTGGCCACCACGCAGACGGCGTTCGGGCGCGAGCGCGTGCGGCGGTGGCTCACCACGAAGGTGGCGGCCGGCCTCGACGGGCGCGGGTCGATGTACATCGGGCACATCGGCGGGAGCCTGTTCACGGGCGTGACCATCGACTCGCTGGCGATCCGCGATGACGAGGACTCGCTCTTCATCGCCACCGGGCCGGTCCGCCTCAAGTACGATCCGCGCGATCTGGTGGACAAGCGGGTCCTGCTGTCGTACCTCGAGCTGAACCACCCGGTGGTGTACCTGCGGCGCCACGCCGACCGGGTGTGGAACTACCGGCGCATCTTCCCCGAGGGGCCGAAGACGCCGCGCACGGCGGAACGGCGCTTCGGCGACTTCATCGTCATCGACAGCGCGGTGATCCACGACGGCACCTTCCTGCTCACCGAGTCGTGGTCGCCTCCGGATTCGCTCCGCGGGGCGCGGCGGGACAGCGCGGTGAAGGCCGCGTACGCATCGGGCGATCACGAGATCCGCCCCACGCGGGAGGGGCCGAAGCAGACGCGCCGCTGGACGCACATCGAGCTGCGCTCGCCGTACGTGCGCATCGCCGATCCGGACAGCGCGGGGCGCCTGGTGGCGGTGGGCGCGCTCGCCGCCGAGGAGACCGATCCCCCCTTCCGCTTCCGCAACGTGCGGGGGCCGGTGCGCATCCAGGGGGACTCCGTATGGCTGGACGTGCGCCACTTCGATCTCCCGGGCTCCACGGGGCGGGCCACGGGGAAGGTGTGGTGGGGCGGGACGTCGCCGACGCACTACGACGTGCACGTGACCGCGGACTCCATGTCGCTCGGCGACATCGCCTGGGTGTACCCGACGCTTCCCCGGACCGGGGGCGGGCGGCTGCTGCTTCACATCCACAACAACGCGCGCGACCCGCACGTGCTGGAGTACGCGATCACGAAGATGGACGTGCGCTCCACGAAGTCGCATCTGCTCGGCGACATGACCTTCGGCGTGGGCGGGCCGGTGCTCGTGGTGAAGGATGTGGACGTGCGCGTGGACCCGCTCGACTTCGACCTGCTGCGGACGTTCAACGGGAAGCCGTTCCCGGTGGACTGGCAGGGGCGCTTCACCGGCACCGTGCGCGCGCGCGGCGGAGCGCTGAACCGCTGGACGGTGGATGACGCGCGGCTCGCGTTCGCGGACAAGCACGTGCCGGGGGCGGTGTCGCGGTTCGCGGCGCACGGGGGGCTCGACATCCTGGAGCCGTCGCTGGCGACCTTCCGCGGCCTCGACGTGAACGTGCAGACGCTCGACTTCCGCACGCCGCGCTATCTCTTCCCGAGCTTTCCGCGGCTGCAGGGATCGGCGAGCGGGACGGCGCGGCTCGATTCGGTGTGGACCGACCTGCGATTCAGCGATGCCGATGTCTCGCTGCGCGATGGCCCGGGTGCGCCCTCGCGCTTCACCGGGCGCGGGCGGGTGACGTACGGCTCGCTGATGTCGTTCGACGTGGACCTCCAGGCGGTGCCGATGTCGTTCACGACGCTCGCGCGCTCGTATCCGATCCTGCGCTTCCGCGGGCCGTACACCGGGCCGCTGCGCGCGAGCGGGACATCGGCGGACATGACGCTCGTGACCACGCTCACCGGCGCGGCGGGGGAGCTGGCGTACGATGGGCACGTGGACATGTCCGAGCCCGGGTACGCGGCGCGCGGCACCGCGTCGGTGGCGGATCTCGACCCGCGCGTGCTGCTCGAGGACAGCGCGCTCGTGTCCATGCGCCTCACGGGGCGGGGCGCGCTCGATGTGCGGGGGGACTCGCTCGCGAACCTGGAGGGGAGCGCGCGCATCGCGCTCGATGCGTCGCGCGTGGACAAGGTGGACGTGGCGCCGTCGCTGGCGGTGCTCGGCTTCGGCGGCGGGCGACTGCGCGTGGACACGCTGCGGCTGGAGTCGAGCGCGGCGCGCGCGACGGCGGAGGGCGCGCTGGGGCTGGTGCCCGGCGTGCGCGACTCGCTGCGCTGGTCGCTGATGGTCGACTCGCTGGGCGGGCTCCGGCCGTACCTCGGCACGCCTCCCACGCGGCGCGGCGCGGCGACGCTCGCCCGCGCCGACAGCACGGCGCCGGCCGCGGTGCGCGCCGCGCTCGAGCAGGCGATCCGCGACTCGCTCGCCGGCACCCTGCGCGCCCAGGGGGTGCTCGCGGGCTCGATCGACACGCTGGCCGCGCACGGCACGTTCGGGGGGCGCGAGCTGTTCGACGGCGGCGATGCGGTGCAGCGGCTGGACGGCGACTTCGCCTTCACCGGACTGCCCGTTGCGCCGGCGGGGACGGTGCGCGCGACGCTCGACTCGGTGCTCGTCGCCGGCGTGCGCGTGGACTCCGCCGGCGCGGTGCTCGCGCTGCGCGACAGCGCATCGGGGACGCTCGCGCTCGCGGCCGCGGCCACGCGCGCACCCGCCGGCTTCGCGGGTGGCGCGGCGCTGGACTTCGAGCGCACCGCCGACGCGATGCGGATCACGGTGGACAGCGTCGGCGCGCGGCTGGGAGAGCACACGTGGACGCTCGCCGCGCCGGCGCACGTGACGTTCGACACCGTCGGCACGCGCGTCGATTCCCTCGTGCTGCGCTCCGGCGCCTCGCGCCTCGCGCTCCGCGGCAACTTCCCGAATACGCGCGCGGTGAGCGGCGCGGTGGAGGTGGACAGCTTCCCGCTCGCCGACTTCTCGGCGCTCGCCCAGACCGCGCGCCCGCTCGACGGCGCCACGTCGTTCGCGGTGGCCATCAACGGCACCCGCGCCGCGCCGGTGATCCGGGCGCAGGGACGCTTCACCGCCGTGCGCTACGGCGACGTCTCGTTCCCGTACTTCACCACCTCGGCCGACTACGCCGGGAAGCGCCTGCGCGGCGCCGCCGAGGTGTTCCGCGGCGGCAAGCGCGTGCTCTCGCTCGACGTGGGGCTGCCGGTGGACCTCGCGCTCGTCCCCGTGGACCACCGGCTGCTCGGCGACACCCTCGAGGGGCACGTGCGCGCGGACAGCGTGGACCTGGGGCTCCTCGAGGCGATGTCCCCCCAGTTCGCGCGCGTGGTGGGGACGGCGTCGACGGAGCTCGACGTCGGGGGGACGTGGAACCATCCGCTGCTCACGGGGCACATCGGGATCCACGACGGCGCGATGGGACTCCCGCGCGCGGGGATCCGCCTCGAGCAGCTGAACGCCGATCTCGCCTTCACCCCGGACAGCGTGCGCATCGCCCGGCTCTCGATGGTGAGCGGGGACCAGCCGAACAACTCCCTCTCCGTGCAGGGGGGGGTGCGCATCCCCAACTGGCGCGACACGCGCGACATGGGCTTCGACGTGAGCGCGAGCGCGCGCAACTTCCAGGTGGTGGACAAGAAATCGCTGGCGCGGCTCGAAGTGAGCGGCAACGTGCGCCTCGCCGGCACCGCGACGCGTCCGGAGCTCGGCGGCGACGTGACGGTGAACCGCGGCACGCTGTTCGTGTCGGAGCTGAACACCAAGCAGGTGGTGGACCTCAACGACCCCGACTTCTACGACATCGTGGACACGAGCCTCGTGGCCAACCGGAGCCTCATCCGCTCCGCGTACCTCGACACGCTCATCGCCAACCTGCGCGTGCCCAGCCTCACGGTGCACATCGGCGACGACGTGTGGCTCCGGTCGGATGAGGCGAACATCAAGCTCGCGGGGGACGTGGAGCTCCAGAAGCTCGGGAGCCAGCGCCTCGAGAGCGGTACGCTCCGCGTGAGCCGCGGCACCTACCGCCTGAACCTCGGCCTCGTGCTGCGCACCTTCCAGGTGGACAGCGGGAAGGTGGTGTTCTTCGGCGATCCGAACATCCCGCCGGCGCTGGACATCTGGGCGTCGTACACGGTGAGGCAGGCGAACCGGGAGAGCGGGCAGGACGTGGACATCATCGCCCACATCGGAGGCACGCTCGTCGAGCCGCGGCTGGCGCTGTCGAGCAACGAGCGGATCCCCCTCTCGGACACGGAGATCCTGAGCTACCTCGTGTTCGGCCAGCCTTCGCCGGCACTGGCGAGCGACATCGCGGGCCGGCGCGCGCTGGATCCGGTGGCCCGCGCCCTCCTGCCGACCGTGGGGGGGGTGCTCGAGCGCGCGCTCGCCGAGCAGATCAGCTTCGTGGACTACATCCAGGTGCAGACCGGCACCGCGGGATCGGAGGACGTCGGCGCCACCAGCGCGACGGCCTCGCTCGCGGGGACGCGCATCGGCGTGGGGAAGCAGATCGGCGAGCGCACCTTCCTCACGGTGAACGCGGGGCTGTGCGGGCTCGGGGGGCAGCAGGCGTCGAGCAGCACGTCGTTCGCGCAGTCGCTCGGCATCACGGTCGACTACCGGCTGAACGATGGCTGGTCGCTCCAGGCGAGCTCCGAGCCGTCGTCGATCGCGCTCCAGTGCCAGCCGGGGCTCACGTCCATCGGGAACCGGCCGCGCCAGTTCGGCTTCGACCTCTTCAGGGATTGGAACTTCTGACCGGCCGCGTCCTCCTCATCTCGAACCCGGCGGCGCGCCGGGCGCGCCGCACGCTCGACCACGCGCTCGCCGCGTTCCGCGAGGCGGGGGTACCCTGCGACCACATCGCCACCGAGCACCCCGGGCACGCCGCGGTGCTCGCGGTGGAGCGGCGCGGCGACGAGCACCAGGCGGTGTTCACGTTGGGCGGCGATGGCACGGCCATGGAAGTGGTGGGCGCGCTCGCCCACAGCGGCGTGCCGGTGGGGATTCTCCCCGGCGGGACGGGGAACCTCGTGGCGCGCTCGCTCGGGATCCCGCTGAACGTCCGCCGCGCCGTCCTGCGCCTCGTGCACGGCGCTCCCACCACGATCGATCTGGGCGTGGTCGACGGCGGCCGGCGGTTCGCGTTCGCGGTGGGCGTCGGCGTGGACGCGCGGATGATCGCGGAGACCGGGGCGGCGGCGAAGCGCCGCTTCGGCGTGGCGGCGTACACCCTCTCCGCGCTCCGGGCCACGCTACAGTGCCGCGCCTTCCGCCTCCGCGCCACCGTCGACGGCGTGCCGGTGACCGCCGATGCCACGCTCGCCATGATCGCGAACTTCGGCGGGGTGCTGAACGACCTGATCGTGCTGGGACCGGGGATCGAGCGGGATGACGGCCGGCTGGACCTGTGCGTCTTCTCTCCGGCGCACGCGGGGCAGACGCTCGGCATCGCGTGGCGCCTGCTGCGCAAGCGGTTCGGCACGCACCCGCGGATGGCCTACCAGCCCGGGCGCACCTTCCGCGTGGAGTGCGACCCGCCGCAGCTCTACGAGGCGGACGGCGAGGTGCTCGGCACCACCCCCTTCGAGGCGCGCGTGGAGCCGGGGGCGGCCACGCTCCTCCTCCCGCGGCGCCGCGATTGACCGACCGTCCGATTATCGTACATTCGGGGTCTGCCCCGCCGTCGCCCACCGACTCCGCTGCCGGCCCGGCCCACCGCCCCTCCGCCTCCGCTTCGACTCGTTCCACCCGCCATGTCACACCTCGCCAACGGCATCGACGCCTTCCGGATCTCCGAGGCGGAGGAGTCGGCGCTTCTGGCCGGCCTGCCGCCGGAGCGGGCGCAGGCCATCCGCGCCCTGATCCGCGAGCGCGAGGGTCTGAGCGAGCGGTACCGGCTGCTCGTGAACACCACGAGCGACGCGATCGTGATCACCGACGCCCAGCGCCGCGTCGCGTTCGCCAATCCGGCGGCGGAGGTGCTCTTCGGCCATCCGGTGTCGGCGCTGGTGGGGACGGCGGTGGCCGACCTGACCCCGCTCGAGGCGCGCGAGGCGGTGGCCGCCTTCGAGAGCGCGGCGTTCGCCGGCCAGCCGCAGCGCTACGAGACAGTGGTGCTCTGCGCCAACGGCGAGCGCCGCACGGTGTCGGTGAGCACGGCGGCGCTGCGAGAGGGGGACGAGGTGACGGGAGTGGTGGCCTCGCTCCGCGACATCACCGCGGAGCGGCGCGCCCGCGACGCGGTGACGCGCTCGGAGTCGCGCTACCGCAACCTGGTGGAGACGGCCACCGATTCGATCTACACGATGGACGCCGAGGGGGCGTTCACGTCGGTGAACCACGCCACCTGCGAGGTCACGGGCTACGCGCGCGAGGAGCTGCTCGGGCGTCGCGGGCACTGGCTGCTCGACCCCGACGACTACCAGGCGGTGAAGCTGCACTTCCAGGATGCGCTCACGGGGCGCGCGCGGCGCTACGAGTGTCACATCTACCGGCGTGACGGCGAGCGGCGGCTCATCTCGGTCACGAACACGCCGATCTTCCAGGGCACGGCGGTGGTGGGCGTGCTCGGGATCGCGCGCGACATCACCGCCGACCGGCAGCGGGACGAGGCGCTGCAACGGTCGGAAGCGCGCTACGAGCGGCTGGTGGAGACCGCGCCGGACGCGATCTTCACGCTCGACGCCGAGGGGCACTTCACCTCCGTGAACCGCACCTTCGAGCGGACGATCGGCCGGCCGCGCGCCGAGCTGGTGGGGCTGCACTTCGGCGAGGTGCTGGACGAGCGGCAGCTGCCGATGGCCGAGCGGCTCTTCCGCGCCACCCTGGAGGGGCGCCGCGAGCGCGCCGAGATCCGCTTCCGCGACGCCGAAGGGAACGTCCGCACGGGCTCGATCATCACCACGCCGATCGTCGAGGACGGGACCATCACCGGCGGCCTCGGGATCGTGCGCGATGTCACCGAGGAGCGGCTGCTCGCCGAGCAACTGATGCAGCGCGAGAAGCTGGCCGCCGTGGGGCAGCTCGTGAGCGGCGTGGCGCACGAGCTGAACAACCCGCTCGCGGGGATCATGGCGTTCGCGCAGCTGCTCGAGGCGGTGCCGGCGCTGCCGGACGACCAGCGCGAGGCGGTGCAGACCATCCACAAGGAAGCGCGGCGCGCGGCGAAGATCGTGTCCAACCTCCTGCTGTTCGCGCGGCAGCGCCAGCCGGAGCGCACGAGCACGGAGCTGAATCGCGTGATGCTCGACACGCTGGAGCTGCGCCGGTACGTGCTCAGCACGCAGCAGGTGGAGGTGGTCACGGATCTCGATCCGGCGCTGCCGATGGTGTGGGCGGATCCGTTCCAGCTCCAGCAGGTGATCCTCAACCTGCTCACGAACGCCGAGCACGCGCTGAAGGGCGCGCCGGGGGTCAAGCGCATCACGCTGCGCACGCGCCGGGTGGGGGAGCGGCTGGTGGCGAGCGTGGCGGACACCGGACCGGGGATCCCGCCGGACAAGATCGACCAGATCTTCAATCCGTTCTTCACCACGAAGGACGTGGGGGAGGGGACGGGGCTCGGCCTCTCGATCTCCGACGGGATCGTGCGGCAGCACGGTGGGCACATCACCGTCCACTCGGTGCCGGGCGAAGGGGCCACGTTCGCCGTGGACTTGCCGGTCACCATGCCGCCGAGCCCCTCGGGCGGCACGGAGCCGCCGCCCGCGCCGCCGCGCGCCTCGCCGCGCGCCTTTCTCATCGTGGATGACGAGCCGGCCATTCGTCAGGCGCTGGCGCGCTATCTCGAGAAGGAGGGGCACACGGTGGACACGGTGGGAACGGGCGGGGAGGCGCTCCTCCACCTGCACGCGAAGCGCTACGACGGCATCCTGCTCGACCTGCGGATGCCGGACATCTCGGGCGACGACGTGTACGCCACGCTCCGCGACAGCGATCCCCGCCATGCGGACCGCGTGGTGTTCGCCACCGGCGACGTGGACAGCGACAGCGCGCGCGACTTCCTGCTCGCCGCGCAGCGTCCGTACGTGAGCAAGCCGTTCCTCCTCGCGACGGTGGCGCACCTGCTCTGCTCCGTGGCGCAGGGCTGATGGCGACGATCCTGATCGTGGATGACGACCCATCGGTCTCCGCCTCGCTCGGCGCGCTGTTCGAGCGGGATGGACACCAGGTGGTGCGCGCCGCGAGCGGCGAGGCGGGAGTGGAGGCGTTCCTGCGCGTCCGTCCCGATCTGGTGCTCCTCGACCTGAACCTGCCGGATACCACCGGCTTCGACGTCCTCGGGCGACTGCGCGAGGAAGAGCCGGTGGTGATCATGATCACGGGGCACGGCGACATCCCGCTCGCGGTGCAGGCGATGCAATCGGGGGCGGAGAACTTCCTCGCCAAGCCGCTCGACCCGGCGCACCTGCGCGCCGCCGCGCAGCGCGCGCTGGAGAAGGCGCGGCTGCGGCAGCTCGCCCGCTACGCGCGCGAGCGCCGCGGCGCCACGCGCGTGGAGGAGCTGCTCGGCGGCTCGCCGGCGATGCGCGAGCTGGCGCACCAGGTGGAGCTGCTCGCCGCCTCCGACCGCACCACGGTGCTGCTGCTCGGCGAGGGGGGAACCGGGAAGGGGCGGCTGGCGGAGGTGATCCACGCGCTGAGCCCGCGAGCGGCGGCGCCGTTCGTGGACGTGTCGTGCGCGGGGACGCCGGCCGAGGCGCTGGATGTGGAGCTGTTCGGCGGCGAGTGGGCCCGCGGCGGCGCGCCGCGCGCGCGGCGCGTCGGGCTGGTGGAGATGGCGGAGGGCGGGACGCTCTTCCTCGACGAGGTGGCGGCGCTGGACCCGCACCTCCAGGCCAAGCTGCTCCGCCTCCTCGAGACGGGCACCTTCCGGCGCGCCGGCGGGGTGGAGGACATCCGCGCGAACGTGCGCGTGGTGGCGGCGACGAGCCGCGACCTGGTGGATGAGGTGAACGAGGGGACGTTGCGCGAGGATCTCTACTACCGCCTGAGCGTGATGCCCGTGCACCTGCCGCCGCTCCGCGCGCGCGCGCGCGAGGACCTCGCCGAGCTGGTGGTGCGCCTGCTGCGCGAGCTGCACGGGCAGCTCCCGTCGGCGCCGGCCGCGCTCACCGAGGAGGCGCTGGAGCAGCTCCTCCGGCACCCGTGGCCCGGGAACGTGCGCGAGCTGCGCAACGTGCTGGAGCGGGCGATGATCGTCTCGCGCGGCGCGAGGCGACTGGGGGTGGAGCACCTGCCGGTCGAGATGCGCCGCCCGACCGCCGCGCCCCCGCCGCGCCACGTGCCGCGGACCCTCGCCGAGCTCGAGCGCTCGCACATCGAGCAGACGCTGCGCGCGCACCAGGGGAACCGGACGCGCGCCGCGCGCGAGCTCGGCATCTCGCGCGCGACGCTGATCAACAAGATCAAGAGCTACCACCTCGCGGAGGGGGAGGTCGACGTGACCCCGGACGATCTCGCGCGTGGTACGTTGTCGGAGTGATTCGCGCGGCGCATGGCCGTCACGGCGCGCGCCGCTCCCCTCGGTCTTCCAGCCCCCACACCCATGACGGACATCCACGAGCACGATGGCATGCGCTGCCGCGCCTGCGGCAACGAGGAGCGCGCCTCGGAGGGCTATCCGTGCGTGGAGTGCGGCACCTTCGTGTGCCTGCTCTGCACCTTCCGCGGCGTGACCATGTGCAAGGCGTGCGAGGAGCGTCGGCGGGAGGCGGGCGCGGGGGCGGACACGGGAGAGGCGCGGTGAGCGACGGCGTGGTGCTCCGGCGCCGCTTCACGGCGGGCGAGCGCACCTTCTGCGTGATCGGCGAATCGTGGTTCGACCGCGCGAGCGGCGAATGGAAGGCCCGCGTGCTCTTCGTGCCCGTGGACCGCTCGCTCCCGCGCGGCGTCGCCTCGGGCGCGCTCCTGCACGGCGCGCGGCGCGACGACGTGCTGCGGCGGCTCGCGAAGGTCAGCGACCGCGACCTGGCGACCGCGTTCCACGCGATCGCGCTCCCCCTGCCGCGCCGCGCTCGTGGCCGCTGACTTCTCTCCCTTCGGACTCGCCATCGGGCACGCCTCCGACGACGCCGGCGCCACGGGGCTCACCGTGGTGCGCGGGATGGACGGTCCCTTCCGCGCCGCCTCCGCCCTGCTCGGGCGCGCCACCGGCACGCGCGAGCTCGACGCGCTCGACCCGCGTCACATCGTCGATCGTGTGGACGCCATCCTGCTCACCGGCGGCTCGGCGTACGGCCTGGCCGCCGCCGCCGGCGTGATGCGGTGGATGGAGGAGCGCGGGCGCGGCTTTCCCGTGCCCGGGGGCGTGGTGCCGATCGTGCCCGCCGCGGTGATCTTCGATCTCGCCCCCCTCGGCGCCTTCGGCGCCCGTCCCACCGCGCAGATGGCGTACGACGCGTGCGAGCGCGCCGTGCCGGCGCCGGTGGGGGAGGGGAGCGTGGGCGCGGGCATGGGAGCGACGGTGGGGAAGGGCGCCGGTCCGGAGCACGCGATGAAGGGCGGACTCGGTTGCGCGGTGGCGCGCGCGGGAGCGCTCGCCGCCGGCGCGGTGGTGGTGGTGAACGCGCTCGGTGATGTGCGCGACGCGGGTGGGACGATCCTCGCCGGCGCGCGCGCGCCCGGCGGTGGGTTCGTGGATCTGGAGCGGGCGATCGCCGACGGGAGCGTGCTGCGGTCCCGGTTCGGCGCGCCGTCGCCGGCGGGGAACACCACGCTCGCCGTGGTGGCGACGAACGCCGGGCTGGGGCGGGTGGAGCTGGCGCAGCTGGCGCGTGCCGCGGGGGCCGCGCTCGCCCGGCGCATCACGCCGGTGGGCACGTCCTTCGACGGCGACGTCATCTTCGCCGCCGCGCCGCTCGAGGGGAGCGTGGCGCCGGCGCTCCAGGTGGAGGCGCTCGCGGTGCGGGCGCTGGAGGAGGCGATCGAGCGAGCCGTGCGACTGGCGCGCGGGCGCGATGGGATTCCTGGTTTCGCCGATGGAGCATCGACATGACCGAGGTGCTGATCGTTCGCAGCTCGATCGCGCCGTTGTGCGCGGAGGCGCGCGCGGGGAGCGAGCAGGTGTCGCAGGCGCTGGCCGGCCATCGGCTCGAGCCGGTGGCCGAGTGTGGGATGTGGGTGCGCGCGCGCACCGCCGACGGCTACGAGGGGTGGGTGCACCGCGGCTACGTCGAATCGCTCGGTGCGCGCGAGGCGGCCAGCCGGTTCGCGACGGGGCGCGTGTCGCTCGGCTGCACGGTGACGGAGATCGACGGCCGGCGTCGCGCGCTCCCGCTCGGCGCCGTGCTGGCGGACGACGCGTACGTGGAGCACGGCACCGCGCTCGCGCCGGAGCAGCTCCTGGCGCGCTTCCCGTGCACGCCGGGGGGGATCACGCGCACCGCGCTCGAGTTCTTCGAGGGGACGTCGTACCAGTGGGGAGGGATCACGCCGTGGGGCGCGGACTGCTCGGGGCTCGTGCAGACGACGTTCGCCCTGCACGGCATCCGCCTCCCGCGCGACGCACGGCTGCAGGCCGAGTACGGCCAGCCGGTGGAGGGCGGGCTCGATGCGCTGCACGCGGCCGACCTGCTCTTCTTCTCCGACCGCGAGGACGGGCGCATCACGCACGTCGCCATCGCGCTCCACCAGCGGCGCATCGTCCATCTGGCGATCGGCCGCGGCGGCTACGCGGTGGAACGGCTGGACGATGAAGGCGATCCGTACGTTCGCGGGCTGGTGGGACGGTTCCGCTTCGCGCGGCGGGTGATCGCGTAGCGCCTCGGGTCCCCAGGCGCCGCGCGGCGCCGGTCAGCTCACCATGCCGCCCCCCATCCCCACCGCATCCGCGCGGACGTGCAGCTTCACGTCGCCGTGCACCGTGCCGTCGAGGGCGATCTGCATCACGTGCGTGCCGGGGCTCGAGAGCGGCAGGTCGATGGCGGCGATGAGGGGGAAGTCCATCTCCGTCACGCCGGTGGGCGCGGCGCCGATGCTCAGCTCCCCGTTCGAGCCCCACAGCTCCTGGCCCGACGGGTCGAGCCAGCGCAGCGAGATGACGTGGTTGCCGACGTCCGACGGTCCGCCCTTGAGGCGCACCACGAGGTGCGCGCGCGGGTGCAGCGTGGGGAGCGAGGCGACCTGCACGGCATCGAACACGCCGAGCACGTTCAGCTTTCCCTCCTGGGAGAGATTGGCGGCGTCGGCGAAGAGGGCGAAGGAGAGTCGCATGGCGGTAGTCTACGCGCACGGGACGCGGAGGGCCAGGCGCGCGATCGGGACGGCGCCGCGGGCGCTATCTTCGGCCCTCGTGCGGCTCTAGTTTTCGGCATGGCTTCGACGCTCGAGACCTCGCTCGCGCCCGGCCGCGCCGACGCTGCTCGGCGGCCGGGCGTTTCCGCGACCGATGCCCTCCTGCTCCTGATGAGCGTGTTGTGGGGGGTGAACTACGTGGTGGTGAAGTACGGCACCGGCGTGCTCGCGCCGGAGGCGTACAACGGCGCGCGCATCGCGCTCGCCACGGTCGCGTTCGTGGGACTCGCGCGCGTGCGCCGCGAGCCGCGCGTGGCGCGGCGCGACCTGCTCGCCCTGCTCGCGCTCGGCGTGCTCGGCAACGGCCTGTACCAGTGGCTGTTCGCGGAGGGGGTGGCGCACACCAGCGCGGGGAGCGCGGCGCTCGTGCTCGCGGCCTCGCCGGCGCTCATCGCGCTCATCGGGCACCTGTCGGGGGTGGAGCGCGTGCACGCGCGCGGGTACGCGGGGATCGCGCTCTCCATGGTGGGGATCGCGCTCGTCGTGCTCGGCTACGGGTCGGGCGCCGGACACCACGCCACGCTCGCCGGCAACGTCATCACGCTCGCCGGCGCGCTCTGCTGGGCGGTGTACACCGTGCTGCTGCAGCCGTACACGAAGCGGGTGAGCCTCGTGAACATCTCGGCGCTCACCCTCGTGGGCGGCATGCTGCCGCTGCTCGTGGTGTCGGCGCCGGCGCTGCACGCCACGAACTGGGCGGCGGTGCGCCCGGCGACGTGGGCGGCGATCGTCTACAGCGGCATCGGCTCGCTCGTCCTGGGGTATCTGTTCTGGTATCGCGGCGTGCGCGTGCTCGGTCCCACGCGCACCGCCATCTATTCGAATCTCCAGCCCGCGATCGCGCTCGCCGCGGCCTGGGCGGCGCTCGGCGAGGTGCCGACGCCGCTGCAGGGCGTCGGCGCGGCCACGATCATCGCGGGCGTGATCCTGACGCGGACGTGAAACTCGTACTGTTCGACATCGACGGCACCATTCTCTGGAGCGACGGTGCCGGCCGCCGCGCGATGACGGCGGCGCTCACCCACGTGTTCGGCGGCGCCGGTCCCACCGACTACCGATACGACGGGAAGACCGACATGCAGATCGTGCGCGATCTCATGCGCGCCTCGGGGCACACCGACGAGGTGATCGACGCCCGCATGACGGCGCTCGTGGAGCGTTATCTCACGGGGCTCGAGGGGGAGCTGGCGGAAGGGCTGCACACGCACGTGTACGAGGGCGTGCGGGAGCTCCTCGATGCGCTCGAGGCGCGCGACGATGTGGTGCTCGGCCTCCTCACGGGCAACCTGCGCGCGGGGGCGGCGCTCAAGCTCCGCTCGGCGGGGATCGACATCGCGCGCTTCCGGGTGGGGGCGTTCGGGTCCGACCATCACCACCGCCCGGAGCTGCCGGCGGTGGCGCAGCGGCGGGCGCGCGAGGAGCTGGGGCTCGAGATTCCGGGGCCCGACATGTTCGTGATCGGCGACACGCCCGCGGACGTGGAGTGCGGGCGGGGGATCGGGGCGAAGGCGATCGCGGTCGCCACGGGGCGCTACACCGTGGAGGAGCTGGCACGGCACGCACCGTACGCCGTGTTCCCCTCGCTCGCCGACACGGCGGCGGTGATGCGGGTGATCGTCGATGCGTGAAGTGGAGCTCAAGGCGGTGCTGGACGACTGGGCGCTGCGGCGCGCGCGCGTGGAGCGCGCGGGTGGCACGCTCACCTTCCACGGCCGCCTCGAGGACCGGCGCTACGACACGCCGTCGCGCGCGCTCGCGGCGCGCGACGAGGTGCTGCGGCTCCGCGCCTACCGCTGCGGCGAGCGCGTGGAGGCGGAGCTCGGGTGGAAGGGGCGCACGGAGTACCACGACGGCTACAAGGTGCGCGAGGAGGTGGCCACGCCCACCACGGACCCCGACGCGCTCGAGGCCATCCTGGAGCACCTCGGCTACCAGGTGACGCGCGCCATCGACCGCGAGATCGCGCAGTACACGCTCGATGGCACGATCATCCGGTTCGAGCGCTATCCACGGATGGACGACCTGGTTGAAGTGGAGGGGACGCCGGAAGGGATCGAGCGCGCCGTCGCGGTGCTCGGGATCCCGCGCGAGGCGTTCACGGCGGAGCGGTTGCGCGAGTTCGTGGCACGGTACGAGGCGCGCACCGGAGCGACCGCGGCGCTGTGCGACGCGGAGCTGATGGGGTCGGCGTCGTACGATCGCGAGGACGCGTGAGGTGAGCGGCATGCGCGCGGCGATTCGCGTGAGCGTGTCCGGGCTGCTGCGCGGGCGCGAGCTCGCGGGGGAGGCGCTGGCCGCGCTGGAGGAGGAGGCGCTCGCGCTGGTGCTCCCGCGCGAGCGCATCGTGCTGCCGGTCGCCTCGCTCGAGGGGGCGCGCGCCGAGGGCACGACGCTCGCGCTGTTCGTGGCGCAGGGGGACGTGGTGCAGCTCGGTGGAGGGCCGGAGCTGGAGGGGCTCGCGCGGGAGCTCGCGCAGCGCGCGCTCGCGCTGCCGGAGCTCACGCTGTCGATGCGCGCGATGGGATCACGCCACGGCGCCCCGGGGGCGGAGCACGACCGCTGGTTCGCGCCGCTCATCGCCGCGCGTCGAGCGGCGGAGCGCGCGGCGCGCCCGGATGGGGTGCGCGGCGCGCTCGACGCGGCGGCGCTGCGCGACGCGCTCACCGGCGTGCTGCGCGCGCTGGCGGCG
Source organism: Gemmatimonadaceae bacterium (assembly GCA_035760785.1). GTDB lineage: Bacteria > Gemmatimonadota > Gemmatimonadetes > Gemmatimonadales > Gemmatimonadaceae > JADGGM01. The sequence continues at coordinate 3,033 of DASTSH010000192.1, read as the reverse complement.
GAGCGGTACCCCGACGACCCGCCGGAGCGCCGCGCGCTCGAGGCGGAGCTGATGGACACGGCCGAGGATCTGCTGCGCCGCGTGGCCCGGCTCGAGCGCGCGCAGGCGGCGCTGGCCGCGAGCGCGGACGAGGAGCGATGGGCGCGATGGCGCGCATGGGTGCAGGCGCTGCGCGACGCGTACGCGGGCGCCGATGCGTGCTGGCTCCCGCTGGCGGCGCTGCTCGGCCCCGAGCGGCGCGGCACGGGGGCGCACGGACGCCGCTGGCTCGGGGCGCGCGGCGGGAGGAGACGCTCGTGATCGTCGGCGTGGGGCTCGATCTGGTGGACATCGCGCGGGCGAAGAAGCTCATCGCCACCAAGGGGGAGCGCGCGCTGAAGCGCATGTTCACCGAGGGGGAGGTGGCGTACGCGATGCGGAAGATGCGCCCGTACGTGCACCTCGCGGCGCGCATCGCGGCGAAGGAGGCGGCATACAAGGCGCTGTCCGGGAGCGACGGCGCGCGCGGGATCGGGTGGCGCGACATGGAAGTGGTGACCGGCGCGGATGGCCGGCCATCGCTCGCGCTGCACGGGATCGCGGCGGAGCGCGCGGCGGAGCTGAACGTGACGCGCGTGCTACTGACGCTCTCGCACAGCGAGGCGACGGCGGGCGCGGTGGTGGTGCTCGACGCGGACTGACGCGATCGCGCCGGTGGATATTTTCTCGCAATGCCGATACATTCAGTCGGGATGCGATTGAGAACGATTCTCAACAAGATTGCGGCGCTCGCCGCGCTCGCCGCTGCACCGGCGCTCCACGCTCAGGAGCACCCCGCGAAGCGGCTCTCGAGCATCGTCGGCGTCGCCGTCGAGGAATACGCGAAAGGGATCGATCCGCACGGGCGCCTGATCTCCGCCCAGGAGTATCAGGAGACGGTCGGCTTTCTCGCGGATGCGCGCGACGCCGCTGAGCGACTCTCCGGCGATCGCGCCGCCACCGTGCGCGCCGTGCTCGACACGCTGGTCGCCGCCGTGGAGGCGAAGGCCACGCCCGATTCGGTGAACGCGATCCACGGCCGCTTCATGGCCGCGCTCGGGAACGAGGGGGCGCTCGAGCTTCCCCAGCGCGCGATCAGCCTGGCCGATGGCCGGACGGTGTACGAGGCCAACTGCGCGAGCTGTCACGGCGCGCGCGGCATGGGCGATGGTCCCGCGGCGAAGGGGATGAGTCCCGCGCCTCCGGCCATCGGTGATGCGCGCACGATGACCGATGCCACACCGGCGCTCCTCTACCGCGTGCTCTCGGTGGGCGTGCCGGGGACGCAGATGCCGGCCTGGGGCTCGCGCCTCACCGCGCAGCAGCGGTGGGACGTGGTGAGCTACGTGCAGTCGCTCCACGCGAGTCAGGCGCGCGTGCTCGAGGGGGAGGGGCTGTTCCTCCAGCGGTGCGCGTCCTGCCACGGCGCCACGGGCGCGCTCGATGGGCCGGACACGCACGCGCTCACCAAGCTGCCGCCGGAGATCGGCTCCTTCGCGTGGCAGGCGGAGCACAGCGACGCGCAGATCGCGCGCGTGATCCGCGCGGGGATGCCGGGGACGGCGATGCCTCCCTCGCCCGAGCTGAGCGATTCGGCGGTGGCGTCGATGGTCGCCTACATCCGCACGCTTCCCGCGCGCCGCGGCGAGACGGCGGTGGCGCGCGCCACGGCGGCGGACACCGACTACGAGGCCGCGGCGCGCACGGTGCTCGCCACGCTCGACCAGGCGCTGGCGTCCGCGCAGGCGGGGCGGCCGAGCGATGCCGGCGACCAGGCGTTCGACGCGTACATCGCCTTCGAGCCGCTGGAGACGCCCGCGCGCGCGAAGAGCCCGGGGCTGGTGGCGGCCATGGAGCGCCACTTCGCGGACTTCAAGGGAGCGATCAAGCACGACGACGTGCGCGCCGCGCAGCGCGAGCGCGACGCGATCGAGGCCAACCTGCCATCGGTGGTCGAGCTCACACGGCGCACGTCCGACGTGTGGGGCGCGTTCCTCCAGTCGTTCCTGATCATCCTGCGCGAGGGATTCGAGGCGATCCTCGTGATCGGGGCCGTGGCCGCCTTCCTGCGCAAGACGGGGAACGCCGACCGCCTCCGCTCCATCTGGCTCGGCACGGCGCTCGGCGTGGTGGCCAGCGCGGCGACGGCGGTGATCCTCCAGACCGTGCTCCGCGCCGTTCCGGCGAGCCGCGACCTGCTCGAGGGGATCACGATGCTCATCGCCGTCGTCGTCCTCTTCTCCGTGAGCTACTGGCTCATCTCGCGGGTGGAGGCGGCGAAGTGGCAGCAGTTCATCCGCGAGAAGGTGTCGAGCGCGCTCGAGCACGGCGGCGGGCAGGCGCTGGCGTTCGTGGCGTTCCTGGCGGTGTACCGCGAGGGGGCGGAGACGGCGCTCTTCTACCAGGCGCTGTTCGGCGAGGGCGGGCACGTGCTCACGCCGCTCCTGCTCGGCATCGTCTTCGGCTTCATCGCGCTGGCGATCATCTTCACGCTGTTCTACCGCTTCGGGATCCGCATTCCCCTGCGCCCCTTCTTCGCGGTGACGAGCGTGCTGCTGTACTACATGGCGTTCGTCTTCACGGGGAAGGGGATCCACGAGCTGCAGGAGGTGGACGCGATCCCCACCACGCTGCTGCACGGCTTCCCGCACGTCGAGGCGATGGGGATCTTCCCCACGCTCGAGGCGCTCGGCGCGCAGCTCATGCTGCTGGTGCTGTTCCTGATCGCGCTGGTGAAGACGTTCTGGCCCAAGCGCGCGGTCACGCTCCCGACGGTGGCCCCCGGCGCGCCCCCGGCCGCCGCGGTGGACGCGCACGTCTCGGCGGTGGAGGCGCAGATCGCGCGCCTCGAAGCGCGCCTCGCCGCGCTCGAGCGCGGCGAGCGGGGAGCGGACGCGGATGCGGTCGAGGGGGGCGAGACGGTGGCGGCGCCGGAGTAGGGACGCGGGGCCAGAGGCCGGGGGCCGGGGGGATCTGGGGAACACCGTGCCCCGGGGTGGGGAAGGGCGGACCACG
>DASTSH010000191.1:0-4396 GCA_035760785.1 Gemmatimonadaceae bacterium | reverse complement strand
CCCGGGCTCGGCGTCACCGTGGGTTACGAAGGGGGGGCCAGGGCGCGCGACGGCGAGCCCGGGCCGACCGGCGGCCTGTTCGGCGTCGGAGTGTCCTATGCGCTGCATCGCCCCCGCTGAACGCGGCGCGCATCACTCGTGTCAATTTCCACAGGAGCCTACATGCACAAGCGATCGTCCAGCCTGGCCGCCGCGTTCGCCGCGGGCGCGGCCATTCTTCTCGCATCGTCGTCGGCGCAGGCACAGGCGTGGCACTATCCCGCCTTCCAGCCCCCCACGATCTCGACGCGCGAGTTCAACTTCGCCGTCGCCGGTGGAGGCGACTACGGCACCACGGGCGTCTTCCAGTGGCGCGAGGGGATCGGGCCGGACACGCATCTCTCGATGGACATCGGCTTCGCCGATCCCGACTTCGGCGACACCGGCTTCCTCATCGGCGGCGGCATCGGCCAGCGCATCATGCGCGCCACGGCCGAGACGCCGATCGACCTGGTGCTCACGGGCGGTCTGTACGGCGAGTTCGGCGTGAAGCCGAGCATCATCCGGCTCCCGCTGGGCGTGTCGGTGGGACACCGCTTCCCGATCGAGGGGACGAAGACGGCGATCACGCCGTACGTGCACCCGCGCCTGTCGATCGACATGTGCGCCAGCGACTGCGAGGGGATCGACACGAAGGTGAAGGTGAACTTCGACTTCGGTGCCGACTTCGAGGTGACGCGCCAGCTCTCGCTGCGTGGCGCGTTCACGGTGGGCGGCGTGAGCGAGGCCGACAGCAAGGTGGGCTTCGGCTTCGGCCTGGCGTTCCATCCGGTGGGCGTGCGCACGGCCGCGCGCCGCTGAGCTTCCCGCGCGCCGCGAACGGGCCGGTTCCTCCCGCGGGAGGAACCGGCCCGTTCGCGCATCCAGGCGTTTCCGGGTGGCTCGCATCTTGCCTTTCCCGCTGCTGTCGCACACCGTGGGACGTGCATGGAAGGAACCGCAATGCCGGCCACCATCCTCGTGGTGGATGACAACCGCGACAACGCGGAGATCGTGCGTCAGATGCTCGAGGTGCACGGCTACGCCGTGCTCGTGGCGCACGACGGCGACCGCGCGCTCGCCATCTTCGATTCGGCCCGCCCGGCCATCGTGCTGCTCGACGTGATGATGCCCGGCCGGAGCGGGTGGGAGGTGTGCCGGCTGATGAAGCAGCATCCGGTGCACGGCCGCAGCGTGCGCATCATCATGCTCACGGCGCTCAGCGCCTGGGACGACAAGCAGGCCGCCCTCCAGACCGGCGCCGACGACTACATCACCAAGCCGCTGGACCTCCAGGATCTGCTCGCGCGTGTGCGCCGCAACATCGCGCTCGTCGGTCCCGCGGCCTGATCTCCGGCCCGCGCGAGACGGCGTGATCACGGGTATCCTCCTCACCGACAGTCCCGATACGGCCATCGCCGAGGCAGCCGCCATGCTGCCCGCGGTGCGCGTGGAGCGGCGTGCCACCACGGAGCTGGTGGACTCGATCGACGCGCTCCCCGGCGTGCGCGCGGTGATCGTGGCCACCGACGATCCGGTGCCGCTGCGCGCCGTGGTGGAGAAGGCGCGTCTCCAGCGCGTGCCGGTGGTGGTGGCGTGCCGCGACGAGGTGGCGCGCCGGCGCGCGGTGGAGCTGCGCGCCGACGAGTGGTACCGCGCCCCCGCGCCGCCTGACGAGATCGAGTGGCGCGTGCGCTCGGCGATGACCCGCGTGGCGGTCGCCGGCACCGCCGTCGCCGACCGGATCGAGCGCGTGGAGTACGAGGAGATGCTCTACGACACGCTCACCGGCATGCCCACCCTCCCCGTGATGATCGAGCGCACGCGCGAGCTCATCAAGGAGCGCGGCGAGCTGGTGGTGTTCTATCTCAACTTCGTGCGCTACACCAAGATCGAGGAGATCTACGGCTGGGAGAAGCTGGACGAGGTCCTCGAGACCACCGCCGGCGCGGTGCGCGAGTTCCTCGACGCCAACGCCTTCCGCTCCACCCGCATGATGGTGGGCTTCACCAACGACGACGACTTCATCTTCTTCCACGTGCCGGCCGCCGGCGTCCCGCCCGCCACCGACCGCGACATCACCGACGTCGCGCGCCGCCTGCAGCAGTTCGTGGCCGAGCGGCTGGAGCAGGTGCACGGCGAGGACATTGCCGCGCTGTTCGACATCTACGTCGGCTACGCGCACGTCTACTACAATCCGAAGATCCGCCTCGAGCGCCTGATCTACCGCGGCATCCGCGAGGCGGCCAACGCCGCGCGCAGCGTGGAGGAGCGCGAGCGCGCGCGCAAGGTGGCCGACCTCCGCCACGTGCTCCACGACCGCGGCATCTACATCGACTACCACCCGATCATCCGCGCCGACACCGGGCGCGTGTTCGGCTACGAGGCGCTCGCGCGCGGCGTCCTCCGCTCGCTGCGCAGCCCGGAGGTGATGTTCGAGGTGGCGGCCGAAGCGGACCTGATCTGGGAGCTGAGCCGCCTCTGCCGGGCGCGCGCCCTCGAGGGGATGCACGACCGGCTCACCGGCGACCAGCTCCTCTTCCTGAACGTGGATCCGCACGACTTCGCGGACCCGGCGTTCGGGGAGCTGAACGGCGTGGACCCGCGGCGCGTGGTCATCGAGATCACCGAGCGCACGGCGATCAAGGACTACCCCAAGTTCCGCGAGCTGCTGCGCAGCTTCCGCGACCGCGGCTTCCGCTTCGCGGTGGACGACGCGGGGAGCGGCTACGCGGGCCTCGGCTCGATCGCCAACCTCGAGCCCGACTTCATCAAGCTCGACATCTCGCTCATCAACTCGATCGACACCAACTTCATCAAGCAGAACCTGGTGGAGACGATGGTGGGCTTCGCGCAGGAGCAGGGGGCGATGGTGATCGCCGAGGGGATCGAGCGGGCGGAGGAGCTGGACACGGTGCGGAAGCTGGGGGTGCCGCTGGTACAAGGGTTCTTCCTGAACCACGCGGAGAAGAGACTGACCGGGAGAGTGTAGGGTGTAGGTAGGGCGGGTAGAACGGAGGAGTGGGGCGCGTGTGGCGTGTGGGAGACTGACGGGACGAGGAGGGAGGTAGAGCGCGTGTAGGGTCGTGTGTAGGTGGACTCTCTCTACATCCCGCACTACACGCGCTCTACATCGCCCCTCTACCCGTCAGTTCCCCACACGCCACACGAGTTGCTCGGTGGTCCAGCGACTACACACCACCCCCCTCCAGCAATACCTCCACCAGCCCCACCGATCTTCCCGCCGCGCCCAATCCTTGTTGCACCACCTCCCTCGCCGCGCCGCCGGCTTCGGTGCGGGCAGCAGCGGAGGCGAGCCATCCCTGGAGCACTGTCGCCAGCGCTGCCGCGTCGGGGGATGATGCGCCGCCGCCGGCGCGGAGCAGCAGCCGGGCGTCGCGGCTCGCGGCGAAGCGGGGGCCGAAAGACACCGGGGCGCCGAAGGCGGCCGGCTCGAGCACCGAGTGCAGACCGGCGGCGTGGAAGGCGCCGCCCACGTAGGCGGCATCGGCGAGCGCGTACAACTCGCCGAGCACCCCCACGCGATCCACGAGCACCACGTCCGCCCCGGCCGCGTCGGGCGCGCCGAGCCGCGCGAGGCGGAGCCCCGCGGCGGCGGCCCACCGCTCCACCGGCTCGAGGTGCGATGGGGTGGGCTCGTGCGGCGCGATCACCAGGCGCGCATCCCGCACGCGCTCGCGCACGCGCTCCCAGGCGGGGAGGAGCACCGCGTCGTCGGCGGGCCAGGTGGAGCCGGCGACGAGCGTGGGGCGCTCGCTCGCGAGCGGCGCGAGCAGCGCACCGGCGCGATCGGCCGCGGCGGCGCGCGCCCACACCTGATCGTAGCGGGTGTCCCCCGTCACGCGCACCACGTCGGCGCGCACGCCGAGCGCCACCAGCCGCTCCGCGTCCTCGGCGTCGATGGCCCCCACCGCGTCGAGGCGCGCGTACGCCTCGCGCAGGAGCGCCACCGCCAGCGGGGAGCGGCGCCCGGAGTCCGCCGCGAGCGTGGCGCTGAGCAGTCCCAGTCGCACGCCGCGCCGCGCCGCCTCGCGCGTGAGCGCGGGCCACACATCGAGCTTGCTGAACACGAGCGCGCGCGGGCGCAGCGCGTCGAGCGCCGCGCGTGCGTCGCCCGCGGTGTCGAAGGGGAGATAGTCGGTGAAGTCGGCGCCCAACGAGCGCGCGAACCGCTCGGCGCTCGGGGAGAAGTGCGTGTACGCCACCTGGAGCGCGGGGCGCGCCGCGCGTAGCCGCTCGAGCACCGGGCGCGCCTGGAGTCCCTCGCCCACCGATGGCGCGTGCATCCACAGGAGCGCTCTCGCGGGATCGCGCCCCGTGCGCGCCCACGCGGCGTAGCGCGCGCGGATGCCGCGGC
>DASTSH010000190.1:0-23387 GCA_035760785.1 Gemmatimonadaceae bacterium | reverse complement strand
CGCGGGGCTCGCGCGCGAGCCCCGCGATTTCATCTACGCGCATGCCAGCGAGACCGATGTCCCGCGATCAGGGGGCGGCCGGTTCCGGCAGGCCGATCGAGAGCGCCGGCAGCACGCGCACCGTGGCGCGGCCGAGCCGCTCGAGGTTGGTCGCGAACGCGAGACCGAGCGGGCTCGTTTCGGCGCTCACCAGCACCTCCACGCGCTGCCGCGCACAGCGCGACTCGGCCGCCGCACGGGGGAGCTCGCCCGTCCGCGCGTACACGGCGTCCGCGTGCACCGGTTCGGTGTCGAAGAGCAGGCTGGTGAGCAGCGCCGCCATCGCCTCGTCGCCGCCGCGATTGCGCCGGAGGTCGAGCACCAGCGACGCCAGTGGGGCGAGTCGGGCAATGGCCTCGATGGCCGTGCCCCGGGCCGCCGCCAGCGCGTGGAACCGGCGCAGGTCGATGTAGCCCACCCCCGCCGCACGCTCCTCCACCGCGTGGAAGCCGTGACGGCTCATCCACTCGTGCCGTTCCGCGCCGCGCGACAAGTCGTGCTCCACTGCCGCGCTCAGGTCCATGATCGCCATCATCCTCGTGACTCCTCACTGCGTGTGTGCCGATCCCGCTGGTCGCTCATCCGGTTCGACACGCCCGGACCGCGGATGGTTTCTCGCGCCGGCCCCGCGCGGCCGGCGTGAAGGAATCCTCGCGTGCTCGCCCGGACGGGGCCGCCGCGCTATAGTGATGCCCACCATCGCGCGCCCGCGCGCTCCACCCTCCACCCGACCGCCCAGGTCACTCCCGCCATGCACGTTCTCTGGACCGACCTGCTGCACCCCGGTGTGCCGCTCCTCGAGAAAGTCATCCGGACCGTGATCGTCTACTTCTTCCTGCTCGCGGGGCTGCGCCTCGCGGGGAAGCGCGAGCTGGGGCAGCTCAATCCGTTCGACCTCGTGGTGCTGCTCGTCCTCTCCAACACTGTGCAGAACGCGATCATCGGGAACGACAACTCCATGCTCGGCGGCCTGGTGGGTGCCGCGGTGCTCCTGGTGCTGAACTACGCCGTGGTGCGCTACCTGTTCATGCATCCGAAGCTCGACCGGCTGGCGGAGGGACGCTCTGTGATCCTGGTGCGCGATGGCCACGTGATGGAGCGGCACCTCCGGCGCGAGCTGATCACGCGCGGCGAGCTGGAATCCGCCGCGCGCCGGCAGGGGATCGACGACCTGTCGCAGGTGCAGTGCTGCCGGCTCGAGGTGGGGGGCTCGCTCACCTTCGTCATGCAGCACCCCACCGACGACGAGCGCCGCTTCCGCGATCTGATGCGACGGCTGGAGCGGATCGAGAGCCTGCTGACGGCGCGGGAAGGGGACGGCACGGGACTCGGGACTCGGGAGTCGGGACTCGGGAAATGACCGCGAGGGAGCGGCGCGCGTGCGCGCCGCTCCCTCGCCCATGGTGCGGGGCGAGCGCCGAAGGCGCCGCCCCGCGGTCCTCTCCCGAGTCCCGATTCCCCGTTCCCCGGTCCCGCCTCTCTACACATCCGGGTGCCTTCGATGAAACCCCGTCTCCTCCTGATACGCCCGCGCCAGCGCGAGCATGGGTGCCTCGCGATAGAGGCCGCCGAGGAAGGTGAGCGACACCGGCGTGCCGTCGTCGCGGAAGCCGTTCGGGAGGATCAGCGCGGGGTGGCCGGTGAGGTTGGTCGCGGCGAGCTGGGGGCCGCTCGTGGGCGTCACCACCACGTCGACCTTCGACATCACCGAGGCCATCGCTCGGGCGGCGAGCGCGCGCACGCGCGCCGCGTTCAGGTAGTCCACCGCCGGGATGAAGTGCGCGACGCGGAACGTGTTCGGCCACGCGTCCGCATCCTGGCGCGCCATCGCCGCGTCGCGCCCATCGCGCGTGAGCGCGTCGAACGCCGCGGCCGCTTCCGCGCGCAGCATCAGCGTGATCGCCTGGTAGGGGAAGTCGGGGAGCTCCACCGGCTCGAGCCGCGCGCCGAGGCGGCGGAGCGTCTCGAGCGCCGCATCGTCGAACGGCTTGGTGGGGTGCTCCTTCTCGAACTCGCTCCGCAGATAGCCGACGCGGAGCGCCGATGCCTTCACGCGCCAGTCCCAGTTGAACGCCGCATCGCGCGCGGTGGGGTCGCGCCCGTCGGCGCCGTGGATGGCGTCCAGCACGAGCGCGCAATCCTCGACGCTGCGCGCGATGGGACCCAGCTTGTCCATGCTCCACGAGAGCGTCATCGCGCCGGTGCGCGGCACGCGCCCGAACGTCGGGCGGAGCCCGGTGGCGCCGCAGCGCGTACACGGTGACGAGATGGAGCCGAGCGTCTCGCTCCCGATGGAGAAACCGACTAATCCCGCGCTCGTCGCCGATGCCGGCCCGGCGGACGAGCCGCTCGAGCCCTGCTCCGGCTTCCACGGATTGCGCGTCTTCCCGCCGAACCACACGTCCCCCATCGCCAGCTCGCCGAGAGAGAGCTTCGCCACGAGCACCGCGCCCGCCGCATCGAGGCGGCGGACGACGGTGGCATCGCGGTCGATCACCTGCGTGCGGTAGGGCTGGGTTCCCCATGTGGTGGGGTAGCCCTTCACGGCGAGAAGATCCTTCGCTCCCCACGGGATCCCGTGCAGCGGGCCGCGGTACCCGCCGCGCGCGATCTCCTCATCCGCGGCGCGCGCGCGCTCGAGCGCGCGGTCGGCGGTGAGCGTGATCACGCAGTGGAGGGTCGGGTCGAGCCGCTCGAGCCGCGCGAGGTACATGCGCGTGAGCTGCGTGGCGGTGACCTTGCGTCGGCGCACGAGCTCGGACAGCTCGGTCACGGGGAGGAACGCGAGCTCCTCGAGCCGTTCCGGCGCGGCGCGCGGCAGGACCGGCGCGCGGACGATCGGATGCGCGCGCGTGTCCAGCATCATCCCGGCGGGGAGGGGATCGAAGTGGATCGCGGGGGCGACGTCGTTCTCGAGGGTGATGGTCCGCAGGGTCTCGAGCTGCTTCTCCTGCCGGGCGAGACCCTCCACCATCATCTCGCGTTCCTGCTCATCGAACTCGAGTCCGGCCAGATCGGCGGCCCGGGCGATCGTCTCCGGCGTGATGGGATCACCCTGGGCGACGCGTGCCCAGAGAATGCCGGGCAGCAGAGTGGCGCCGAGGCCGATCGACGCGAAATACGCGACGAACGCCCGGCGCGACGGCTGGGGGGGCTCGATCGAGGAGTCCATGCACGACGTCGTGTGAGAGTGCTGGTGCGGACCGGTCCTGCGACGTCAAGCTACACGAGGGACACCACGCGTCGAGGGGCACGGGGCGGATGATCGCCTTCGTGGGGTGAAACGAGAGAATCGTGAGGCGAGCGCTCAGCGCAGCCACTCGTCCAGGTGCTCCGCCACGAACGCGTCGTCGCGCATCTCCGGATACGCGCGCATCACGCGGTCGATCGCCTCACGCTGGCCGGGGGACAGCACGTCGTTCGGGTCGAGGCACCAGGTGCCGCGCAGCAGCCCCTGGCGGAAGAGCACCTCGTGGATGCCGGCGATCGAGCCCGCGAACGCGTGCGCGACATCGAACAGCGCGCCGTTCGCGTCGGTGATCGCCGCCGCGCGCGTGAGCCACCGGGGATCGAGCGTGGGCTCGTCGCGCGCCACGGTAATCTCCTCGAGCAGTCCGACGGCGCACCGCGTCCACACCGCCCAGTGGCCGAGAAGGCCGCCCACGATGCGCGGCGCCGGGGCGCCGGGCGCGCCCAGGTGCGGAAAGCGCGTGAGCAGGTCCACCACGATGTTGTCGTCGTTGCCGGTGTAGAGCGCCACGTCGCGGCGTCCCGCCTCCGCCACGGCGCGCACCACGTCGAGCGTGCGATAGCGATCGAACGGGGCGATCTTCACCGCCGCGAGCGCCGGCAGCTCCGCCAGCTCGCGCCAGAAGGCGTACGAGAGGGGGCGCCCGCCCACCGCCGGCTGAAGATAGAATCCCATGAGGGGGATGATCTCGCCGATGACGCGGCAGTGCTCCAGCACCTCGCGCTCGTCCGCGTCGCGCCACGCGCCGAGGCTGAGCAGCGCGACGTGGTAGCCGAGCTCGCGCGCGAGCCGCGCTTCCTGCACCGCCTGCACCGTGCGCCCGCAGACGCCGGCGATCTTCACCACGTCGCGCGGCGCGCGCGCCAGCTCCTCGTCCACGGTGCACGACGCGAGCTCGAGCACCGGCCGGAGCAACCCGTGCCGCGGCTCGCGAATCTGGAACTGCGTCGTGTGCACCGCCACCGCCACGCCCCCCGCGCCCGCCGCGAGATAGTAGCGCGTGAGCGCCCGCTGATGCCGCTCATCGAGCCGCAGCCGCTCGTCGAGGGCGAGCGGATGGGCCGGGATGACGTGGCCTTTCAGAAGATGGGAGCGAACGTCGAGCATAACCCTCTAGAACCTAGGACCTGGTGGCTAGACCACCGAACAACGCGTGTCGCGTGTAGGGAACTGACGGGAAGAGGAGAGAGGTGGAGCGCCTGTAGGGTGGGATGTAGAGAGAGTCCACCTACCGCCGAGCCTACACGCGCTCTACCCATCTCCTCTCGCCTACGACCGCCTTCTACACGCTACACGCGTTTCACGGTGGTCCAGCGACTACACACGACCCCCTAGAACTGTCCGGTCCTCACCTCGTAATGCGTCGGCCTGTCGAGCGTCGTCCCGCCACGCTGGATCCAGTCCGCCACCCACGCGATGAGCTGTCCGGTGGACACGGTGGGAGGACCGAACAGCTCCATGGAGCGTGTCGCGTCGCTGAGCAGCGCGTCCGGGGCCTCCTCGCCGGTGATCGCCGCCGGGCGGCCGAACATCTCGCCGAAGCGCTGCGCGGCCGCGCGGATGGAGAGCGTGTCGCGCCCCGTGACGTTGACCACGAACGGCGGGCTTGCGGCGTGCGCGAGACACTGCAGCGCCCGCGCGTTCGCGTCCCCCTGCCAGATCACGTTCACCCACCCCATCGTCACGTCCACGGGCTCCCCCCGCCACACCCGGCGGGCGACGTCCACGAGCACGCCGTAGCGCAGGTCCACCGCGTAGTTGAGCCGCATGATCGCCACGCGCGTCCCGCGCCGCGCGGCGTGAAACTCGAACACGCGCTCGCGACCGAGACACGATGCGGCGTACTCCCCCACCGGTGCCGGTGCGTCCTCCTCCCGCGCGCCCCCCGAGCCCACCGGCACGAGCGGATACACGTTCCCGGTGGAGAACGCCACGATGCGCGAGCTCGCGTAGCGCTCGGCGGCGTGGTGCGGGACGATGGTGTTCATCGCCCACGTCTCCGCCGGCGCGCCGCTGGTCCCGAACTTCTGTCCGGCGAGGAAGAGCACGTTGGGCGCATCGGGGAGGCGGCCTACCGCCTCACGGTCGGTGAGATCACAGCGGATGGTCTCGATGTTCGACGCGCGCAGCCGGTGCTCGCTCTCCGGGGAGGAGAAGCGCGACGCGGCGATCACACGGTCGGAACGGCCGAGCGCATCGAGCGCGCGGCGAGCCATGCGCGCGAGCGACGGCCCCATCTTCCCCGCCGCGCCGAGCACGATGATGTCCCCCGGCACGGCGCGGAGCGCCTCGAGCACACCGGGCGTGGGCTCGGCGAGCCGCTGCTCGAGATCCTGCTCGGTGTTCGGCGGCGGTGCGCCCAGCGGCACGCCGGGGACGCGCTGCGGCTGGGTCCGGCGCAGCATGCGTCAGCCGTTGGCGCGCGCGATCGAGCGCGCGTAGCTCTTGAGCCGGTGCACCATCGCGTTCAGCCCCGACTCGCGCGCGCCGAGTCCGATGTTCTCCATCATCGTGCGCGCCATGTCCTCGGGGATCGCGAGCGTGGTCGTCGGCGGCTGATCGTTCACCGCGGAGAAGAGGATCGCCAGGAACGCGGCGATGGTCGGCGACTGCCGCACGTTCACGTCGGCGTAGAAGTGGAGCTTGCCGTCGTGATATTCGGGAAAGATGTCCACCCGGGTCTGGCACTCCGGGACGGTGAAGTTCGTGCGGTCGATCGCCGAGTAGCGCGGCGGCAGCGGCTCGAGCTTCTTCGCGTACGACACGAGCGCCTGCATCTTCTCCTCGCGCCCGAGGGCGCGGAAGTAGCGCAGCACGCGATCGATGCTCGGCGGGAGCGCCTTCGTGATCTCGTCGGTCATGTCGATGGGGTGGAGACGGCCGGCCGGCGCGCTCAGGCGCGCCGGCCGGTGGGACGGAGCTCCTCCGGCCGCACCGGGCGGAACAGCACATCGAAGGCCAGCCAGATGGTCTTCGACAGCGGATAGAACAGGATCGGGGCGACGATCATGAACGGCACGCCCACGTACTCCAGCAGATCCCACGGCGGATCGGGCCACGTGGCCATGATCCACGCCACGATGCAGGCGGCGTACACGAGCTCGGAGAGCACGATGTTGAACATCATGCCGCCCAGGAAATAGTCTTCGCCCTCCTCGCGGTCGAGCGGCAGCCCGCAGGTGGGGCACGCCGGCTTCAGCCTGAACCAGGTCGCGAACAGCCCGCCACCGCCGCAATTGGGGCAGCGCAGCGTGAGGCCGCGCAGGAGGAGCAACAATGTACGTTTCATCGGGAAAACACCTCTCTCCCAAATATAGCGACCTTCGAGAGCGGATCGCGCGCCGCCGCCGCGCCCGACCCGTTAAGATGTGTGGGGGCGCCGTACGGGCCTCGCAGAGAACCTGTTCACCTACCAAGGAGCCGAGGATGCCGACACGAAACGCGAGCGCCGTCTGGGAAGGCGGTCTGCAGACGGGGAAGGGGAGCTTCAACGGAGCGAGCGGGAAGATCGGGGGCGCGTACTCGTTCGGGACGCGGTTCGGGAACGAGCCGGGCACGAACCCCGAGGAGCTGCTCGCGGCGGCGGAGGCCGCCTGCTACAGCATGGCGCTCAGTCTCGGGCTCGAGCGGAACGGCACGCCTCCCACGCGCATCGAGACGCGGGCCGCGTGCACGATCGACAAGGTGGGAGAGGGGTTCAAGATCACCACCATGCAGCTCACGGTACGGGCGAAGGTCCCCAACGTGGATCGCGACACGTTCATGAAGATCGCCGAGGCCACGAAGACCGGGTGCCCGGTCTCGGCGGCGTTCCAGGGGAACGTGAAGATCGACCTCGACGCCGCGCTCGAGTAGTCCGACGTGACGGCCGAGCGCGCCCGGCGATTCTCGCCGCCGGGCGCGCTCGGCCGTCGCCCGGGCTCACCCCGAGCCCGCGAGGGGGACGGACACCGTGAAGGTGGAGCCCGCGCCCAGCGTGCTCACGACGCTGATGTCGCCCCCCATGGCACGGGCGAGATCGCGGCTGATCGCCAGCCCGAGCCCGAGCCCCTGCTGGCTCTCCTGCGTGCGGTGCCGGTCGATCTGGACGAACGGCTCGAAGATGGTCGTGAGCCGGTCGGGCGGGACGCCGCGCCCCGTGTCCGCGATCGCGATCCGCGCGGTGCCGTCCACCACGTGACAGGCCATGGTGATGCTGCCGCCGCTGTCCGTGAACTTGATCGCGTTCGTGAGCAGGTTGAGAAGCACCTGCTGCAGCTTCTCGCGATCGGCGCGCACGCGCGGCATCGCCGCGCATGGATCGTAGCGGAACGCCAGCCCCCGCAGGCGCACCTGCGGCGCGATCAGCGCCTCGAGACCGGCGAGCGTCTCGTCGAGCGCCACCTCGTCGAGGCGCAGCTCCACCTGCCCCGCCTCCAGCCGCGCGTAGTTCAGGATGTCGTTGATGAGCGCGAGCAGATGCTGCCCCGCGCGCTTGATGCGGCGGAGGTCCTCCCGCTGCTCCGCGTTCAGGTCGCCGCGGATCCCCAGCAGCATCAGGTCCACGTAGCCGGCGATGGCGTTGAGCGGCGTGCGCAGCTCGTGCGACATGGTGGTGAGGAATTGCGACTTCGCCTCGTTGGCGACCTCCGCCTCCCGGCGCGCGGCGCGCTCCCGCTCGAGCAACAGCTGCCGCTCGGACAGCGCCTGCTGCCGCTCGGCCAGTGCCACGGCACGGGCGGTGGACTCGCGGGAGACCACCAGATTGATCCAGAGCGAGACGAGGACGGCGAGCGCGGTGACGATCGCGAGCAGGACGCTGCTGCGCTCGGCGGAGTGGCGCTCCGCCGCCGCGCCCACGGCGAGCTGCCGCTCGGCGGCGCCGGCGATGTCGGCGACCAGGCGGCGCACGTCGTTCATCACGACGCTGCCGCGGTCGGTGTGGACCGTGCTGAGCGCGTCGGCGGCGCGGCCGGCGTGGCGGAGGTCGATCGTCGCGCGCAGCTCCGCGAGCTTGGCGACGGCGAGCACGCTCAGGCTGTCCACCCGGAGCCGCTGCGCGGGATCGTCGGACACGGCGTCGCGCAGGCGCGCGAACGCGAGCGGGATCTGCGCGCGCGCGCTGTCGTAGGGCGCCAGGTACTTCTCGTCGCCGGTGAGCAGGTAGCCGCGCTGGCCGGTCTCCGCATCGAGGAGCCGCACGAGCACGCGGGAGGAGGATTCCACCACGCGGTGCGCGCGGTCCACGCTCTGTCGCGTGAGGGAGACCTGCCGCAGCGCGAGCAGCGCGAGCAGTCCCACCGCGGCCACGAGCAGCGGGGGCGCGAGCACGGCGACGGGGCGCCCGAAGCGATCGGCGCGGCGCGGGAGTCTGGGAGCGCGGCTCATCGCCGGCGCGAGGGCGATGCCACGGCGCCGGCCGCGCACGGCGCGCCGAGCGTGGACGATTCCAGTGTGCTGCACATCATCGTTCAGGATGGGCCGGCGGGCGGCCTCGTGCAACACGGGGCGGAGCGCCGCATCGCGCCCCGCCCCGTGCATTCATCGGGACGCGCGGCGTCTCGATGGATCACGTCATGGTGGCTCAGTCCGTGGAGCGGCTGGACGGCGCGGCGGCCGCGCTCTCACTCTCCACCTCGGGAGACGTCCTCGGCTGCTCGACGCCGTCGCGCAGGTGCACGCCGATGCCGGCGCCGCGGCGGAAGATCGTGCGCGGCAGGGCCAGCGCGAGCTGCCGGCTGTAGCGCTGCTCCGCGGCGAGACGCCGCGCGTGCGCGGCGAGCAGATCGCTGCGGGTCACGATCCCCACCACCTTCGTCGGCTCCTCGCGCTTGACCACCGGGAGGCGCCCCACCTGCTCGCGCACCATGTGGTCGGCCGCCTCGCGCGCGGTGTTGGTGTCGTAGATCACCACCGGCGGCCGCGTGAGCAGGTCGCGTACGTACGTGTCGAAGTCGAGCTCCAGGTTGAGCAGGTTGCGCCGCGTCACCACCCCCAGCAGGTTCCCCGCGTCGTCCACGACGGGGAAGCCCTGGTGGAGCGACTCCGGATCGCGCGACGCCAGCCAGTCGCGCACGTCCTCCACCGCATCGTCGGCCTTGAGCGCCACCACGTCCGGCGTCGCGATCTCCTTCACCAGCACCTGCGCCAGGAAGTCGACGGCGTACTCGACGTCCACCTTGGCGCCGCGCCGCGCGAGCTTCTCGGTGTTGATGGTGTGGCGCATGAGGAGGAGCGACGCGAGGTACGCCGCGCTGCAGCCGCCGAGCAGCGGGAGCAGCCCCATCGGCTGGTGCGTGACCTCGAAGGCGAAGATCACCGACGAGAGGAGCGCGCGGGATGCGCCGGCGAAGATGGAAGCCATCCCGACGAGCGCCGCGATGCGGATGTCCACCCCCAGCGCCGGCGCGATCGAGACGATGAGGGCGCCGAGCACCGAGCCGAGGCCGCCGCCGAGGGTGAACAACGGCGCCAGCGTTCCCCCGGAGGTGCCGCTGCCGAGGGCGATCGTCCACGACAGGAACTTCATGACCACGAGGAAGAGCAGCGCCCACCCCACGATGTTGCCGGCGAGGATGTGCTCGATGTTGTCGTAGCCCGGCCCCATGGTGTGCGGGGCGAAGTAGCCGATGACGCCCACCACGAGCCCGCCGATCGCCGGCCACCACATCCAGTGGATGGGGAGGTTGTGGAACCAGTCCTCGATCGCGTACACGGACTTGGTGACGTACACGGCGCCGACGCCCACGACCCCGCCGAGGAGGATGTACGCCGCCAGTGCGCCGCCGCCGGGTTGGGCGATGTCCGGCATCGGGAACAACGGCGCCGAGCCGTAGAACGCCATCCGCACGCCGGTGGCGGTCGCGGCGGCGAGCGCCACCGGGACGAGGGAGCGGGCGCGATACTCGAAGAGGAGCAGCTCGATGGCGAGGAGCACGCCGGCCACCGGCGTACCGAAGATGGCTGCCATCCCGGCGGCGGCACCGGCGGCGAGCAGGATCTTCCGCTCGTCCGCGGTGATCTTCATGAGCTGCCCGGTGAGGGAGCCGAGGGCGCCACCCGTGGCGATGATCGGTCCCTCCGCCCCGAACGGGCCGCCGGTGCCGATCACGATCGCGGCCGAGAGCGGCTTGAGCAGCGTCAATTCCGGGGAGATGCGGCTCTGGTTGTACAGGACCTGCTCCATCGCCTCGGGAATCCCGTCGCCCCGGATGCCGGGGGACCAGAACCGGGCCATGAAGCCGATGACGAGGCCGCCGATGACCGGGATGAAGATGACCAAGACCCCGAGGTGGTGCCCGGCCGGGGAGACGAGCGAGGTGTCGACGCGCCCGTAGAACGTCAGGTTGGTGATCAGCCCGATGAGCCTGGTGAGCGCGATCGCGATGAAGCCGGCGCCGAAGGCGACGAGGATCGCGACGCCGCTGATCAGGACGATGCGGTGCCTGTTCTCTGTGCGTTGATGCGGGATGTGCGCGGCGTCCAGCGCCGGTCCGAGCGACGGTGCAACCGGCAATCCGTCGGTCGTGGCGGCGCGCAGGGCGTCGTGGTCAGGCATATCGTCAGTCTCTCTATCGTCCATTATGAGCCCGGGCGGCAGTCCGTGGACGCGCGCCGGGGCTCGGCGGATCTACGGTTCATGGGATGCACGAGCCGCGCCCGGCGCGGCGGCCGGACACGGCTCGTCGGAAACCTCGGTCCCCGGTCGTGGCTCGGCCCGGGACCGATCAATGTATAGGACTCCAATATACATCAGGGCGTCACGCCGCGCGGGGGGGCGGTTCAGCTTCCCAGGGAGCGGGGCGCCGCCGGCCGGGGCGCGGCCGCGCCCCGGCTGCCCCCCGACACCCCGCCGGAGACGATGAACGCCAGCACTTCGGCACTCTCGGCCGCGAGCGGCTCCACCTGGTCGGCGGGGAACAGGAGCAGCGAGCCGGCGAAGTTGTACGACTGCGGCAGGTAGACCGCCACGTAGCCCGCGAGCCCGAGCTGCTCGAGCGCGTCGGCGGTCACGAAGCCGAGCGCCTTCGCGCGCGTCCCGGGGAAGAGCGTGACCGCCACCGGCCGGTCGAACCGGCGCTGCTCTCCCACGAACGCGTTCAGCAGGTCCTTCGTGGACGTGTAGAGGAGCCTGACGAAGGGGAGGTGCTGCATCGCGCGCTCGATCCCCGCCACCACCCCGCGCGTGACGAGGTTGGAGGCGAGAAAGCCCACGAGCGTGATGAGCGCGAGGGTGAGCACGAACCCGGCGCCGGGCACCGGGAGCCCGAGCCAGCGGTCCAACCGCTCGAACACCGCCCAGCACACGTACAGCGTGAGCGCCACCGGCGCCGAGACGACGAGACCACGAAGGAAGTAGCGGGCGAGGGCGCGCATGGGACGGCTCGGGACTCGGGAATCGGGACTCGGGAATCGACCCGCTCCGTCCCGGTCGGCTCGGAGCGGGCCTCGGCCGGCAGCGCGCCAGCGGGGGCATGACGATTGCCCGCTGGCCGGGGGGGGCGAGCTGCGTTCCCGGAACTTGAAGCGGAGCCATGCGCATGGGTAGTCGAGGATCGCCGGCCGATGGCACGGGGGCACGCCGGAAGACCGCACGGCGGAAGGACGCACGCCCGGCCGGGCGAGCAACGACGCGCCGGCGGTCCGCCGCGGACGGGCCATCCCCCGCCGCGCCGAGCCCGGTGTCCTGGACGGGATCCGCGGCGGACTTCATCCCGCCGCGCCCCACGCTCCCGCGCCTGCGCGAAGCGGCGGCGCGCTGCCACGGCTGCGACCTGTGGGCGGTCGGCACGCAGACCGTGTTCGGCGAGGGGCCGGCCGACGCGCGGATGATGTTCGTGGGCGAGCAGCCGGGCGATCAGGAGGACCGCGAGGGGCGTCCCTTCGTGGGGCCGTCAGGGCGGCTACTCGACGCCGCGCTCGAGGAGGCGGGGATCGAGCGCTCGGCGGTGTACGTCACCAACGCGGTGAAGCACTTCAAGTGGGAGCGCGGCGAGCGCGGGAAGCGGCGCATTCACAAGAAGCCGAACGACCTGGAGATCCGCGCGTGCCATCCGTGGCTCGATGCGGAGATCGCGGTCGTGCGGCCGCGCGTGATCGTCTGCCTCGGCGCCACCGCCGCGCAGGCGCTGCTCGGCAAGCAGTTCCGCGTGACGCGGGAGCGCGGCAAGGCGATCCCCACCGACGTCGCCGAGGCGGTGATCGCCACCGTGCACCCCTCCGCCGTGCTGCGCGCGCCGCCGGAGCGGCGCGCGCAGGCGGAGCGCGAGTTCCGGCGCGACATCCGTGCGGCCGCGGCACTGCTCAGCGCACCCGCAGCACGTACATCCGCGCGCCGGGGAAGGTGACGGCGCCGCCGTCGGGCGCCAGCTCGCCGATCACCCGCGCGCCCCCCGCATCGACGCCGACCTCGAAGTACACCGCCGCCGCCGACGCCACGATGCGCGTCGTCGGCGCCGCGCTGCCGAGCGCGATGGGCTGGAGCGGGAACACGCCGTTGTTCACCGCCGCCTCCACCTCGCGCAGCTTCCAGCTCGAGTACGTGTCCAGCGAGGCGAGTCCGGAGATCCCGCCGTCGTCCGCGTAGTTCGCCACGAGCCAACCGGCCATGAGCGTGTCGAACGGCGCGCCGGTGCGCGCGAGCAGGTTGTCCACGCTCGTGTCCGGGCCCGCCACCAGCGCGCGCGTGAACGCCGCCACGTTGCCGCCGGAGAAGTGATCCGCGCTCCAGCGCAGCAGCGACCACGCGGCGCCGCGCACCCGGAGCGAGCTGTCCGCGTGCACGCTCGTGGCGCCGATCGTCCCGGTATCGGCGAGGAAGTCGCGGAGCCGGACGATGTTGTTGCCGAAGAACGCGTTGAAGTCGGCGAAGTTGTTCTGCGCGTCCGCCACATCGGCGATGCCCAGCTCGCGCGTGTCGCCGAATCCGTGCTCGTCGCGCCCCACGAGCTCCTCCGCGAAGTGCGACAGCGCCTCGTTCAGCCACACCGACTCGCCCGGCACGTTCTCGGCGATGCGCGTGCCCTCGTTGATCATGTGCTGGAACTCGTGCGCGATCGTGCCGCGGGTGTCCTGCCGCACCGAGCTCGCGCTGCGCGCGTCGCTGAACTTGCCTTGTGGGTCGGGGACGAGGAGGTAGAACAGCTCCCCCTGGTTGCTCTCCGCGCACTGGCTGGGCGGGAAGAGATCGCCGCCGAAGAAGAAGCCCTGGAGCACGCCGTTCGCGCCGCGCGTCGTGGCGGCGTTCACCTTCGGCGTGAACAGCAGGTACACGTGGTCGTTCCCATCGATGTCCGACGGGCTCCCGAAGTGCACCGTGTCCGCCGGGTAGATGGCGTCGTCGAACTCCTGGACGATGGCGGAGAAATCGGATGAGGTGAAGCCGCCGGACGGGGCGGCGGTGTCCTGCACGATGATCCCGTGCCGGCCGATGGCCTTCACCACGGACTTCACGGTGCTGAACGTGGTGCACGCGTTGTCCGCGTTCGGGTCGGGCACCTTGAAGGAGAGCGTGTCGCCGAGCGCGGGGAGGGTGGCCGCGCTCGTGGCGGCCCGCACCGATGCCTCGATGCGCGCCCCGGCGGGGCGGCCGAGCGGGAGCACGCGACGCTCCATGGCGCGGATGCGCCCCTCCGGGTCGTCGCGCACGGCGAGCGCGGCGAGCGCAGCGGCGGCGCCGAGAGCGCCGACGGGACGAGCGCCCGCGCCGGTGAGCCGGCTCGCGTGCACCGCCGCGGAGAGCGAGGCGGCGGAGTCGGCCATCACGAACCGCCCCGTGTCATCCGGGGTGGGGTCGGCGTTCGCCGCGACCACCACGTACGTGGCCGCGCCGCCGTCGGGCGCGGAGAGCGACACGCACGAGAGCGAGGCGGCGTCGCCGAGCACGCGCACGTGCCCCACCGCCAGCGACACCTCCTGCGGCGATGCGCCGCCGGGGCACGGGGACACGGGGCCGCCGTTGCCCGTGGCATCCGTGGAGTTGCACGCGGCCAGCAGCGCGATCGCGCCGGCGCCGGCGATCCGCAGCGCGCGGCTCATGGTCTCCCCCCCAGCGCCGGCGGCGCGAGCGGGCGGCGGGACGAGAGCATCTTGGTGGCGTCGTCGTAGTCGGGCATGAGCACCTCGAGTCCTCCCTCCGGTGTGGTGCGCGAGTACCCGGCCACCAACTGCACCAGGTAATGGTCGATGTCGAAGTCGAACGTGTCGCTCGAGTCCGCGTCGATGATCTGCAGGTCCGCGTCGAGCATGACGAGCTTCCCGAATCGGAGCGTGCCGCCCCGGTAGTACATGTAGTGCGCCGCGGCGCCGTTCGGCGGTGTCAGGGCGCCGGTCGGCGCCGCGCGCGCCGCGCTGCTGTCACCGAAGATCTGCACGATCCGGTTCCCGGCCACGCGCACGCCCGTCACGTGCCCCTCGATCGTCGGCGGCGGCACGATGCTGTCCGGCGAGAGAAAGAGGTCGTTCCCTTTCACCGACACCCCCTTTGCCTTGCTCAGGTCGAGCAGCTTCTCGAGCGTGAGGTGCAGCGCCCGCATGAGGCCGGCGCCGTCCACGTCGAAGATGCGCGTGGCCACCGGGTGGATCCGCAGGTGGCCGTCCGGCGTGACGGACAGATCCGCGGTGATCTCGAACGGGATGTCCACCACCTTGTGCAGTATTCCCTTCTGCACGATCCGGTTCCCGGTGGTGGTCACGCTGAGGTGCCGCAGCGGCGCGCCCGGGTAGCCGAACACGTACCGGTTGAGCAGCAGGGTCATGTTCTCGGCGGTGAGCGACACCACGGCGTCGTCGAGGTGGATCGCGAAGCTCTTCTTGTCGTCGAAGAAGATGGGGGAGCCGGGGCGCAGGGGGCGCATCGTCCCCTTCAGGTACGCGATGTCCAGCACGAGCTGGTCGTCGAGGTGGAATCCGACATCGCGCATGTAGACGTGCGTGGTGCCGCTCGGCGCCGTGCCCTGCCAGGGCGGGGCCGGGGCCGGAGCGGGGGCGGCCGTGGCGATGCCCGCCGATGGAGATCGCCCCGCGCCGAGCGCCAGCCCGGCCGCGAGCGCGACCCCCCCCATCGAGACCGCCAGCCATCCGCCACGCGCCTCCGCATGCATGCACGTCCCCCGTTCGCTCCCTCCCGGCGGCCTGCACGGAACGTGCTCGGGCGCGCCGCGCCGGGCCAGCGCGGCGACGATGACCCCGGCGCCGCGATCCGACGATGGTTAGATTCCCGCGATGCACCGCAAGGCCATCAACCATCTCCGGCGGGTGGACCCCACGATGGCGCGGGTGATCGCGCGCGTGGGGCCCTGCCGGTTCGACGCCCGCGCCGACGGGACGCACTTCGATGCCGTGGTGCGCTCCATCGTCTATCAGCAGCTCTCCGGCAGCGCGGCGTTCACCATCCATTCGCGCCTGCTCGCCCTCTTCGATGGCGCCATGGCGGAGCCCCGGCGTCTGCTCGAGACGCCGGACGAGACGCTCCGTGCCGTGGGGCTCTCGCGCCAGAAGATCGCGTACATGAAGGACCTCGCCGCACGCGTCCAGAGCGGCGAGGTGCCCATCCACGCGCTGCACGAGCTCGAGGATGCGGCGGTGGTGGACGCGCTCACGCGCGTGAAGGGGGTGGGGAAGTGGACCGCGCAGATGTTCCTCATGTTCCGCCTCGGGCGCCCGGATGTGCTCCCCGAGCTGGACCTCGGCATCCGCAAGGCGATCCAGCGCGCGTACCGCACGCGTGGGCTCCCGTCCGCCGCGCGCGTGCTGCGCATCGGCGCCCCGTGGGCCCCTTACCGCACCATCGCGAGCTGGTACCTCTGGCGCAGCCTGGAGGTGGATGGCGTCTCCGCGACCCCGGCGGCGAAGCGGCAGGGAGGAGGAACGCGTGCACGCCGCGCCGGGCGCTGAGGCGGGCGCGCTCCGCCTGTTCGCCGTCTGCGCGCCGGGGCTCGAGCACTTCGTCGCCGCCGAGCTGCGCGCGCTGGGCGCCGCCCCCGAGGAGACGGAGCCGGGCGGCGTCTCGTTCGCCGGCGATGCCGAGCTGCTCTACCGCGCGAACCTGTGGCTGCGCACCGCCGGCCGCGTGATCGCCCGCCTCGCCGAATTCCGCGCGCGCGCCTTCGGCGAGCTGGAGCGCCGCGCGACGCAGCAGCCATGGGAGCGGTTCCTCTCCCCGGGGCGTCCGGTGCGGCTGCGCGTGACGTGCCGCAAGTCGCGCCTCTATCACTCCGACGCGGTCGCCGAGCGCGTGGCCACCGCCATCCGCGCGCGCATGGGGAGCGCGCTCGGCGTCGAGGTGGCAGGCGGAGAGGAGGACGACGGCGAGAACGCGCAACTGGTGATCGTGCGTCTGTTGCGCGACCAGTGCACGCTGAGCGTGGATGCGTCCGGCGCGCTCCTGCACCAGCGCGGCTACCGCCTCGCCACCGCGAAAGCGCCGCTGCGTGAGACGCTCGCCGCCGCCCTGCTCGCCGCCAGCGGCTGGGACCCGGCCGCGCCGCTCGTGGATCCGCTGTGCGGCTCGGGGACGATCGCCATCGAGGGAGCGCTCCTCGCGCGGCGCATCGCCCCGGGGCTCGCGCGCCGCTTCGCGTTCATGACGTGGCCCGGCTTCGACGCCGCGTGCTGGGAGCGGCTCGTGGACGAGGCGAGAGCGCGCATCCTGCCGTGCGCCCCCGCTCCCATCGTCGCCTCCGACCGCGATGCGGGGGCGATCGAGGCCGCCGCCGCCAACGCCGCGCGCGCCGGCGTCGCCGGTGACATCGCGCTCTCCCGGCGCGCGCTCTCGGCGATGGAGCCGCCCGCGGCGGAGCACGGATGGATCGTCACCAATCCCCCGTACGGCGTGCGCGTGGGGGAGCCGGGCGCGCTCCGCGACCTGTACGCGCAGCTCGGCAACGTGGTCCGCCGCCTCCGGCCGGGGTGGACCGTCGCGCTCCTCTCCCCCGACCCGCGCCTGGATTCGCGCGTCGGCGTCCGCTTCG
Organism: Gemmatimonadaceae bacterium; assembly: GCA_035760785.1. Taxonomy (GTDB): domain Bacteria; phylum Gemmatimonadota; class Gemmatimonadetes; order Gemmatimonadales; family Gemmatimonadaceae; genus JADGGM01. The sequence goes on along the minus strand of DASTSH010000190.1, from coordinate 6,149 downwards.
AGACGGTGACGACCACGCGCAACGGCGGCCTCGCCGTGCGGATGCTCGTCGGGCGCGCCTGACGCGCCCCCGGCCGCGCTCGATCGTCAGGCGCCCGCGTCCGGCGGCAGGTGCCGCCGCAGGAGATGGCCGGCGAAGCGCAGGAGCAGCCCCTCCACGATGAACCGCCCGCCGCGCACGAGCAGCGTGATCGCCGCGAACTCCGCCACCGGCATCCCGAACGCGCCGGCCACCACCGCCGCCGCCTTCGACGACAGGAGCGGGAGCGAGGCGACCGCCACGAACCAGCGCGCGTTCGCCGCGAACAGCCCCTCGATCTGCGCGAGCCGCTCCGGCGTCACCCCGAGCCAGTGGAGCATGGGCATGCCGATGCTCGGGAACGCCAGCGCGCCGATCCCGTAGCCGGCCAGGGCGCCGAGCACCGAGCCGGCCACGGTCCAGAGCGAGAGCCGGATCGCCCGCTTCGGGTCGGCGACGGCGAGCGGGATGAGCACCGCGTCGCTCGGCCCGGGCACCACGGAGCTCTGGAGCAGCGACCAGGTGATCGCCGCCGCGCCCGACCACCCCGATTCCGCCCACCGGGTGAGCGTGTTCAGCAGCGGGGCCACCAGGCGGATCGGGCGCTTCGGGCGCCCGGGGGGCGATGCGGAAGGAACGGGGGCGGGCGTGGGCTCGCTCATGCGCCGCAAACTGCGGAGTGAGCGGGCCGGCGGGTAGTGGCCGCCGCGTTCGCCGCGCGCCACGCTGGCGCGATGCGGAACCCCGTTCTACACTATGGCCATCGCGGCCCCGAGCGTCGGGGCCCCCCACCCGCGACCCTCCATGCCCCGTCGATCATCCTTCGCGCGTGCCGTGCTGAGCGCGCTCCTTCCGCTCGCGCTCGCCGCTCCTCCCGCCGCCGGACAGATCTTCCGACCGGGGATCCGCCCCACCACCACGCAGAGCACCGTCTACCTCGGCATCTCCGGTGCGGCGGCGGTGCCGCAGGGGCAGTTCAAGTCGTACGTCGGCACCGGCTGGGGGGTGCAGAGCGGACTCCTCGTCCGCCTCGATCCGTCGGGCGTGCTCGGCCTCCGCGTCGATGCCGGATTCATCAACTATGGCAACGAGAAGAAGCGCGCGTGCATCAGCACCACCATCGGCTGCCGCATCGAGGTGGACGTCCACACGCGGAACAACATCGCCATCTTCGGCATCGGGCCGCAGCTCATGCTTCCCACCGGCACGCTGCGCCCGTACCTCACCGGCACCGTGGGGCTCGCGTACTTCTTCACGCAGTCGTCGCTGAGCGGCATCAGCGACAACCAGGACTTCGCGAACACCACGAACTTCGACGACGCCACCTTCGCGTGGACCGGCGGCGGCGGCGTGTACATCCCGCTGCGGCGCAAGGGGAAGCCGATCTCCCTCGATCTCGGCGTGCGCTATCACGGGAACGGCGAGGCGCGCTACCTGCGCGAGGGGAGCATCGTGGACAACCCCGATGGCTCGATCACGTACACGCCCATCCGCAGCCAGACCAACCTGCTGATCTTCTCCGTCGGCGCCACCTTCGGGCTCTGAGCGGCGCGGCCGGGCGCCGCGCCGCCGGGCTCACGGCGCTCCTTCGTGCAGCGCCCCCATCCGGCGCAGCTCCGGCCACGCCCACGCGACGCCGGCGACGACGAGGATGGTGAGGATCCCGCCGCCCACCACCGAGACCACCGGGCCGAAGATCGCCGCCGTGAGCCCGGACTCGAACCCGCCGAGCTCGTTCGACGTGTCGATGAACACGCCGTTCACCGCCGACACGCGCCCGCGCATGGCGTCGGGGGTGCGCACCTGCACCAGCGTCCCGCGCACGACGACGCTGATGTTGTCGAGCGCGCCGAGCACGAACAGCATGACCATGGACAGCGTGAACGAGCGGGAGAGCCCGAACACGATCGTGGCCGCGCCGAATCCCGACACCGCGAGCAGCAGGCTGCGCCCGGCGCGGCGCATCGGCGCGCGGTGAGTGAGGGCCACGGCCATCGCCAGCGCGCCCACGCTCGGCGCGGCGCGCAGCCAGCCGAAGCCCACGGGGCCCACGTGGAGGATGTCCTTCGCGAACACCGGGAGGAGCGTGGTGGCGCCGCCGAACAGCACGGCGAACAGGTCGAGGGTGAGCGCCGCGAGGATCACCTTGGAGCGCCACACGAACCCGAGTCCGGCCGCGAGCGTGCGCACCGTCACCTCCTCGCGCGGCCGCGTCGCCTGCCGCGCGCGCAGGAGGGCGATGCACGCGACGCACGCCAGCACGAGCCCGGCCGCGATCACGTACGCCGGCCCCGCCTCGTGCCGGAGCCCGATCACCGCGCCGCCGAGCGCCGGTCCCACCACCGCCGCCACCTGGAAGGCGCTGCTGTTCCACGTCACCGCGTTCGGGAAGTCGGCGAGCGGCACGAGCAGCGGCAGGAGCGCGGATGCCGCCGGTCGCGCGAACGCCAGCGCCACGCCGCCGGCGAGCAGGCACACGTAGATGAGCGGGACCGGCCCGCGCGCGAACGACAGCCACGCCAGCGCGAGCGCGCACGCCATGAACGCGCCCTGCGCGGCGATCACGATCCGCCGCCGGTCGTAGCGGTCGGCGGTGTGCCCGGCGGGGAGCGCGAGCACGATGCTCGGCACCACGAGCACGAGTCCCACGATGCCGAGCGCCAGCGCCGAGTGCGTGCGCTCGTACAGCTCCCACCCGATGGAGACGTCGAGCATCTGCTCGGCGACCGTGAACAGCGCTCGCCCGGCGAGAAAGAGGCGGTAGTCGCGGTGCCGCAGCGCGGCGTACGGATCGTGAAGTCGAGTCACCGGCGGAGTGGTCCGCCGGGCTCGACCGGGTTGGTGTTCGACATGGGCAGGGGAAGATAATCGCGCCGGACGCGCCCGCTCAGCGGCTCCCCTGGTAGGTGATGCGCCAGATCCGTCCCCCCTTGTCGTCCGTCACGAACAGCGCGCCGTCGGGCGCCACGGCGAGCCCCACCGGGCGATGCGCCGCCCCGCTCGGGCTCTTCGTCGCTCCGGCGAAGCCGTCGGCGAACGGCTCGTACTGACCGGAGGGCCTGCCATCGCGCATGGGGACGAACACCACGCTGTACCCCGCCTGCGGCTCCGGCGCGCGGTTCCACGAGCCGTGGAAGGCGATGAACACGCCGCCGCGGTAGCGCGCGGGGAACATCTCCCCCGTGTAGAAGAGCGCGGACATCGGCGCCCAGTGTCCGGGGAACACCGCCAGCGGCTCCTTCTTCTGCGCGCAGCGCCCCACCGTGTGTCCGTCGCCGCCGTACTCGGGGGCGAGCACCAGCCGCTTCGCCGTGCGGTCGTAATAGCAGTACGGCCAGCCGAAGTCGTCCCCCTGCCGCACCTGCACCAGCTCCTCCGCGGGGTTCTCCGCGCCGTGCTGCGCGTCGAAGTACTTCGGCCAGTTCTGGAAGAGCTGATCGCGCCCGTGCTGCGTGGCGTAGAGCGCGCCGTTGGCGGGGTTCACCACGAGCCCCATCGCGTTGCGGATCCCGGTGGCGAACCGGGTGCCGGTGCGCTGCGTCTGCCCGGCGCGCGCGGCGTCGAACTTCCAGATCCCGGCGCGCGTCTCGAGCTCGGTGCATGGATCGTGGCCGGGGGAGCCGGTGACGCGATCCTTCACCTGGCACGAGTTCGTGGCCGAGCCCACGTTCAGGTACAGCGCGCCCGAGCCGTCGAGCGCGAAGTTGCGCGCCTCGTGCCCGCCGGTGGGGAGGTCGACGACGATCGCCTCCGCGTCCCCCGACGGCACGAGGCTCCCCGCGGGGAGCGGATAGCGCACGATCCGCGTGCGGGCGTCGGCGTACAGATAGCCGCCGCCGAGCGCGATCCCGGTGCCTCCCGCCTCGCCGAACGAGGCGGAGGTGTCGGCGCGGCCGTCGTGATCCGTGTCGCGCAGCGCGAGGATCCCGCCGCGCGCGCCCGCGGCGCCGCGCTTCGCGGAGATGAGCTGCACGAACACATCACCGTTCGGGGCGATGGCGACGTGGCGCGCGCCGCCCACGGAGTCGGCGAAGATCGTGGCGCAGAAGCCGTCGGGGAGCCGCAGCCCTCCATCGTCGCGCGCGCACCCGGCGAGCGTCCCGCTCGCGGTGCTGGTGGTGCCCCCGGCGTCCGCCGCCGGCTTCTCCCCTCTCCCACATGCCGCCAGCGCGCCCCCGATCGCCAGCACGAGCGCACCCAGACGCACGGTCTCACGGATCATCGTCGCTCCCTCCCGCTCGGTGGGGTGGTCCGGCCGGCGCCCCCCGGCGCTGGCCTTCGGTACGCGAGGAAATATATTCGGCGGTCGACCCCGGTCGCGGCCGCCGCCGGGGCGCCCTCATCTCGCCACGCGCATGACCTCATCGCAGCTTGCCAGCCGGGATGCACGCCTGGACGCGACGTCCACGCGCGTGCCGCTGCCTGGCGACGCCGTCGCCGAGCTGCTCGAGGGACTCCCCGACGCCATGGTCGTGGTGGATCGCGATTGGTGCATCACGCACGCCAATCGTCAGGCGAGCGTCCTCTTCGCGCGCGCCCGCGAGGCGCTGGTGGGACGCCCGCGTGCCCACTCGCTCTTCGGCGCGCTCGGCGCGGGGGCGTGGGAGCGGCTGCACGACGCGATGAGCACGCGGACGCCGGTGGAGCTCGAGGTGCTCGCGGCGCCGCCGGAGCGGTGGCTGGAGGTGTGCGCCACCCCGTTCCGCGACGGACTGCTGGTGCGCATGCGCGACGTGAGCGCGTACCGGCGGGCGGATGCCGAGCGGCAGCGGCTGCTCGAGCTGTCGCGCCGGACCGCCGCGCAGGCGATGCTCCTCCAGCGGCTCACCGCCGCGCTCTCGTCGGCGCTCAGCGCGCGCGAGGTGAGCGCGGTGGTGCTGGAGCAGGCGCTCCCCGCGCTCGGCGCCACCGCCGGCGACGTGGGACTGCTGAGCGACGACGGGTCGGAGTTCCACGTCCTCTGCTGGATGGGGTATCCGGAGGAGGCGGTGCGCCCGTGGATGCGCTACCCGGTGGACGCGGGGACGCCGGGGGGCGACATCGTGCGCACGGGGCAGCCGGTGTTCCTCGCGTCGATCGACGAGTGGGCGCGACGCTACCCGCGCGTGGCGCCGATCCTCGCCGCCGTTGGCCTCTCCGCCTACGCCGGCGTGCCGCTCGAGTTCGAGGGGCGGGTGCTCGGCACGGTGAGCTTCAACTTCCCCGACGAGCGCGCCTTCGCTGATGACGAGCGCGCGCTGCTCGTGGCGTTCGGGCACCAGTGCGCGCAGGCGCTGGAGCGCGCCCGGCTGTTCGAGGCGGAGCAGCGCGCGCGCGCCGAGGCGGAGCGCGCGAACCAGGCGAAGAGCGACTTTCTCGCGGTGATGAGCCACGAGCTGCGCACGCCGCTCACCGCCATCCTCGGCTACGAGGAGCTGCTCGCCGATGGCGTCTCCGGCCCCGTCACCGAGCCGCAGCGCCAGCAGCTCGACCGCATCCGCGTGAGCGCGATGCACCTGCTCCAGCTCATCGAGGAGCTGCTGGCGTACACGCGGCTCGAGGCGCGGCGCGAGACGGCGCACCTGGCGGCGGTGCCGCTCGCGGCGGTGTTCGACGAGGCGCTCACGCTCGTGGCGCCGCTCGCGGCGGCCCGCGGCCTGGCACTGCGCTCCTCGCTGTCCGATCCCGCGCTCGCCTGCCGGACCGATGCGGGAAAGCTGCGGCAGGTGCTGGTGAACCTGCTCTCGAACGCGGTGAAGTTCACCGAGCGTGGCGAGGTGTCGCTCGCCGCGCGCACGGAGCCGCGCGACGAGCGCGCCGAGGACGTGGTGATCGAGGTGCGCGACACCGGCATCGGCATCGCGCCCGAGCACCTGGAGCGGATCTTCGAGCCGTTCTGGCAGGTGGAGCAGCACGTGGCGCGTCGCGCCGGTGGCACTGGTCTCGGCCTCAGCGTGTCGCGGGCGCTGGTGGAGTTGCTGGGAGGAAGGTTGGAGGTGTCGAGTCGCGTGGGAGAGGGAAGTGTGTTCGCGTTGAGGTTGCCGGGGGGTAGGGGGGCCTAGGACCTAGTCGCTAGACCACCATGAAACGCGTGTGGCGTGTGGGGAACTGACGGGCAGAGGAGGGAGGTACGGCGCGTGTGGGTTCGTGTG
>DASTSH010000189.1:0-3708 GCA_035760785.1 Gemmatimonadaceae bacterium | reverse complement strand
AGTCAAGGAGGGGCGGTCCGGGGCGCCGGACGCTCACCCCTCCGCCACCAGCACTCCGAGCTGCCGCCCGTCGTCGCCAGCGCGGTGCGAGTAGAAGCGGTCGTTGTCGCAGCGCGTGCAGAAGGGGCTGACGGCGATGTCGCGAACACCGGCGCCCCGCGCGTGATCGGCGAGCAGCGCCCGCAGGTCCACCGTCGTCGGGCGGTCCACGGTGCGCCCCGTGAGGCGCGCGAAGACGTCGGGACTCACCTCGTAGCAGCGGCCGCAGATCGCGGGGCCGAGGTGGATGTGGAGGTCGGACGGCCGGAGGGCGCGCGCGCCGAAGGCGGCGATGCCGTGCTCGATGATGCGCTCCGCGGTGCCGCGCCAGCCGGAGTGGAGGAGCGCCGCCGCGCCCGAGGGGTGCGCGATGAACACCGGGACGCAGTCGGCCACGGTCACCGCCATCGCGGTGCCGCGCGAGGGAGCGAAGTGGCCGTCGGCCGCGTCCACGCGCAGCCAGCCGCGCCACTCCCCCGCGTGCTCCACGACGGTGGCGCCGTGCACCTGGCGGGCGGTGGCGAAGCGCGGGGCGATGGAGAGGAGCGCCTCGCGCAGGGCGTACCACCGCCCCATCACCTCATCCACCGGCTCCCGCGTGAGCGTGTTGAAGCTTCCCGTGGCGCGCGTCGTCGTGAAGGCGCGGACGCCGAAGGGGAGGAAGTCGTCAATGAGCTCCGACTGCAGCATGCTCGTGCCGGCGCTCCTCGACGCGCGTGATCGAGGCGCCGAGCGCGTTGAGCCGCTCGTCGATGCGCTCGTAGCCACGCTCGATCTGCCCCACGTTGTTGATGACGCTCGTGCCGCGCGCGCAGCAGGCGGCGAGCAGCATCGCCATCCCGGCGCGGATGTCGGGCGACTCCACGCGGGCGCCGCGGAGCTGCGCGGGACCGGAGACGATGACGCGGTGCGGGTCGCAGAGCACGATGCGCGCGCCCATGGTGATGAGCTTGTCCACGAAGAACATGCGCGACTCGAACATCTTCTCGTGCATCAGGATGAGCCCATCGCACTGCGTGGCCGTCACGATCGCGATGGACATGAGGTCCGCGGGGAACGCCGGCCAGGGCTGGTCCTCCAGCTTCGGCACGTGCCCCCCCATGTCCTCGCGGATCCGCTTCGGCTGCCCACCCGGCACCACGAGGTCGGCGCCGTCGATGCGGCACTCCACGCCGAGGCGCTCGAAGCCCATGAGCACGGAGCGCAGGTACTCCACCCCCGCCTGCTGGATGCGGATCTCGCTGTCGGTGACGGCGGCGAGGCCGATGAAGGAGCCGACCTCGATGTGGTCGGGGCCGATCTGGTGGCTCCCGCCGCCGATCGTCCGCCCGCCCTGGATGGTGAGGGTGTTCGTGCCGATCCCCTCGATCTGCGCGCCCAGGCCGACGAGGAAGCGCGCGAGGTCCTGCACGTGCGGCTCGCTCGCGGCGTTGCGCAGCACGGTCGTCCCCTCGGCGGCGACGGCGGCGACGATGGCGTTCTCGGTCGCGGTGACGCTCGGCTCGTCGAGGAAGACGTCGGCGCCGCGCAGCTTCCGCGCGCGCAGGTGGAAGGCCTGGTCGAGGCTCCACTCCGCCCCGAGCTGCTCGAGCGCGAGGAAGTGCGTGTCCACGCGCCGCCGGCCGATCACGTCGCCGCCGGGCGGCGGGAGCGTCACCTCGCCGCAGCGCGCGAGGAGGGGCGCGGCGAGAAGGATGGAGGCGCGGATGCGCGCGCAGAGCGCGGGGTCGAGCGCGCTCGCGTGCAGTTCCTTCGCGTGGATGGCGAGGGCGTTGCGGGAGGTCCACTCGGCGTGCGCGCCGAGCGTGCGCACGAGATCCACCAGCGTCTCGACGTCGCGGATGCGCGGGACGTTCTCGAGCGTCACCGGCTGGTCCGAGAGGAGCGCCGCGGCGATGATCGGGAGGGCGGCGTTCTTGTTTCCCGACGGGCGGATGGTGCCGGCGAGGCGACGCCCGCCCTCGACGACGAATTGGACTGCGCTCATGCGTCTCCTGCGTATCCGGGCTGGGGGAGCGCGAACGATGCCCAGCGCCCGGCGCGGAAGTCAAGGCGGCGCGCTTGACACCCCTCAGGGGCGCGGGTACGATGATCGCTTTCCCGCGATCCGCGAGCGCATGCAGCTGCTGATAGCCGTCGTCAATCACGAGGAGAAGCTGGACGACATTCTCGCCGGGTTCCTCGAGCTGGGGATCACCGGGGCGACGATCATCGACAGCTCGGGGATGGGACGCGTGCTCACGCACGAGGTGCCGATCTTCGCCGGGCTGCGCGCGCTCGGCGAGCGCTCGCGACCGCGCAACCAGACGGTGTTCAGCGTGATCGAGGATCACAAGGTGGACTCGGCGATCGCGCTCATCCAGGACGTGCTGGGGGACCTGGACACCCCCGGCGCGGGGATCGTCTTCGCCCTGCCGGTGACGCGCTGCGTGGGGCTGGCGCCGGAGCTCGAGAAGGACAGCTGAGCAGCGGCCGCGCCCGGCTGGCCCCGCCTTTGCACGAGGGTGGTGGGGCTGCCCCCGGCCGCGCCGCGGCCGGGCGGCGTCGCCCGCTGGACCACTCACCAGTGTGACCGATGACTGCCCTGTGGACGACGCACCTGGGGGACCTGCTCCTGCAGATCGCCGCGACGGCGCAGGACACGCCCGTCGTGCGGATGGTGGAGGCCGAGCGCAGCGGACTGGCGAAGGCGAGCGACATCGCGCGCAGCCTCATGTCCATCGCGCTGCTGGTGCTCACGGTGTTCCTCGTTCCGGCGGCGTGGAACTTCCGGAAGAGCTACAAGAAGGTGAACGACCTGCTCGACCGGGTGTACGGCGACATCAATCCCATCGTGCGGCACCTGAGCACGATCTCGGACAACGTCGACTACATCACCACGTCCATCCGGGTGGACATCCAGCAGGTGAACCGCACGGTGGCCGAGGCGAACCAGCGGCTGAACCACGCGCTGGCGCTCTCGGAGCAGCGGCTCAACGAGTTCAACGCCCTGCTGCAGGTGGTGCAGCGCGAGGCGGAGGGGGCGTTCGTGAGCACCGCCGCCACGCTCCGCGGTCTGCGGACCGGCGCGACCACCTTCCAGCGCGAGGCGCTCGTCGGGAGCGCCTCGTGGTACGATGATGATCCCGAGAGGGAGGAGATCGACGATGGAGACAGCCCAGCCTCGTCCGACCCGCGCGCGCCCGGGCCGCGCATCCGACCGCGACCGCGAGGCGGAGAGCCGGCGTGACACGCTCGCGCCGCGCGACGAGTACGATCTGCTGACGGCGCTGCTGATGGGAGTCGCCGTCGGCTCCATGGTGACGCTGCTCTTCCGCCGCGGGCCGAGCGGCCGGCGCCCGGCGGCAGCGGCGATGCGCGTGGCCGGCACCGGCGCGGCGGTGGCGGGGCGCTACGGCGCGCGCGGGGCCCGCTGGGCCCGCCAGCACGCCGAGCGCGGCGCGGAATGGATGGGCGAGCGCGGGCAGGAGCTCGCCGACCGCGTGCCCGACATGGAGGACGTGGTGGACGAGGTGCGCGACTACCTCAGCTACGCCCGCGAGGCGATCAACGACACCGTCTCGGACGAGCTCAAGGACCTCCGGAAGGCGATCCGCCGGCAGCGGAAGCGCATCGGGATCTGACGAGGGGCGACAAGCCGCGATGTGGCGTCTGCTCGGGCTGAGCGCG
>DASTSH010000188.1:0-6628 GCA_035760785.1 Gemmatimonadaceae bacterium | reverse complement strand
GGGACGCGCGAGTACGGAACGCGCCGGGACGGCGGCGAATGCCGCCGTCCCGGCGCAATCCATGTCCCCACACCCCGCGCCCCGCGCCCCGCGCCCCACCGACCGCGCGCCGGAGCCCACCACGCATCACCTGACGCTCCTCGCCGAGTCCCGCGAAGGCTACGCGAACCTCTCCACGCTCGTCACGCGCGCGCGCATGGATGCGCCGCGAGGGCGGCCGGCGGTGCCGCTCGACCTGCTCGCGCGGCACGCGCGCGGACTCTTCGCGCTCACCGGGTGCCCGCGCGGCTGGGTGCCGTCGCTCGTGGGGCGCGGCGATCTCGATGGCGCGCGCGGGGCGGCGGCGGTGCTGCTCGACATCTTCGACCGGCGCATCGCCATCGAGTGCTGGGACCACGGGCTCGCCGAGGAGCGCGAGATGGTGCCGCACCTCATCGCCCTCGCCCGCACGCTCGGCGTGCCGTGGGTGGTGACCAACGACGTCCACTACGCCGCGCCGCGCGGGCGCATCGTGCACGACGTCCTCTCCGCGCTCCGCCACCGGCGGACGCTCGACGCGATGGGGACGCGCCTCCGCCCCAACGGCGAGTGGTACCTCAAGAGCGCCGCGCAGATGTGGCGCCGGTGGCGGTCGCGCCCGGAGGGGGTGCGCGCCACGCTCGCCATCGCCGAGCGGTGCGCGTTCCGCATGCGCGAGCTGCGCCCCACCCTCCCCCGCTTCCCTCTCCCCCCGGGCGTCGGCCCCGACGAGTACCTCGCGCGCCTCGTGGAGCGCGGCGCGCACGAGCGGTGGGGCGCGCGCCGCACCGAGCGGCACGACCGGCAGATCGCGCACGAGCTCGCGGTGATCCGCCGCCTCGGGCTCGCCGGCTACTTCCTCATCGTGTGGGACATCGTCCGCTTCGCGCGCCGCGAAGGAGTGCTCTGCCAGGGACGCGGCTCGGCCGCGAACTCCGCCGTCTGCTTCTGCCTCGGCATCACCGCCGTCGATCCGATCAAGCTCGGGCTCCTCTTCGAGCGCTTCCTCAGCGAGGAGCGCCACGAGGCGCCCGACATCGACATCGACTTCGCCCACCGCGACCGCGAGAAGGTGCTGCAGTACGTGTACGAGCGGTACGGGCGCGAGCACGCGGCGATGGTGTGCGAGCAGATCAGCTACCGCGGCCGCAGCGCCGTGCGCGACACGGCGCGCGTGCTGGGGTTCAGCGTCGAACAGGCCAACGACCTCGCGATGCTCGCCGATGGCGGGGCGCGGGACGCGGGGCGCGGGACGCGGGAGGGCGAGGGTCGCGCGCCCCGCGCCCCGCACCCCGCGCCCCTCGCAGGTCTCGATCCATCGGATCTCCGCGTCCGCCTCCTCCCGCGGATCGTGCGCGAGCTGCGGCACGTGCCGCGGCACCGGTCCATCCACGTGGGCGGCTTCGTGCTCACCGAGGAGCCGCTCTCCACCGTGGTCCCCATCGAGCCCGCGGCGATGGATGGACGCACGGTGGTGCAGTGGGACAAGGACGACATCGACGCCATGGGACTCGTCAAGATCGACCTCCTCGGGCTCGGGATGCTCACGCTCATCCAGGACTGCCTCCGGTACGTCCGCGCGACGCGTGGGCACACCATCGACCTTGGTGATCTCGACTACGCCGACCAGGCGGTGTACGACGACCTCTGTCGCGCCGACACGATCGGCATCTTCCAGGTGGAGAGCCGCGCGCAGATGATCACGCTGCCGCGCCTGAAGCCGCGCTGCTTCTACGACCTCGTGGTCGAGGTCGCGCTCATCCGCCCGGGGCCGATCCAGGGAGAGATGGTGCACCCGTACCTCCGGCGGCGCGCCGGCGAGGAGGCGGTGACGTATCCGCACCCCTCGCTCGAGCCGATCCTCGCGCGCACGCTCGGCGTGCCGCTCTTCCAGGAGCAGGGAATGCAGGTGGCGATCGCCGCCGCGGGATTCACGCCGGGGGAAGCGGATGCGCTGCGCCGCGCGATGGGGCACAAGCGGAGCCGCGAGCGGATGGCGGCGATCTGCGAGAAGATGATCGAGGGGATGCGGCGGAACGGGATCGACGAGGACACGGCCCGCCGGATCTACGGCCAGATCAACGCCTTCGCCGACTACGGCTTCCCCGAGAGCCACGCCGCGAGCTTCGCGCTCCTGGTCTACGCGAGCGCGTTCCTCAAGCACTACTACGCCCCCGAGTTCACCGCCGCGATCCTCAACGCGCAGCCGATGGGATTCTACTCGCCGGGGACGCTCATCGAGGATGCGCGCCGCCACGGCGTGCGGGTGCTCGGCGTGGACGTGACGCGGTCGGCGTACGACTGCACGCTGGAGCCGGACGCGGAGCCCGGAGCGCGGGAAGCGCGGGGAGCGCGGGAGGCGCAGCGCGGCGCGGCGGGGGCGCCGGCGGTGCGATTGGGGCTGCGGATGGTGAAGGGGCTGGGTGCGCGCGCGAGGGAGCGGCTGGAGGAGGCGCTGCGCACCGGGGGGACGTTCCAGTCGATCGGCGACGTGGTGCACCGCTCGGGACTCGACCGCCGCGCGCTCCGCGCGCTCGCCGAGGCGGGAGCGCTCGACGCGCTCGTCCCCGACGAGCCCGATGCGCGCCGGCGGCGCGCGGCGATCTGGCGGATGCTCGAGGAGCTGCGCGGCGAGGCCGGTCCACTCGCCCCGGTGCATCACACGCTGGATGTGCCGGCGAGCATCCCCGCGCTGTCACCGCTCGAGGTCACCGCCGCGGACTATCGCATGACCGGTGTGTCGCTCCACGGCCATCCCATGCGCCACCTGCGCGCGCTGCTCGCCCCCAACGGCGTGCGCACGGCGCGCGAGGTGCTCGCGATGCGCGACGGCGAGCGCGGAGTGGCGGTGGCCGGCCTCGTGATCTGCCGGCAGCGCCCCCCGACGGCGAAGGGGTTCGCCTTCCTCACGCTCGAGGACGAGACGGGGCTGGTGAACGTGGTGGTGACGCCGAAGCGCTTCGAGCGGCAGGCGCTGCTCATCTCGCGCGCGCCGCTGCTGCTCGTGCGCGGCACGCTACAGGTGGAGCAGCGGGTGGTGAACCTGCGGGGGGAGTCGTTCCGGGAGCTGCGGATCGACGTGGGAGCGGATGGGGTGCGGGGGCACGACTATCGCTGACCGGCGCCGTCCGCTGCGCACTTCGCGAGCGGCGCCATCGCCATCGTCAGGCGATGGTCAGCGCCACCGCCGTCGTCCGGAGCGCTCGCGGAGCATGAACAGCCCGAGCAGCAGCGAGCCCACGCCGATCATCGCCAGCGCGGGATAGAGCGTGGCGGTCTTCGGCGGGACGAGTCCCTCGCGGCGAGCCTCGTTGGAGGAGAGCATCGGCTCGGGACTGGCCGGACGGGCCGGCCGATCGCCGGCGTCGGTGCCGGCCAGCTCTCCCTCGCGGCGCCACGGGTCGTTGCGCTCCGCGGGCGCCGGATCGATCGCGGCGACGACGGCGGGGGCGATCGGCGGCGTCGCTTCGGCGGACGCGCCGGGGCCGACCGGTCCCATGCCGGGGGTGCCGGCGGCCTCGCGCTGGTGCTTCACGTGGAGCACGGCGGCGAGGAGTCCCGCGAACATGCCACCACCCAGCGCACCCGCCACCCTTCCGTTCTCGTTGGACTCCGGAAACTTGCACTCGCACACCTGCGCCGCGGCGCTCCGGGCGAGGGTGGTACCGAGCAGCAGGGCGGTGGCGGCCATGGCCGCGAAGCGACGGCGTGGAGACATGGGATGCATACTGCGGGAAGCTCCCGGGAAGGGGACGTTCCGGGCGAGACGAGCGGGAGGGACCACTGAGCCGAGTCGTGCGGCGGCGCCTGACGCGGTCATGGGGTACCTGGAAAAAAAAGTAACACCGCTGCGAAAAAACAAGCCACCTCTCGCACGTCATGTTACAGCCGAGCTCGTCCGCGCGCCAGGGGAACATCTGACGCCCTGGGCGTCGCGCCGCCTCCCGAAGCCCCACGGGCGCCTCCGGCATCAGCTCGATTCGAGGCGGCACCGCTCGTGCAGCAACGCCGATCGCGCAGCCTGACAACGGGGGGCCGGCCCGATCCGGCCAGCTCGGAGGGACGAACGATGAGAGGATTGATGATCGGCTCGATCGTGGCGGCGATGGCGCTGCTCTCGCCACTCGCGGCGGCGCGGGCGCAGAACGTGGACACCGCCACGGCACGCGCGCCCGACACGACGGTGCGCGGAGACACGAGCGGCGACCACCCTCGCGCCTTTCGCCCGCGCTTCTACCGGAGCGTCGTCCCCGGGCTCCGCATCGTGGATGTGGCGGACGACGGCACCTTCATCACCCTCCAGGATGGCACGGAATGGGAAGTGTTTCTCCCCGACCGTACGAGCACCGTGCAGTGGAGGCGCGGCGACTGGGTGACGGTGAAGCTGGCCCCCATCGCGCAGGGGCGCTACCAGTACCGGCTCGGCAACGGGCGCACCGACACGGACGCGGTGGCGAAGTTCCGCGGGCGCGTGGGCGACGACCGGGGGCGCTGACCGCCCCCGACGCTCGTCAGCCCGCGCGCTGCGCGCGCTCCACCCGCCCCGCGCGCACGAACAGCGGCCAGCGCACGGGGCGCGCGTCCGCGGGGTCGGGCCACACGCGCGCGAGCTCCCGCTCCACGTCGCTCACCGGGTCGCGTCCCTCGCGGTCCACGTACGTCCGCACGGCCGACCACGTGCGCAGGTAGCCCACGAGCTGTTCGCGCGTCCAACGCCCGCGCATGTCGAATGGCGGCACGTCGAGCTCGGGGAACGGGAAGTCGATCGACTGGAAGTGGTCGTCGATCAATCGGCGCTCGGGCGCCCAGTAGCCCCGCAGCGTGTCGTGGTAGAACCGCTCCACCACCTCGTCCACCGCCGGCGCGACACGCACCAGATCGTATCCCCACGCCGCCACGACCCCGTCCGCGCGACTCACGCGTCGCACCTCGCGCCAGAACGCGGGGAGGTCGAGCCAGTGCAGCGCCTGCGCCACCGTGACCACGTCCACCGATCGATCGGCGAGCCCCGACTCCTCGCCACGCGCGCGCCGGTAGCGCACCCGCGGGTGCGGCGCCGCGTGCGCGAGCTGGGCCGCGCTGGGATCGGTGGCCTCCACCACCGCGAAGTGCTCCGCGAGCCCGACGGCCGCCTGACCGTTCCCAGTGCCGCAGTCCCACGCCGCCTCCCGCCCCGGCGCCGCCGACGCGAGCCACGCGAACAGCTCCGCGGGATACGTGGGGCGATAGTCGGCGTAGGAGGCGGCTTGTTTGGAGAAGTAGTCCTTGAACGGAGGAGGCATGCCATTGATAGGGGATGGGACCTGGTGGCTGGAACACCGAACAACGCGTGTGGCGTGTGGGAGACTGACGGGCAGAGGGCGTAGGTACGGCGCGTGCAGGTTCGTGTGTAGGTGGACTCTCTCTACAGCCGAGCCTACACGCGCTCTACCCAGCATCTACACCCGTCAGTTCCCCACACGCCACACGCGTCCTTTGGTGGTCCAGCCACCAGGTCCTACACCCCCTCCTACTACCTACCCGCCTTCTTCTTCGTCCCCTTCCGCGCACCACCCTTTTTCTTCTTCCCGCTCGCCGCTCCACGCTTCGCGCGCTTGGCCGGCGCGAGGATCGTGCCGCGGCAGTTCGGCGCGCCGCAGTGGCAGGGATAGCGCGCCTCGTCCGTCTCGTCGGCGTCCTCCGCGCGCTCGTACTGGTAGTCGTACACCAGCTCCTCCCCTTCCTGGATCGTGCGGATCGCCTCGATGTAGATGTGGCCGTCCTCGATCACCGCCTCGCAGTTCGGGTCGCAGGAGTGGTTGATGAAGCGCGCCTCGTTCCCCCCCACCGCCGCATCGACCACCGTGTCGTCGTCGAGCGTGAAGAGGAAGGTGTGGTGTCGCTTCATCGTGTCGTCGTCGTAGCGGCGATCGGCGATGTCGTGGGAGATGCGCTCGCCGATGTACTCGATGAGGCGCGTCCCCTTACGAATGCGGCGCAGCGCGAACGCGCCGCGTCCCTGGATGCGCGATTTCCGGATCTCGAAATAGGCGGGCATGTATGCAGTCGGTCGGTGAGTCGATGAGTGAAGATGACGCGGGAAGCGGGAAGCGGGAAGGACGCGGGGCGCGGGGCGCGGGAAGGACGCGGGGTGCGGGACGCGGGGTGCGGGAGCAGCGAAGGTGACGCGCCGCGCGCCGGCTGGAACACGCACCGTGGCCCGCGACCCCTCCCGACCAGCCAGCGTTCCGCGCCCCGCGTCCTGCGTCCTGCGTCCCGCGCCCCGCGAACCGCGCCCCGCGTCCCGCGTCCCGCGCCGTCAGAGATTCCTGTCGCTCCCCAGCCGGATCTTCGGGAGCGGCTCGGCGTTCGGAGTGGGCTCGGCCGTGAGCTCCTCCCCGGGATTCACGAAGCGGTCGTGCTCCAGACCGTACTGCTTCTCGTAGAGCTGCGCATAACGGCCACCGAGCGCGAGCAGCTCGCGCTGCGTGCCGCGCTCGACGATGCGCCCCTCCTCGAGGACGAGGATCTGGTCGGCGCTGGCGATCGTGCTCAGCCGGTGGGCGATCACGAACGTCGTCCGCCCGTGCCTGAGCGAGCGCAGCCCGTCGCGGATCAGCGCCTCGCTCTC
>DASTSH010000187.1:0-9274 GCA_035760785.1 Gemmatimonadaceae bacterium | reverse complement strand
CCCCGCATCCCCCCGCCCCCCAGCCCCCCGCCCCAGGCCCCAAGCAATCACCCATCACACCGACCACTGCCCGCACCGTCGCCGCCGTCGCGCGCTCGATCCGGCGCCAGTCCGGCTCGGTGGACGGGGCGAGGGTGAAGGTGCGGTCGCCATCGCCGCCGGTGGCGCGGAGGGCGAGATAGGCGAGCGCGGAGGAGAGGAGGGCGTAGAGCGCTGGCAGGTCGAGGAACTGGGGGACGGGGAAGCGGGAGCGGAGGGCGGCGATCAGCGCTTCCGTCTCTCGCTCCCGCACTGCCGCCAACTCGGCCGTCACCTCATTGCGCTCGGCAAGCTCCCAGACCAGAAGCTCGCGCGCGACGGCGCGCTCGCGGATGGCGCGGCCGGTCTCGAGGAGCGCCACGTGGAGCGCGTGCTCGAGTGACGGTGCCGAGCGCACGAGGGCGTCGGCGGACGGCCAGAGGGGGTGCGAGCGCGCGACGGTGCCGAGCAACCCCGGAAGGCCGCCGAAGTAGCGGTAGATGAGCACCTTGTCGGTGCCCGCCTCCTCGGCGACGGCGTTGATCCCTACCGCGCGATGTCCATCCCTGGCCAGCAGGCGTGCGGCCGCCTGGACGATCCGTTCCTTGGTTTCCGCGCTCCCTCGCGCCATGGCACCCTCCCAGGTGAAGTCACCGCACGGTGACATCGAGAAAATATGTCACCGGCCGGTGACATCGGCAAGGTAAGTCACCGAGTGGTGACATGAGAGGGAAGGAGCGGGCGGCGCGGCGGCGAAGCACCGCCTGACGCGCGGGGAGATTCCCGAGATCGCCGCATCGTTGCGGGACGGAGCACTTGCGGTCGCGTGATATGTACTACAAAATGGAGACATGTCGGCCCAATCTCTTGGCTCCCTGGAGCTCACGATCCTGCTCGCCGTGGCCCGGCTCGGCGACGAAGCATACGGGCTCGCCATTCGCCGCGACCTCGCCGAGCGCACCGGGCGCGAATACGCGGTGGGCGCGATCTACACCACGCTACAGCGGCTCGAGGACAAGGGACTCGTGACCTCGCACGCGAGCGAGCCGCTGCCGGTGCGCGGCGGACGCTCGCGCCGTCATTACGCGCTCACCGGCGCCGGCACGCGCGCGCTTCACGCGGCCGAGCGGCACGCCGCGTCCATCTGGGCCGGCGTGGGGACCACCATTCGACCGGAGCCGGCCTGATGGAACCGCCGCGCACACCTCCAGCCGCGCCAACTCCCGCCCGGGCGACCACCCGGACCGCCGCGTCCCGGCCGGCGTCGCCCGCCGAGAATCTGCTGCGCGCCCTCGGCGCCGATCCCTCGTTCGTGGAGGCGGTGCTCGGCGATCTGGCCGAGGAGTACGCGCTCCGCGCCGCCCGCGACGGCGGCGCCGCTGCCCGGTGGTGGTACGCGTGCGAGACACTGCGCTCGGCGCCGCACTTCGTGCTGAGCGCCATCCGGCAGGGCGACCCGCGGGCGCGGGTCCGGCTCGCCGCGTGCGGCGCCGTGGTCGCGCTGGCACTGACGCTCGCCGTGACCGCCGTGCTGATCCGTGACGGCGCGCCGGCCCGCCTCGTCGCCGGCGTCGGCGATGCCGCCGATGGGATCGTGATCAACAACCTGCTCCCCGTGCAGCTCCCGGTGCGGGTGCTCGACGCGGCCGGGCACGCGCTCGCGACGGACAGCGTACGATACCGGTGGGAGTCCGGGGCGCGCGTCTCCGTCTCCGCGAGCGGCGTCGTCACCTGCACGGAACGCGGCGACGCCATGGTGCGCGCCTCGCTCGGGCCGATCGCGACCGACGTCGAGGTGCGGTGCCGGCCGGTGCGGCAGATCGACGCGAGCACCTGGATCAGCCTCGTGGCGGGTGAGCCCGCGCGCCACCTGCCGTTCGAGGCCATCGGGCTCGACGGCCGCCCGGTGATGCAGCTCCGCGGCGAGGCGCGCGTGCTGGACAGCGCGGTGGCGGCGCTCGACGGCGCGAGCATCCGGCCGCGCGCGGTCGGCGAGACCGCGGTCGTCGTGAAGATCGGCGACCGGGGCGCGCGCATCCGCGTGCTCGTGCACGAGCCGGTGAACACGTTCGCGGGGCTGCGCCCCGATCAGCGGCTCGTCGCCGTGCCGGTGCGCCTGGCGCGCGGCGACACGGTGCACTGGGCGCTTCCGAACGATGGGGTGTTCTGGCTCAAGTACGTCACTCGCCGACCGGGCGAGCCGCCGCCGACCATCACGCTCGACGGCCCCGTGGGTTGCTTCCGAGGTGACGGCGGGCGGGTGTACCGGCTCCCGATCGACGAATACGGCACCTACTGCGTGGCGCACGGCGCCGGGGTGAGCGTGACCGTGGCACACGGCCGGGTTGGCGCGCCGGTCGTCGACGGGTGGCTCGCCCTCGAGCGCGTCGAGCAGCGGTGAGCGACTTCAGAAGTGGAACCCGTACCCGAAGAACACCGGCTGCATTCCCATCACCCCGAGCCCGCCGATGGAGATGCCGGCGAGGATGAGCAGGAAGGGGACGTAGATCAGCCATCGGAGCAGCGGGTGCTCCCACGACACGTGGTGCATCACCGGCAGGAGCACGAACGCGATCGCCAGGCCGAGGAAGGAGATCTGCACGAGTGCGAGACAGGTGGCGCCGAAGGTGACGCCGCACAGCACCTCGAACGCCTGCACCACGGGGTGGTCGGGGTGGCTGCCGACGAGCAGGCGCCGCGTGCTCTCGCGCACGCGGGCCCACCAGCGCCGGAGCGCCGGCCTCGCCACACGCGCCTCACGCGCCGCACGCGCCCGGCGCTCGGCGCGCTCCGCGTCCGTCTCCTCCTCCACGGCGATGGTGCCGTCGCCGCGCTCGCCGGTCACGAGGAACTTGGCCTGGCCGGTGAGGAGATACGAGATCACTCCGACGCACGACATCGGCCCGAGCGCGGCGTACACGATGCTGCTCCGGCAGAGAAAGCGGAACAGCACGCCGGGGCGCCGCGCCAGCTCGATGATGAAGCAGAGCACGGGCGCCAGGAACGTGACGAGCGTGATGAAGAAGAAGTCCGCGCTCATCACCGCGCGGAAGTGCGTGTCGAGCCCCCACACCGGGAGCACGAACTGGTGCGCACCCAGCGTCACCGTCAGCGGGCGACGGTGCCCGAACATGGTGGCGATCACCAGGTTCGCATCCACGATGTACAGAAAATAGAAGAGCGAGAGCGGGAGGCTGAGCGTCGGGAACAGGACGTCGAGCTTCTCCACGAGCGTCACGCGCCGCGACATGATGGACCGCCGGAACTCGCGCGAGAGGAACTCGCAGGTGCCGCGCGTCCACTTCATGTGCCGCACGCGGAACGCGCGGATGGTCTCGGGGAACGCCTCGTGGCAGATGACGCCCTCCTCGAAGTAGCCGCGCCACCCCTTCTCGCGGATGCGGAGCGCGAAGCCGAGGTCCTCGCTCACGATCTCGGGGAACCCGCCGGCCTCCTCCCACGCGCGCCGGCGCAGCACGGCCCCATGCCCGAGGAGCATGACGAAGCCGTACCGGTTGCGCAGCGGCTGGTACCAGCGCCAGTGGATGTCGATCCCCACCCCCATCGCGCCGGGGAGGGACTCGGGGTCGCGCGGGGTGCACTCGTGGTTCGCCTGCACGAAGCCGCGACGCTCGTGCTCCATGAGCCGCGGCACCATCCGCGCGAGAAAGTCGCTCGGCAGCACCTCGTCGGCATCCACGAGCGCGAACAGCGGCTCGCGCGTGGCGGCGTGCGCGAGGGCGTGGTTGAGGTTCCCCGCCTTGAAGCCGCGCCGCGAGCCGCGCCGCACCACGCGCACGCGGTCGGGGTGGAGCGCGGCGAACGCATCCACGCGCGCCCGGTACGCGGGATCGGTGCTGTCGTCGAGCAGGTAGACGGTGAACGAGGGGTAACGCTGCGCCACGCACGACGCGGCGCTCTCCTCCACGAAGTCGTTGCAGGTGGTGTACAGCACGGCCACCGCCGGCTCGGGCCCGGCGAGCGGCGCTGGAGGCGTGGGCCGCCCGCGCATCCGGTACGCCTGCGCGAACACGACCACGCCGATGTTGTAGAGGCCGTACAGCCACGCCAGCTCGGTGAACACGATGAAGAACCCGAGCGCCGCGGTGCCCACCGGGCCGTGCGCGAGCTGGAGGAGTTGCGCGAGCCGGGGATGGAACCAGAGCACCACGAGCGCCCACGCACCGAAGATCGACACGTACATGGCCGACCGCGGACGCTCGGGGTTCATGGGTGGAGCTAGTAGCCGAGGCCGAGCGTGAAGCCGAGTGCGACGACGGTGAGGCCGGTCGAGTGCAGAATCTGCTGGTGCCGGAGGAGCAGGTGCGCGCGATGGACGCCGAACGGCGCCTCGGCGATCAGGAAGGCATCCCACAGCTTCTGGTTCTCCTGGGTTGCGGCGAGGGGATCGACGGGGAGGAGTGACGGGACGCTCGCGGGCGTGGCAATACCGCCGGCGATGCCGGTGCCCACCTTCACTCCGTTCTCGAACGCGTACTCTCCGTACAGCAGCAAGCGGCGCTCGCTCTCACCGGGGACGCCGCTGCGCGAATAGAAGATCGTGGGCTCCACGCGCAGGCGCGGAGTCACCTGCCAGCCGAACGCGCCGTAGCCGAGCCACTCGGTGTGGTGGTCGCTGCGTGGCCCGACCCACCCGCCGAGCTTCACGGTGCCCGAGGGCTGGAGATTGATCACCTGCTCGCCGCGCACCATGCCCTGGTCGATGCCGCCGGGGAGCTTGCGGTAGCCGGCCTCGAGGCGCGAGGTGTAGCGGCCGTCGCCGTAGTTCATGAAGCCGCCGAGGTAGAACGACGGCGCGGTCTTCCCCGCGCGCACGAAGGCGACGTTGTCGAGCGAGAGGCCGTTCTCGTACTGGAGCCACACGCGCACGGTGGGCGTGGGCCAGTACGCGGCCTCGGCGAAGCGCACGCCGATGCCGCTGGTGCCGCCGCCGGTGGTCGGGATGTCGGATGCGTTGGAGAACGAGGTGTAGCCCCCCCACAGGCTCAGCTCCACCGGCGGGCGGGTGACCGCGCGCGTGGCGGCCAGGCCGTCGCGCGCGTCGGCGCGCCCGGGCTCGAGCGAGAGCGCGCGCTGGAACGCGGCGCGTGCGCGCACGGGATTCGCCGCCTTGAGCTCCGCCTGCCCGAGCCCCACCTGCGTCTCGGCATCGTGCGGGTGGCGCTCGGCCACGCTCTGGAAGCGGCGCACCGCCTCGCGCGCATCGCCGCGCCAGAGCGCCACGTAGGCGAGCCCGCGATCGGCATCGATGCTCGATGGCGCGATGCTCAGCGCCTGGCGGAAGCGCGTCTCGGCATCATCCCACGCGCCGCTCCACGCGTAGTTGTAGCCGAGCCCGGTGAGCGCGGACACGTTCGCCGAGTCCGCGCGCAGCACGGTCTGGAAGTCCTGCCGCGCGAGACTGTCCTTGCGCTGCCACGAGCGCACGTAGGCGCGGCCGAGGCGCGCGGCGAGGATGTTCGGGTCGATCGCGAGGACGCTGTCGTACACCGTCTCCGCCTGGGCGTGCTTCCCCGTCGCGGCGAGGCGCGCGGCCTCGAGCATGAGCCCCGCGGCGCGTCCGCCGGCCACGTTCGCCGCGGCCACGGCGGGGGCGGTGGTGGCGCGCAGCGTGGCGACCTGCCGATTGCCGACGACCACCGCGAGCGAGTCGCCGTTCCGGAGCGGGCGCACGGGGACGGTGAACAGCGCGGATCCCTTCGCGTCCGTCTCCCGGGTGATCGGCGCGAGTCCCTCGCGCGGCGGGGGGCGGAGCTGCACCGTGCGGCTCGGGATCGGGTTGCCGTACGCGTCCGACACCGTCACGCGGACGTCGCGCGTCCCCTGGTCGGTGGCGCTGATGGAGAGCGCCGGTGGATCGAGCGTGGCGGTGGACGGGGCGGCGGGGATCGTCTCGAGCACGAGCTCGCCGCCCCCGCGCAGCGGGACGCCGTCCAGCGAGCCGATGGTCAGGTGATACGTGCCCACGCGCGTGCCGGCGGGGACGTTGAAGGTGGCGCGCCCGCGCGCGTCGGTGACGGCGGCGATGTCGTCGCCGGCGCCGCCGGGGATCGCCGCCGTGCCGCGCAGCACGAGCCGCGCGCCGCGACGCGGATCGCCCGCGCGAGCGACGCGCACGGTGAACGACGCCACCGTCCCGGCGATCGCCGAGACGGTGGCGTTCGTCGCGGTGACGTCGAGCGGCCTGGCCGGCGTGGCCGGCTGCCTCGCGGATGCCGGCCGGTTGCCGTTGCTCACGCACGCGTCGATCTCGCGGAAGATCCCCGGCGTGGCTCCGAGCTCGCGCAGGTCGCTCCGGTCACGCTCCGAGGGGACGAACGCGAGGCAGCTCCGCCGCACGATCGCCGCGATCTCGCTCTTGGAGTACGTGGTCCCGGTGAGAAAGCGCACCAGGTCGCTCTTCCTCAGCGCGCTGTTGCCATCCTGCGCGAGAGCCGCCGCGGGGATGGGAAGCGTGAGGAGCACTGCCAGGAGGCGGCGCATCACTCCTCGTCGTTGAGGATCGACCCCTCCAACCCTTCGTCCACGGGGCGCGTGCTCGGGCCGGCCTTGCGGCGCTCGGTGGGCGTGGGGGAGCCGATGCGCGTTCCCTGGTCGTCGCCGAACCCGCCGCGGCGCGCGCTCCCGCCACGCGTGGAGGACGCACCGCGCGTGGTGGACGTGCCCCGCGTCGTGGTGGACGTACCGCGCGTGCCGGATGTACCGCGCGTGCCGGACTTGCCGCCCGATGCGGACCGGCCGGGCGACGCGGACTTGCCACCCGAGGCGGACTTACCGCGCGCACCGGATGAGCGGGACGTGGCACGACGCTCGTCTCCGGCAGAGGAGCCGGAGCCCTTCTTCTTCTGTGCGGACATGAGACACCCCTGCACTTGTCGCAGGCGACGTGCGCAAGGGGGGTGCCACGCGGAGGGAGGAAGTGGCGGACTCGTGCACTCGCGGCCGGTCAGAGTGCCGCGTCCACCTCCTCCACCGTCGCGCGCGCCGACCGGCCGACGCCGATCAGCGTGGCGGAGGCGAACCCCGTCCATTCGCCGTACCCCACCAGCCAGAGTCGCGGCTCGCTCACGGCACGCGTTTCCACTACGGCGATCCGTCCGGAAGCATCGCGCAGCCCGAGCGGGTCGAGGTGGGCGAGCGCGGGGCGGAAGCCGGTGCACCACACGATGACATCGACGTGCTCCTCCCGTCCGTCGGGCCACACCACGCCGTCGTGCGTCATGCGGGCGAACATCGGCACCGCTTCGAGGGCGCCGCGCTCGCACGCCTCGCGCACGGGGGGAACCATGACGATGTCGCCGAGGCCACCCGCCGGCGGCGGGGCGGGGCGTCCCTCGCGCATCGCCTGGTAGCGCGCCGTCGCCCGCTCGAAGAGCGTACGTCCGTCCACGTCGTCGGGGAGAAAGCGCGGCGGCTCGCGCGTGGCCCAGGTGACGCGCGACGTGCGCGAGAGCTCGGCCACGATCTGGGCGGCGGAGTTCCCCGCCCCCACCACGACCACGCGCCGCCTGACGAACGGCGCGGGCACGCGGTAGTCGGCCGAATGCAGCTGGAGGCCGCCGAAGTCGCCACGCCCGGGGAGGTCGGGCACCAGCGGATCGCTCCACGTTCCCGCGGCGCTGATCACGGCGCGGGCGCGCCAGAGGGCGTGGTCGGTTCGGACCGCGAGTCGCTCGCCGTCGCGCTCCACGGCGTGCACGTGGACGGGGCGCTGGACGGGGAGCGCGTAGCGCCGCTCGTAATCCGTCAGATAGGCGACCACCTCGTCGCGCGACGGGTACTCGTCGCGGCCGTCGGCGCGGAAGAGAAAGCCGGGAAGGGTGCTCCAGCGTGCCGGAGAGAAGAGGTGGAGCGAGTCCCACGTGTGCCGCCAGGCGCCGCCGGGCGCATCACCCTCGTCGAGGATCACCCACGACCGGCTGGTGCGGCGGAGGTAGTAGCCGGCAGCGAGCCCGGCCTGCCCCCCGCCGATCACCACGACGTCGATCAGCTCGCCGCCGCGCGCGCCACGATGCCGCAGATGCCGCTCTCCTCGCTCTGGTGCTCGATGCCGAACCCCGCATCCGCGAGCGCACCCGCGGTCCACGCGGGAGCGAGCCGCAGCTTGCGGTAGGCGCTCTTGCGGAGCTCCCACCCGCGCTCCGTGCGCTCGTGCAGCAGGTCGTGCACGATCACGTGATCGGGCTCGTACTCGAGCACGCAGGTCATGATCGCGTCGTCGGTGGCCCGCACGGGGATGAAGCGATCGAGCCCCGCGAGCGGCCGCGTGTAGTCGCGGAAGGTGAGCACGAACAGCCCGCGCGGCGCGAGCGATGCGCGCACGCTCCTGAAAAGTCGCCGCACCTCGCCGCGAGCGGCGAGGTGCGTGAGCGTGTCCCCCATGCAGACGGCCACATCGTAGCCGCCGGCTTCGCGCGCCGCCGCCACCGCCGGCACATCGAGCACATCCAGCATGTCCGCGTGCACCACCTCGATGGGCAGCGCTCCGCGCCGCGCCTCGAGCTCCGCGAGCAGGCGGCGGCTCGTGTCCACGGCGGTCACGCGATATCCCATCTCCGCGAGCGCGAGCGACTGGAACCCCGAGCCGGCACCGAGGTCGAGCGCGCGGCGGCCGGAGGAAGGACCAGGGGCGGGGACGCCCAACCGCTGGAGGAGACTCCGCTGCGCGGCGACCCGCGCCTCGAAGTCGCCGAACATCCAACTGTACCGCTCGGCGAGGAGCGCCTCGTAATGCTCGGCGACGCCGGACATGCTAGGCGCGGGCGCCGCCCGGCGCGAGCAGGATCTGGTAGTGCTGCGAGCGATCGTCGAAGCGCGCGAGGAGCGCGCGCGCCGCATCGGGGACCACGCCGTGCTCCCAATCCTCGCCGGCGAACGCCTTCACCCCGTCGAGGGAGTCGAAGTACATGGTGGTGATGAACTCCACCTCGCTCCCGAGATCGCGCCGGAAGAGGTGCGCGCCGTGGTAGCCGGCGATGCCGCGCCGCTCGATCCCCGGCAGGATGGTCCCGAGCAACAGCCGCTCGTACGCGTCCGCGTTCTCGCGGCTCGTCCATCCATGCCAGACCCGACTGATCATGCGTCGCTCCCCTCGTGTCATGGGATCTTCCGATCGTCCCCCGGCGACCAGCCGCGGGACGCGATGCGGCGCGAATAGTATCCGGCGCGGCGCGATGCCGCGAGGCGGGCGGGCGCGGGATGCGGGACTCGGGAATCGCGGGACGCGGGACGCGGG